>NZ_KV789211.1:0-625 GCF_001807495.1 Corynebacterium sp. HMSC08C04 | reverse complement strand
CCCCGACGTGTCTACTTTCCGGGGGTCAGGCCCCGAGATTCTTCCTGGGCAAGACTACTCATGATGGTGATGAGTAGTTCGCCTTTAGAATCAAGGGTCCAGATGCTTTCTTTCTCGAAATACACCTCCACACCGGCTTCTTTTAGCTGTCGGACGGTGGTCAGGGAGTCGACGGTGTTACGAGCAAACCGCGAGACACTCTTGGTGAGGATCAGATCAATTTTCCCGGCTAACGCGTCGGCGATCATGGCTTGGAAGCCCTCACGGTGTTTGGTAGAAGTACCGCTAATGCCTTCGTCGGCATACATGCCAGCAAACACCCAATCAGCACGCGATTGGATGTGGACGGTGTAGTAATCGATTTGGGCTTGATAGCTGGTGGCTTGTTCTTCCATATCGGTGGACACCCTTGCGTAGGCTGCCACCCGGCGTTTGGAGCTAAAACCTGAAAGCGCGCTGTCGTGGATGCGTGTCTTGGTTGCTGGTATCGCGGTAACCGTAGCCACTGTTATTCTCCTTCCAGCTGGGCCAGCGCAATGACTGTCTGGCGCTGATCGTCATGGGTGAAGATCAACTTGTCTTTCATGACCGTGAAGCGTCCTGGGTTTAGTTCCTACCTCAGCTA
>NZ_KV789210.1:0-1240 GCF_001807495.1 Corynebacterium sp. HMSC08C04 | reverse complement strand
TTTATGGTGCTAAACGCATCGCCGCAAGCCTCAACAGTGATACGGATTTCGGCCCGATAAATCACAAGAAAGTTGCACGCATCATGAAATCCATGGGGTTAAAAGGCTTTAGCAAACGGCGTCGATGCATTACTACCAGGCGTAAGCCTTGAAGTGCCCCAGGTTTTGTTCCGTTTGAGTAGATGGGAAAATTTGGAACATGCCGAGAAAATTTGATCAGGATGCGAAGGACCGTGTGGTCCGTCTCGTGGAAGACCGCATCCTGGCGGAGAACATTTCCATGCAGGCAGCCTGCAAGATCGTGGCACCAAAGCTGGGCGTCTCGTGGCACACGGCGAGGCAATGGACGCAGGCCGCTCGTCGCGAAGGTCGTGTTGTGGAATCAATGCCCGAGGACCTTGCTGCAGAAAACGCACGGTTGCGTCGAGAAAATCAAGAGCTGCGGGACACCAACGAGTTGTTGAAAGCCGCTTCGGCTTTTTTCGCATCCGAACTCGACCCGAAACGTCGGAAATGATCCGGTTCATTGATGAGCATCGGAATCGTTTCTCAGTCGAGTTCATCTGCCAGACGTTAAACACCCATCGTGAAGGCGGCTTCCTTACTTCGCGCGGGTACCGCCAGTCTAAAGCCCGTGGATTAAGTGCTCGTCGCCTTCGCGATGCTGTGCTGATTGAACACATTAGTGCTGTTCATCGCGATAATTACGGTGTCTACGGTGTGCGGAAAATGTGGCATGCTCTCCGCCGTGACGGAATTGATATCGGTCGTGAACAAACTGCTCGGTTGATGCGCCTGGCCGGTGTTTCTGGCAAAGGCAAAGGCAGGTCACCTATCACAACCCGTAAGCCTAACGTGCCTGATCTGCGCCCAGACTTGGTAAATCGTGAATTTAGGGCTCCTGGCCCTCATCGGCTGTGGGTGGCGGACATTACCTACGTGCGCACCAGGAAAGGCTTTGTGTACACCGCGTTCGTGACCGATGTATTCTCCCGGAGGATCGTCGGATGGGCGCTGTCGGATTCGATGCGCACCGAAGCCTTGCCGCTGCAAGCGCTCAACCAGGCGATCGTGTGCGCCAAAGAAACAACGGGCTTGATTCACCATTCAGACCACGGCTCACAATATGTGAGCATCGTCTACAACGAGCGCCTGGCTGAGCACGGTATCGCAGCGTCGACTGGGACGGTGGGTGACTCCTATGACAAGGACCTGACCCCTGTTTGGTAGACACCTGATA
>NZ_KV789209.1:0-1621 GCF_001807495.1 Corynebacterium sp. HMSC08C04 | reverse complement strand
CGTAACACCCCTACCAACAAGCCGCTCTCAGCAGGTAGAATACTCAGGCTAGGACTGTGATGTCTAGTGGCTTTTGGACGTTTACCGCCGGAGTTCAGAGAAACCTCTGTGTAACAGGACAAATTGATGTTACGGTCAGCATATGGTAGCCTGCAACCTATCAACCCCAGCCGTTGACCCTCCAGCGATAAGGAGAGTGCCGATGACTGGGGTTATCTTATAATTATAAATAGTCAAACGACTGGGTGGTGAATGTGGCTATGGATAAGAAAGATCGTAGGGCTTCTCGGCCGCCGTTGAGGGAAATTACCACTGCTATCCTAGTGGACGGGGGATTTTATCGTAAGCGTGCAGCAACGTTGTTCGGTCATAAAAACGCGGAGGATCGCGCCAATGAGCTTGTAAAATACTGCCATAGACATATACGAGCCTCTCGCTCTGGCCTCTATAGGATTTACTACTATGATTGTCCGCCGTCTCAACGAGTAGTGTTTCACCCACTTACGCAACAGCAAGTTAATCTCGGGAAAAGTAGCTTATTTGAGTGGACCAACGACTTCTTCGCAGCCCTCATTAAGAAGCGAAAAGTCGCTATGCGGCGAGGTGAGCCACTCGAGACTCAAGGTGGATATACCCTAAGGGAGGATGCTGTCAAGAAACTATGTCGGGGTTCAATAGGCGTAGACGATCTGACTGAAAAGGATTTCGTTCTCGGCATTTCTCAAAAAGGAGTTGATATGCGGCTTGGGCTGGACATTGCATCTCTTGCCGAGCAGGGAAAAGTCAATCAGATCGTCATGATTTCGGGAGACAGTGACTTCGTCCCAGCGGCAAAACATGCCCGTCGGTCGGGAATAGATTTTATTCTAGATCCGATGTGGTCGCCGATTACTGATAGTCTCAGTGAACATATCGATGGAATTAGAGAATGCGTTCGGAATCCTCCAATGAACAAAACAGATCCCCTGCACGTCAATAATCTTGGCATGGATAATGCTGAGGCGGAAGATGAAGAGGAACTGTAGCGAGTTGCGCCGTTCCTATCATGTGACTCCAAAAAGGGAACGATGGAAAGGCCTTTTGCTTTCTGTTGGCATTTCTTCAAGCGGCCATCGGAGCCCGCTTGAAATCTTAAAGATTGAAGTTGCGAAAACTCCTAGTACTTAACCCACTAGGGGCCCTACATGTTATGGTGACCCGCTGAACCCGTCGTTTTCTACCTCACTCCGCTACGCACCCCCGAAACCGGAAGAGCCGTTAAAACCTAGGCGTTAAAACCTAGGCGCGCCTTCAAGTCGATCTGCAAACGCCGTAATAGTGATAGGGGAAGTAATGGCGAATCAAATGACATCCGCATAGATGCGAGGCGTATGTCTGTGGAGGTTTGGGGGCTCATCACTTATAAAGGCAGGCGCCGCATCGTTACTTCAGGCTGATCCCCTCTGGTCCCCTTCTATTTCAACGTTGACCATGAAGTACCGTGAGTGAGACTTTTTCAGAGTCACTGGGAAGGCGCGGAAATGTGAGCAATTTCAGTATCTGGATCGTTAATTTCAGCTTCGCGGCGGAGGCGATTTTTAATCGCTTTGAAGCGTCCTGGGTTTAGTTCCTACCTCAGCTA
>NZ_KV789208.1:0-103305 GCF_001807495.1 Corynebacterium sp. HMSC08C04 | reverse complement strand
CCGCAACACCCCTACCAACAAGCCGCTCTCAGCATATATGTAGGAAAGATCGGAACTGGTCTGCTCTGGCTCTTCACAGGAGGACTCTTCTTAGTGGGAACCATCGTGGATCTCATTATGATCGCCACAGGGGAATTCAAAGACAAGAGCGGATACAAGCTACTCTCCTAAACAGAACACAAGGAACCTCCACCTGAATTGATCCAGGTGGAGGTTCCTTGTGTTGTTGTTCTGCTTGTTACATCTTAAGGTATTTCCGCCTGCACAATTGGACAGCCTGCATGAGCTTATCTCCATGAAGAGCTGGTGGAATAGCGTCGATAGCCTCGCTAAGGTGGCAGGCAGCGCGCTTAGCGAGGCCGATGATTCCAATGACTTTTCGGCCGAGGACTACGAAGCTGACGAAGGCTAGGGAGTTGTCGGCGAAGAAGAGCAGAAGTAACTTGCCTGCTCTCGGCGCTGCGTGTTAGTATTCTCGCTGTCTCGGCGAGGGCTGCCCAGAATTGGAAAGCCGTTATCGACGCGATTAGAAGTTATTTCACACGTTTTAAGCCTGCGATGACTCGACCAAGACGACCATCGGCAGGCTTTCGCCGTTTTTCGAACTCGCTAAAGTCTCGCCGCACCAATCTTTGACACTAGGAGTTTTACTATGGCAAACACCCGCCCAGTATTGAAGGCAGAAGTACGTAACGAGTTCGGCAAGGGCTTCGCTCGCCGCCTGCGCGTTGCTGGCAAGGTCCCAGGCGTTGTCTACGGCCACGGCGTTGACGTTCTGCACTTCGCTGTTGACCGTCTCGAGCTGACCGCACTGGTTCGCGCACACGGCGTCAACGCTGTTTTCGAGCTCGAGCTCGAGGGTGAGCAGCACCTCGTCATGGTCAAGCACGTTGACCAGAACGTTCTGACCCTGGACATCGACCACGTCGACCTGCTTTCCATCAAGCGCGGCGAGAAGGTTGAGGTTGAGGTTCCGGTTGTTCTCGAGGGCGAGAGCGCACCGGGCACCATGTCCGTTCAGGATGCTGACGTCCTCCTCGTTGAGGCAGACGTTCTGAACATCCCAGAGGAGATCTCCGTTTCCATCGAGGGCCTCGAGGACGGCGCTGTCGTCACCGCTGGCGACATCACCCTGCCAGAAAACACCACCCTGGTTGCAGATGCAGAGACCGTCATCGCTTCCATCTCCCTGCCTGAGGTTGACGAAGAGCTCGAGGCAGCCGCTGAGGCTGCTGAGGAAGGCGGCGCTGAGGCTGGCGCTGAATCCGCAGAGGAAGAATCCGCAGAGTAATTCAGAGTTTCTCGCTCTTTTACGCGCATTCGCCCGCACTGGCCATCGTGGCTGGCGCGGGCGTTTGCCCGTTTTCACGCCAAGAGCCGCTCTTTCGCACCGGCATGAGACAATGGCTTAGTGACTGATTATCTCGTCGTCGGCCTGGGCAACCCGGGCCCCAAATATGCCGGAACCCGCCACAACATCGGTTTCGATGTTGTCGATGAATTAGCTAACGACAACTTCACCAGCTTTTCAGTGCATAAGAAGACCAACACCGAAGTTGCCGAAGTTCGCTTTGGCTCGACCAAGTTATTCCTTGCCAAGCCGCGTTCTTTCATGAACCTCTCTGGTGGCCCTATCAAGGCACTCCTCCAGTACTTTTCGCTATCCCCTACAAACCTCATCGTGGTCCATGATGAGCTGGAGCTGGAATTCGGCGTCGTCAAGCACCGCGTCGGTGGTGGCGACCACGGGCACAATGGCCTGCGCTCCACCACCAAGTCTCTGGGTACCAAGGATTATCAGCGGCTTTCCATAGGCATCGGACGCCCACCTGGTCGAATGGATCCCGCAAGCTTCGTGCTTAAACCGTGGGCAAAGAAAGAGCAAGCGGACATCCCCATCATCTGCGCAGACGCAGCGCAAGAAATCACCCGCATCGCGTCCGCGAGTTAGCTGCGCTTGCCGACGCCGCTCCAGTTGCGGCGTGGCATAAGCTGCTTTAGGGTCTGGGCTATGACAGTTTTGGGGGAACTGGCCAGCACGTTAAGTCGGGGCATGGATATTGTCGAAGAAGCCGTGGGCAAGACAGCGAGTGAAATCGCTAGTCTCGGGGTGCCCGATGCTCTGGCAATAGACCTTGCAGCCCTCGCTGAGCCCTTCGCGCCCGGTAACTCTTTTCAGCGCTTGCGTCGTGAAACCATGGAACGCGGGCGTGCTCACTCCCTTACTACGCTCCTTGCCGTGGAAAAGCAGGCCCGCAAGTTGCGCACGGAGGCCGAACGGTGGCGCGTGCGCCATACGGCTTTGGCCACGGCCGGTGATACGAGGGACGTCGAGAAGAAGGCCCGCGAGTTGGTTGCTGCGCGCTCACCTCGCCGCGAACGCAAGCCTGGAATACGGCTTGCCCAGCATCCCGATGGCCAAGCTACCCTGACTATTTGCGGCCCCTCCGCCGACCTCACCGATATGCGCGACAGCCTTGACTGCAGCAGCGCTGAATCTGCACTCGCAGGGCTAAAGCAACGCTGGTTCGGCGAAGGAAACCCTAGTCAGCCAGCAATTTCTGTCATGTTGGTGACAAAAATGGAAAACTACGCGCGGGCCTTGGAAGGCCACGAAGTCTGGTTCCAATTGAGCAATGGCGCGCTCATCTCCTCGACTGAACTGGCTACCCGGAACATCCTTGATCACGGCTTCCACGTACTCATGCATCCTGTGCATGGGCCTGTGAACCTGCACCGCGTCTCGCGTTTTGCCTCCACCAAGCAGCGGCTTATGGCTACTGCGGAAAACCCGCGCTGTGCCTGGCTCGGCTGCAAAAAGGGCGCGAACGATTGCCAAGTCCACCATCTAAAGGCCTGGCGCCATGGCGGCGAAACATCCGCGGAAAACCTCACCATGGCCTGCCAGTATCACAATGCCGTCAATGACGACGAGACCGCCGGTGGACGCGGATGGCTAGAGCGGCATGGCACAGTCTATTGGGTTCCGCCCAGCGGCTGGTACATCCCACCTTGGACGGATAAATCTCCGCCGCCGCTTAACTCGCCGCTGCCAGATTGGTTGGAAGAAGAACGCAACTACCTCGACGAAGAGCTGAGCAATTTCTCAGAACACGCTACTTAGCTCGCGAAGCAAGTTGTCTAGCCCGCCCACGGGCCAGATTCGCATGCCTTAAAACTTCTCCCTGGCTTGTGCGCCAAGCTGCCTGCAACTCCGCGTAAAATTTCCGACATGAAACTTGCCACCTTGCGAACTCAGTTTGGCACCACTGCGATCCGCATCGACGGCCCCGGCGTGGGCGTGGAGCTCGACTTTGACGACGTCGGCCAGCTCCTGCAGGCCGAGGATTGGTGCAAGTCCGCGCAACTTTCTGGCGAGCCGATTGCTTTTCGCGAGCAGGACTTAGCGCCCGTCATCCCGACGCCGTCGAAGATTATCTGCGTGGGCGTCAATTACGCCAAACATGCGCGTGAGATGGGGCGTGAACTGCCTGAGCAGCCTACCTTGTTCGTTAAGTTTCCGGAGGCGCTCACCGGCCCCTACGACGATATCTATGTCCCCGACTGGGCCACGAGCAAGCTCGACTATGAGGGCGAACTCGCCGTGGTTATCGGCTCTCGTGCGCACAATGTTGCGATGGCAGAAGCGCTCGAACACGCCGCAGGCTACGCCGTGATGAATGACTACACGCTGCGGGATTTCCAGCGGCGTACCACTCAATTCCATGCCGGCAAATCTTTCTACCGCACTGCTGGATTCGGTCCATGGCTAACCACTTCTGATGAGTGGGCGCCTGGCGGCAACGCGCGCATTACCACCACCGTTGATGGCGAGGTGCGCCAAGCGGATAACACCGATGACCTGATTTTCTCCGTCGCGGAGCTCATCGCGTTCTGCTCAAAGCTGTACCCGCTTAACCCCGGCGATGTCATCGTGACCGGCACGCCCGAGGGCGTGGGATTTGCGCGTCAGCCACAGGCCTTTATTCAGGACGGCCAAACCGTCCGCATTGAGGTCGAAGGCTTGGGCGCTATCGAAAACACCACGCACTACGGCGAAGCGCCTTCTGGATGCGGGCCGGAGTGCACGTGTGGTTAATTACTATGCTTGTGCATAATTGTCCTGGATTTATTACCTATCTTCGCAGCTAGCGGGCTAAAGTTAAATGCATGAGCAAGAAATCCAAAACCGCCCCTGCCAAGCTCGATAAGGAAGCTTACGAGGAAGAACTCAAGCGCCTGCAGGCCGAACTCGTCGAGATGCAGCAGTGGGTTGTAGAAACCGGTGCCCGCATCGTCATTATCATGGAAGGTCGCGACGCTGCAGGTAAGGGCTCTGCTATCAAGCGCATCACCCAGTACCTCAACCCCCGCACCTGCCGCATCGAAGCTCTGCCTAAGCCCAACGACCGTGAGGCCGGCCAGTGGTACTTCCAGCGCTACATCGAAAAGCTTCCGACCGCGGGCGAAATAGTCATTTTTGACCGCTCCTGGTATAACCGCGCCGGCGTCGAGCGAGTCATGGGCTTTTGCTCCCAACAGGAATACGTCCGCTTCTTGCACCAGGCGCCCCAGCTCGAAAACATGCTCGTTGAAGACGGCATTATTCTGCTGAAGTACTGGTTCTCCGTCTCTGACGAAGAGCAGATCGCGCGCTTTAAGTCCCGCCGCAACGATCCGCTGCGTCGCTGGAAGCTCTCTCCCATGGATCTGCAGTCCATCACCCGCTGGGAGGACTACTCCCGTGCAAAGGACGAGATGTTCGTCCACACCGATACCCCGAACGCTCCGTGGTACACCGTTGAATCTGAAGACAAAAAACGCTCTCGTATCAACGTCATCAACCACATCCTAAAGACGGTTCCGTATCAGCACGTCGAGCAGGTGGTTCCGGAGATTCCGGAGCGCCCAGCTGAAAGCGGCGAGGAATACCAGCGCCCGCCGCGCGATGAGTTCGCCTACGTCCCCGATGTGGCCGCCGAACTTGAGCGCGACAAGGTTGCTGCACACAAGTCCGAAGGCAAAAAGCACAAGGGCAAGAAGAAAAAGAAGACCGGGAAGCACAAGTCAGACAAGTAGTCATCCCACCAACTGCTGAGCCTTGCCGCCCCGCCCGCTAAGGATTAACCTGCGGCCGCGGGGCGCGCACGGCAAGCACAAGGTATGCCACTGCGATGAGGACGAAGTCTGCTGCGCATATCGCCTCCCACCACTGCGTGGTATCCAAACCGTCAACGAACCAGTGTGGTCCAATGAAGGTAAGCAGCATCGTCGCGATCGCCACGGGCGTAGCGCCCGGCACCCCACCACGGGTCCAACGCACGAGCTGCGGGAGAAGCAGCACCGGCAACCAAACCCAGTGATGCGACCAGCTCACCGGGGAGATAAGAAGTGCTACAAGCGAGTTGAGTCCTAGCAGCACCACCATGTCACCGCGGTGTCGCCACATGGTCACCGCGATGACGCAGAAGGCCACCAGCGACGCGCCAACCCACAGGCCGTGGCCCTCCCCTGGCCCGAGGGCACGCTCAACGACGCCGCGGAGAGATTGATTGCCCACGTAATCGATTCCACCGATCCGGGTCGGATCGCCCAAGGTATGCGTCCAGTATTCGCGGGAGTCGGCCGGCAAGACGAGTGCCGCCAACAGCGTCGCTGCAATTCCGGTCGCTACGGACATCGCCGCAGCCTTAAATTGCCGGGTGATAAGGAAATACAGGCCAAAGACCGCAGGAGTAAGCTTGATGGCCGCCGCAAGTCCCACGCCCCACCCACGGAGACTGCGGCGACCAAAGACATCGGCGAGCACGAGAAACATCAGCACGATGTTGATCTGGCCAAACATGAGGGTCTGCCGCACGGGTTCTGTCACCAAGGCCAACGCAAGCAGCCCGGTGCTCAGCCACCCTTTGCTGCCACCGAGATACTCAGCAAGCCCCAGCATGTCCACGATACGGTGAATGCACCACCAGAGCGCCGCGGTTGATACTGCGAGCATGATAACCGCTGCGACCGAGTGCGGCAGAAGCGACAACGGGGCAAAAAGCATTGCGGCCAACGGCGGATATGTAAAAGGCAAATGCGCCCCACGCACATCGAAGCCGTCGTCGTAGAGCGACTGGCCTGTCAGCACCGCGCGACCGCCTGCAGCGTAGACATCAAGATCGATGTAATACCGGAGGTGAAAACCTCGTAATACTGATGGTGCCAGCGCCGCGCACAACGCAATAATAATGACAAGCCTTCCCCAAGGCGTACCGATCAGCCATTGCCCGGCGTTTATCCACCGAGACGCAGGAGATTGATTGCTACCAGCATTTTCAGCTATTTCAGCGCTTTGGGCACGGTGTGGTTGCGAATGCCTGGGTTTAGATTTCACATCGAAACATCCTAAAACTCAGCCGTGGATACACGTAGTCGAACAACCCACTCAGGGGTACGTGCGCCCTAGCACTACAACCCGATCCCATGCCTGCCTAAACAAAGACCCCTGGAGCCACACCGAAAATGTGGCCCCAGGGGTGGGTAGCGCTTAATCTGCGCGAAAAGGCTTAGAGCTCGTGTGCCTCAACGCGAGCCGGGAATACGCGAGGACGTGCGCCTGCGATGTCCTCGACGATGCGAATTACCTGGTTGGAGTAGCCGAACTCGTTGTCGTACCAGACATAGAGAACCAGGTGCTTGCCGGAAGCGATGGTTGCCAGGCCGTCGACAATGCCGGCGTGGGTGGAGCCGACGAAGTCAGAGGAGACAACCTCCGGAGAAGCAATGTAAGAAATCTGCTGGCGCAGGTCAGAGTGCAGGGAAACGTTGCGCAGGAAGTTGTTGACCTCGTCGCGCTCGACTTCCTTCTCCAGCTCCAGGTTCAGCACTGCCATGGAAACGTCCGGGGTAGGAACGCGGATAGCGTTACCGGTCAGCTTGCCCTCAAACTCCGGAACAGCCTTGGAGACTGCCTTCGCAGCACCGGTCTCGGTGAGAACCATGTTGAGACCAGCTGCGCGGCCACGACGGTCACCCTTGTGGAAGTTATCAATCAGGTTCTGGTCATTGGTAAAGGAGTGAGCGGTCTCCACGTGGCCGTGGACAACGCCGTAACGATCATTGATGACCTTAAGAACAGGGGTGATGCCGTTGGTGGTGCAGGATGCGGCAGACAGGATCTTGTCAGAATCCTCGATGGTGTCATCGTTGATGCCGTAGACGATGTTCTTCAGATCGCCCTTGCCCGGTGCGGTCAGCAGCACGCGGTCGATGCCCTTGGACTGCAGGTGCTGCTCCAGGCCAGCGCGGTCACGCCATACGCCGGTGTTATCAACCAGGATGGCATTGTTGATGCCGTAAGCGGTGTAGTCGATATCAGCCGGGTCGTTGGCGTAGATCATCTGAATCTTGGTGCCGTTTGCCCAGATAACGTCGTTTTCTTCATCCACAGCGATGGTGCCGTTGAAAGCACCATGAACGGAGTCGCGGCGCAGCAAGGAGGCACGCTTGAAGATATCGCCGTCGCCCTTCTTGCGGGCAACGATGGCACGCAGACGGACGCCGCCGTATGCAGCCTCACGAGCGATCAGGATGCGGGCCAGCAGTCGGCCGATGCGGCCAAAGCCGTAGAGCACAACGTCGGTGCATTCCTTATCAACAGCAGCGCCAACCAGGTCGCAGAGTTCCTGCTCCAGGTAGTCGCGCAGGTTGTTGGCGTCAGACTCAGAGTAGCCAGAAGCCAGGCGGCCCAGGTCGATGGAGGCAGAGCCCAGGTTCATGTCGCACAGTTCCTTCAGGATAGGAAGGGTCTCTGCGGTGGAAAGTTCGCGCTTTGCAATACGGCGTGCGTAGCGGTGCGCCTTCATGATGTCGATGTCCGTTACGCCATTCAAGTTGCGGCCGTAGATGGTGGCAACAACGTTGTTGGTGCGGTGCAGTTGGTGGATCAGCGGGATCATTTCCTGAGCAAGCTCAAGGCGCTCGTTCCAGTCAGCGTGTCCAACCTGTGCGTTCGCAGTCACGTGTTCTTTTCCTTTACTCGTCATGGGGGGGTAAACCAACATTCAACCGTAAATATTAACGCCTAGTGTTGCCCGTTTTGGCATAGACGCCACAGGATTTCCGCCACACTACCCCCGTTTATTTTCTCCACCTGCTCCCCCACCAGGCAATAGGCCACTGCAGCATCCTGTTCTTGGCGGCGTGGTTTCAAAATCGGATTCAAGAAGGGGTACATCGGGGGCATTTTTGGGTGGGCCCGAGTGAACTCAGTTTCCAGCCCGCGGGCAAAGCGGCCGGAAAACGCACGAGTAGATACACTCTTGCCGCCGCTTGCAAGAAGCTCGCGATTAAAGGCGCTGGTTCCAGCCTCCTCAGCCAGCAAGAAGGCCGAACCACAGCTGACCGCTTCAACGCCTGGCCATGAAAGGGCTCGGGCGACGTCTTCGGATGTACGCAGTCCACCTGCGGCAATCAGAGGTAAAGGGGCGTCGCCAAGCGCGGCGTAAACTGCCGCCACCAGCTCCGGCAGCGGGCGCCAATCCGGCTCCGCTTCAGCATCCCAGACCCCGCGGTGCCCGCCGGCCTCAGGCCCCTGCACACACAACGCGTCTACCCCAACTTTGGCAGCAGCGATAGCTTCTTCCGGCGAGGTAACCGTGGTCCAAGCCTCCGCTCCCGCAGCGTGGATACGGTCAATCTCGCCAAGACTAAAGGTACCGAACATGGACCACAGCACCGCCGCGCCGCCATCTAGCGCTAGCTGGAGCTTGTCCTCCCATCCGTTGGAATAGTCGACGCTAGGAACCTCCACGCCTTCTGATTCCGCCATAGCGCGCACCGCCGCCATCGAGTCTTCACCCAGCGGCTTCTGCGGGCAGAAAAGATTTACCCCAAAATGCTCACCCTCGCAGGCCGCAATCTGTTCCCGCGCCGCTTCGAGGGAAGCAGTGCCCAGTGCCAAAGCACCAAAGGAGCCGGCTGCCGATGCCGCCAGAACGCTGCGCGGGGTCGTGGGTCCCCCGGCCATGGGGGCGGGAAGTATTCTGGCTTCTAAGCTTTCAAGTAGTGTGCTCATCTCGCCCACACTAGGCAAAGGATGCGCGTAAGCTGTTTTTTACTCCCCACATTAAGGTGTGTTTTATGTCTTCCCTCGGCGCAACCATCAAGGAATGTTTGCAGCAGCTTCGCTCTTCGGCGGGTTCCAAAGCAAGTATTGTGAAGGAGGGGCTTCACCGGAGCACAGCACGCCAGAAGCAGGCTCCCTTGCTGGAAGTTTCTGACCTTTCTGGCCAATGGCTCGTGGTGGGCCTTGGCAACCCCGGCGCGCAGTACGCCGCGACTCGCCACAACGTGGGCTACATGGCAGTCGATGACCTTTTAGCCGATTCCGGAGATATCCTGCAGCCGGTTAAGGGCCATAAATTGTCCGCGGCGCAGGTAATGGTGGGCGATATCGCCGTAGTCGTTGCCCGTTGCGCAACTTTTATGAACTTGTCTGGTGACCCGATCGCTCCCTTCGCAGAGGAATTACAGATTCCAGCGGAGCGCATCATCGTGATTCATGATGAGCTCGATTTGCCAGCGCATAAGATTCGCATCAAGGTAGGCGGCAATGAAAACGGCCACAACGGGTTGAAGTCCTTGAGCGAACGCTTGGGAACCCGCGAGTACCCTCGCATTCGCATCGGTATTGCCCGCCCGCCGAAGGGCACATCCATTCCGGATTATGTCCTGGGGCCGGTGGATTCCGGTACTGGTTTCGACGCCGCAATCGCCACGGCTGCCGACGCCGTGGGGCTCATCGTTTCCCGCGGCATTCAATTCGCGCAGAATGAGATTCATTCCCGCAAGTAACCCACCAGAGAAAGCTCATAACCCCTAAGCTTTAATTCATGAGCCACGACCCACAAACCATCGTCATCACTGGTGCCTCTGACGGCATCGGCGCTGCAGCAGCCCGCGTGCTCCGCGCTCAACGCCCGCAGGATCACCTGGTGCTGGTTGGCCGTAATCCCGAAAAGACCAAGGCTGTGGCAGAAAGCGTGGGGGCTTCCTTCCACCTGGCGGACTTTGAGTCTTTGGGCCAGGTGCGCCGCTTGGCAGAAGAATTAGGTGAGCTCGAGGAGATTCACGCGTTGGGAAACAATGCGGGCGGGATCTTCGATGGCCCCTTCACCACGGCCGATGGATTTGAACGCACGTGGCAGGTTAACGTGGTGGCGCCTTTCCTGCTGACTTCCTTGCTACGGGAGAAGCTGCGCAAAACGGATGCCACCATCGTGCAAACCGCTTCGGTGGCTAATTTCTTGATGTCTGCATTCGATCCGGGCGATCCAAATACCTTCCAGAAGTTCACCGCAGAGCGTGCCTACGGCAACGCCAAGCTGGGCGATATTTTGCTTACGCAGTATCTCCACGATCATGGGATGACTTCCGTGGCCTTCCACCCCGGCGTCTTGGCAACCAACTTTGCGCGGTCATCGCAGACCCGCACGAGCAAGTTCTACACCGGCGCCATCTCCAAGTACTTTGGAAAAGCCCAGGCCGGCGGCGAGAGCCTTGCATATTACCTCACTGGCACGCCGGGCGTGCACTTTGAGTCTGGCCAGTATTTCAACAGCAAGCGCAAGCCGGGCATGCGTCGACCGATGGCCAAGAAGGCAAGCGTTGCTCGCCGCATCTTCGATGACTTGGGCGAGCAACTTGGCGTGGACTGGAATTAATCGCTGCGGCGCGATTCCAGCACTTTAGGTCAAGACCGCTAAACTTACGCGCATGAGTATTGCCTCCGAAGCCACCCGCCGTCGTACATTTGCCGTCATCGCCCACCCGGACGCCGGTAAATCCACCCTTACGGAGGCGCTGGCGTTGCATGCGCACATCATTAATGAAGCAGGTGCCGTGCACGGCAAGGGAAACCGTAAAGCCACGGTCTCTGACTGGATGGAGATGGAAAAGGACCGCGGTATCTCCGTAGCTTCTTCTGCCCTCCAGTTCGAGTACGCCCCGGAGGGCCATACGGGTGAGCCTTACATGATCAACCTGGTCGATACCCCGGGCCACGCGGACTTCTCGGAGGATACCTATCGCGTTCTTACTGCGGTTGATGCCGCAGTCATGCTTATCGACGCCGCGAAGGGCCTGGAGCCACAGACCCTCAAGCTCTTCCGTGTGTGCAAGGCCCGCGGTTTGCCGATTGTTACGGTTATCAATAAGTGGGACCGTGTCGGCCGCGAACCGCTGGAGCTCGTGGACGAGATCGTCAACGAGATTCAGCTACAGCCCACCCCGCTGTACTGGCCGGTCGGCATCGCTGGTGACTTCCGTGGCTTGGCGCACATCAATGAAGACGGCGAAGCGGATAACTACATCCACTTCATCCGTACTGCGGGTGGCTCGACCATCGCACCGGAGGAGCATTACGATCCGAGCGGCGCTGAGGCCAAGGAAGGTGATGCCTGGGAGACCGCCGTCGAGGAAGCAGAGCTACTGGCTGCCGACGGCGCGCTGCATGACCAGGAGCTATTCGAGCAGTGCGTTACTTCCCCGCTGATCTTTGCCTCCGCAATGTTGAACTTCGGCGTGCACCAGATTCTCGATACCCTCTGCGCCATCGCCCCGGCCCCGCGCTCGCGCGATTCCGATCCGAAGGCAATCGAGGCGTCCGGCGGCGCCAACGCAGCCATCGACGAGGTCCGCGAGGTCACCGATGACTTCTCCGGCGTCATCTTCAAAGTGCAGGCGGGCATGGACCGCAAGCACCGCGATAACTTGGCATTCATGCGCGTGGTCTCCGGCGAGTTCGACCGCGGCATGCAGGTCACCCACGCCCAATCCGGCCGCAGCTTCTCCACGAAGTACGCGCTGACTGTCTTCGGCCGCACGCGCGACACCATCGACACCGCCTACCCGGGCGACATCGTGGGCCTCGTCAACGCCGGTTCCCTGGCACCTGGCGATACCATCTACTCTGGCAAGAAGGTGCAGTTCAAGCCGATGCCGCAGTTCGCACCGGAGGCATTCCGCATTCTACGTGCGAAGTCTTTGGGCGATTACAAGGCCTTCCGTAAGGGCTTGGATCAGTTGGCTGCTGAGGGCGTCGTCCAGATCCTGCGCAATGAGGCCCGTGGCGACGCAGCTCCGGTGATGGCTGCGGTGGGTCCCATGCAGTTCGAGGTCATGCAGGCGCGCATGGAAGTGGAATACAACGTGGAAACCGTCACGGAGCCCATCCCGTATTCCGTTGCCCGTCGCACCGACGCCGAGTCCGCCTCTGAGCTCGGCCGCCAGCGTGGCGTGGAAATCTTTACCCGCACTGACGGCGAACTAATCGCCCTCTTCGGCGATAAGTGGAAGCTAGCTTTCATTGAGAAGGAGCACCCGGAGCTGACCATGGAGCCACTCGTCGCAGACTAGCTCTTCCCTCAGCGTAGATGTCAAAATCTCGTTAAGACCCAGATGTAGCGGTGCCGATGGGTGCTTTTATACATCCATGGCATTCGACATTATTTTGACGCTTGCCACCATTGTGCTGTTCGTTATCATTCAATGGATAGCTCAGGTGGTGGATAAGCTATGACCTGGGAACTTACTGTAGGCGCGATTCTAGGGATCGCGGCCGTCATCTATTTGCTCATCGCTCTGTTGCACCCTGAGGACTTCTCATGACCGGGGTTATCGGCGGGTATATCCCGTTCGTCGCGGTATTCACGCTCCTCGCCGTGCTGTACGTCCCACTGGGCGGGTACATGGCAAAGGTTTTCACAGGAGCCAACGATCTCAAGATAGAGAAGGCCATCTACAAGGTGTTGGGGGTAGATTCTTCCGCCCGGCAAACTTGGCGCCGCTACGCCGGTAGCCTCTTGGCCTTCTCCATGTTTTCGATCATTGTCTTGTACCTACTGCAACGCCTCCAGCAGTACTTGCCGTGGGCGCACGGCATGGGCCCAGTAGATCCGGACCAAGCGTGGAATACTGCGGTCTCGTTTACAACCAATACCAACTGGCAGTCCTACTCCGGTGAAACTGCGATGTCGCAGCTGACGCAGATGCTCGGCATGACGGTCCAAAACTTCGTCTCCGGTGCCGTAGGCATTTCCGTCGCTGCTGCGCTTATCCGAGGGTTCGCGGCCCGTAACGGCGACGGGCGCATCGGTAACTTTTGGGTGGATCTTACCCGCGTCTGTCTGCGCATCCTCCTGCCCATGGCAACCTTGGGCGCGCTGTTTCTCATGACCCAGGGAGTCATCCAAAACCTGCAACCCCCGGAGACTTTTACCACAGTTACCGGCGCTACCCAGACCATCCCCGGCGGCGCTGTGGCCTCCCAAGAAGTCATCAAGGAACTGGGTACCAACGGTGGCGGATACTTCAATGCGAACTCGGCCCACCCGTTCGAGAACCCGACCGTGTGGTCCAACGCCCTGGAAATCTTCCTCATCCTTGTCATTCCGGTGTCTCTCACTCGCACATTCGGTCTCATGGTCCGCGATACCCGCCAGGGCTACGCCATTCTTTCCGCCATGGCGGTGTTGTACTTCCTGTCACTCGCTTCCGTCACCGCCCTCGAGGCCACTGCTTCCGGCGCTATCGGCGGCGGCATGGAAGGTCGCGAAATGCGGCTTGGTACCATCCCGTCTGCGCTGTTCGCGGTGACAACGACAATGACGTCGACCGGCGCAGTTGATTCATTCCACTCGAGTTACACTCCTCTCGGCGGCGGCCTTCTCATCTTAAATATGCTGCTCGGCGAAGTCTCTCCAGGCGGTGTCGGCACTGGGTTGTACGGCATGCTGGTCATGGCCATTCTGTCGGTGTTCATCGCCGGCCTTATTGTCGGGCGCACACCGGAATACCTGGGAAAGCGCATTGGCGTCGGCGAAATGATCAAGGTCTGCCTGTACGTCCTCGTGATGCCAACCCTCGTGCTGGGCGGAGTGGCACTATCCGTCCTTCTGCCAAGCACCCCAGACTCTCTATCCGCGGCGGGACCGCACGGTTTTAGCGACCTGGTCTACGCATTCACCTCCGCATCCAACAACAACGGTTCGGCATTCGCCGGATTCGGAGCAGACACCTGGTGGTTCAACATCTCCCTCGGTATGTGCATGCTGTTGGGGCGTTTTCTGCCCATCGTTATGGTCCTGGCAATTGCCGGCGCCATGGCCAAGCAACGCATCATCCCGACGACTTCGGGCACTCTGCCGACGCACAGCGGGCTATTCGTCGGCCTGCTGATAGGCGTCGTTCTCATCGTCGGTGCACTAACATTCCTTCCCACTCTCGTCCTAGGACCGATTTTGGAGGCGACTCTATGAGCTCGACCACATCTACTTTTTCCGCAGAGCAGCTCAAGGCCACGGTGCCTTTGGCTCTGCGCAAGATGAGCCCGAAAGAGCTCGTTAAAACGCCGGTGATGTTCTTAGTAGAGGTGGGCGCTGTGTTCACCTTCATCATCGCCTGTACCCAACCGACTTTGTTTAGTTTCTCCATTTCTCTCTGGCTCTGGGCCACGGTGTTCTTCGCAACCTTTGCTGAAGCCTTCGCAGAAGGTCGTGGCAAGGCTCAGGCGGACGCCCTACGTCGATCACGGACGACCACCACTGCCCGTCGCATCACCTCCACGGTCCTCGTCACCGCCGGGTCCGGCTCCGGCCGCACCAACGTTGAGCTCAGCCCGGCCAACTACGAGACCGAAGAAGTCCCCTCAACCGAGCTGGCCAAAGAGGATGTCGTCCTCGTAGAAGCCGGTCAGACCATTCCAGCCGACGGCGACGTCATCGTTGGGGCGGCCTCCGTGGACGAGTCAGCCGTCACCGGCGAATCCGCCCCGGTCATCCGAGAATCTGGAGGCGACCGGTGCGCCGTCACCGGTGGTACCCGCGTGTTGTCTGACTGGGTCGTAATCAAGGTCACCAACGAGCCCGGTCAGTCCTTCATGGACCGTATGATCGGTTTAGTCGAAGGCGCCAATCGCCAGAAGACCCCGAACGAGCTTGCCTTGTCCACGCTCCTCAACGTATTGACCCTGATATTCCTGCTCGTTGTCATGGCGCTAGCCCCGACCGCGGCATTTAATGGTGCGGCGCAGGATCCCCTGGTTCTTGTCGCCTTGTTGGTCTGCCTGATCCCAACCACCATCGGCGCGCTGTTATCCGCCATCGGCATCGCCGGCATGGACCGTCTGGTGCAGCACAATGTGCTGGCCATGTCCGGGCGTGCCGTCGAGGCTGCCGGTGACGTCTCCACTCTGTTGCTTGACAAGACGGGCACGATTACGGTCGGCGACCGCCAGGCCGTGAACGTAATTCCTGTGGGCGGGTACGACCAAGACGAGCTTATATACAAGGTGCAGCTTTCCTCCATGGCCGACGAGACCCCGGAGGGACGTTCCATTGTCAAGCTGGCGGAAGCCGCCCGAGGTGAAATGCCAGAGGAACACTTTCGCAACCTCGAATTCATCGCATTTACTGCGCAGACCCGCATGTCGGGGGTGAAACTCAGCGATTCCGAAATGATCGTCAAGGGCGCGGCCAAGCAGATCATGACAACTGTCCGCGAGCTCGGCGGCACTGTTCCGGCAGAGACCGAGGACGTGGTCAACTCAATTAGTCAAGACGGCGGCACCGCACTCGTGGTCGCCGAGCTCATTAACGCCCCGGAGCCCGGATCCGATCCTCGTGAAGCGACCGCCAATTCCTCCTTGTCACGCGTCCTCGGTGTTATCCATCTCAAGGACATTGTGAAAGACGGCATGGTCGAGCGCTTCAAGACGCTGCGCGAGATGGGCATTCGTACCGTCATGATCACCGGTGACAACGAGCTGACCGCTCAAGCCATCGCCAAGGAAGCCGGCGTCGACGACGTTCTCGCCGAGGCTACTCCGGACCAAAAACTCGCGCTCATAAAAAAAGAGCAGGCCGGTGGTCACATGGTGGCCATGACCGGTGACGGCACCAACGATGCTCCGGCGTTGGCGCAGGCTGACGTGGGAGTGGCGATGAACACCGGTACGACCGCCGCCAAGGAAGCCGGCAACATGGTCGACTTGGACTCAGACCCGACGAAGCTCATCGACATCGTGGGAATCGGCAAGCAGCTGCTCATCACGCGTGGCTCCCTGACGACCTTTTCCATCGCGAACGACGTAGCAAAATACTTCGCCATCTTACCGGCGATGTTTATCACCGCATTCCCGGGGCTGCAAGCCCTCAACATCATGCACCTGCATTCTCCGACCTCGGCCATCTTGTCCGCTGTCATCTTCAACGCGCTCATTATCGTGGCGCTCATTCCGTTGGCGCTCAAGGGCGTGTCCTACCGCCCGGCCAGTGCTTCCGCACTGCTGCGCCGCAACCTACTCATTTTCGGCCTCGGTGGCTTCGTAGCCCCGTTCATTGGCATCAAGATCATCGACCTCATCATTGGTAATGGGTTAGGAATTTAAACCATGCACACTCCTCAGACTCCACAATCCGCGAGGGCACACTCAACAGCAACGGATGAGCCCATCAGCCACGACCTGACGCGCTCGGATGAATTCGGGAACAACCCGGATCTGTACCACGCTGCCGGCGCAAGTCCTTTTAGCACGGGATTCAACGTCCGCGCGCAATGGACTGCGTTGCGAACACTGTTGGTGATGATGCTCATACTGGGCTTCATCTATCCCATGGTCCTCATCGGCGTGGGCAAGCTATCCCCGGATAAGTCCAACGGTGGCCTCCTACGCGACGCCAACAACGAGATCGTCGGCTCCCGCCTCATCGCCAACCCCGTCGAGGGAGACCAGTGGTTCCAGCCGCGGCCGTCCGCCGCAGGCGACAATGGCTGGGACGCTATGTCTTCGTCCGCATCCAACGCCGCCGTGGTCTCGCAGGAATATCAGGACGAGATTGCAAAGCGCCGCGCAGAGGTCGCTGCCCGCGAGGGCGTGAGTGAAGACCGCGTGCCTGTCGATGCCGTCACGGCTTCCGGCTCCGGTCTTGACCCGCACATCTCCACCGCGTACGCCGAGATCCAGGTGCCACGCATAGCCAAGGCCACCGGCCTAGGCGAGGACGATCTCCGTCAGCTTATCAAGGACAACCAGGTAGGGTTCATGAACTCCTTTACTGGAAGCCCGAATGGTGTGGCCGTCAACGTAGTCACACTCAACTACGACCTCGCTAAGCTTGTCGCCGAGTAATCCTCTTTTCGCCCCGTGCCCGCCCGCGCGGGGTCTGTCTCCGTCTTTCTCCCCTCGACACACGCCGCCCAGAATAAACACTCCCAAGGATATAATTGGTAACTATGTCTGCCTCTGAGTCTCCTCGAGCGACTACCGACTCTGCGCCCTTCGAGCCATCCCACAGCCACCGTGGAAAACTCAAAGTCTACCTTGGCTTTGCCCCCGGCGTGGGCAAGACCTGCGCCATGCTCAACGAAGCACATGAATTGCAGCGGCAGGGGCTTAACGTCATGGTCGGCGTCGTAGAAACGCACGGCCGGAAACGCACCGCGGAACTGGTCGAGGGTTTAACCGTCATCCCGCGAAAGAAAACCACCTATCGCGGGCGGGTCTTCGAAGAGCTAGATGTCGACGCCTGCTTGGCACTTGCTCCAGACGTGATTCTCGTCGACGAGCTCGCGCACACCGTCGTCACCGGTGATGCCGAGTTCGCAGCCACAGAAGTCTCGCAAAAGCGTTGGCAGGACGTCTACACGCTGCTTGACGCCGGGATCGACGTCATCTCAACGCTCAACATCCAGCACCTCGAATCGCTCAACGACGTCGTAGCGGCGGTCACAAACACCCGGCAGCGTGAAACCATCCCCGATCAGGTGCTCCGCGATACCGACCACATCGAGCTGGTCGACTTATCCCCCGACTCGCTGCGTATCAGGCTCGCGCGGGGCGAGATCTACCACGGAGCCATGGCGACCAAGGCCCTGGAGAACTACTTCCGCTTGGGAAACCTGACTGCCCTGCGCGAATTGGCGCTGCTGTGGTTGGCTGACAAGGTCGAAGAAGGTCTCGCGGCCTACCGCGAGAACCACGAGATCGACTCGACATGGCCGACCCGCGAGCGCCTCATCGTAGCGGTGTCGGGCAGCGACGGGTCCGAAGCACTCATTCGGCGCGCCGCCCGTATCGCAGGAAGAGTTTCGGGCAGAGAAATGGTGGCGGTCTACGTCGCCAGCAATGAGGGTTTGACCTCCAACCAAACCCCTTCCGCGCTGCGCCGTCTGCAAGAGCTGGTGGAAGATCTCAATGGCCAGTGGCGCGTGCTCATCGGCGACGACGTCGCCGGCACGCTGTTGGAATACGCACGCTCTATCAACGCGTCGCAATTGGTTATCGGCCGCCGGCCACGCTGGGGGCACACTCTTGCCAATGGAGTTGCCGAGCGTGTGATCGATGGCTCGGGCACGATTGATGTCCACATCGTCTCCCTGTCCTCGTCAGATGACCCCCAGCCAAAACGGCCGCGGCGAGGCACGATTTTCGGCCGAGTCCGCCTACTGACCGGTTGGTTTGCGGCGTTGCTCTTCCCCCCGGGGTTTACGGTGCTCATGTTGCTCTTTAATCCGGAGGAAAAGTTCTTGAGCCCCATCCTGCTGGGATTTCTCACCATCGTGGTCTTTAGCGCCATCGCGGCCGGCGTGTGGCCGGCGCTGCTCGCGGTCATCAGTGGTTCGCTGTTGGCCAACTGGTTCTTTACCGCTCCCACCCACACGTTGAGTATTACCGAGCCGGAGTCGATAACCTCGGTGGGCTTCTTCATCATCATCGCTCTGACCGTGGCGTATATCGTGGACTACGCTGAACGGCGCGCAGACGAAGCGAAACGACGTCAAACACAGGCCGTCATCATGGCAGACCTTGCGCGCGGCGTCATTTACGAGGGGGCGGATCTCAAATCACTATTGCGGCGACTTGGCGAGACTTTTTCGTTGGACAAGGTCCTCCTTCAGCGCTATTCCAGTGAAGACAAGAAGTGGTGGACCATCGAGTCCAACGCGGAGTCCTCGGATGTAGTTGTGGCACAGCAAAAAAGTCGTGCCGGTGAATCCGCCAACCACGTGGGGATCGGTGACTCACTGCGCCTAGTCATCGGCAACCGGGAACTCAGCCCGTCTGAGATCGATATGATCGAAGCCCACGGTGCTCGCATTACCGCCATTCTCGACCGGCAGGAAATGGAAGCGATGCGACGGGCGACCTCAGCCCTGGAGTCCTCCAACCGAGTCGGTTCCACGCTGCTCACCGCGGTCTCGCACGACCTACGAACGCCGCTAGCCGGCATCACCACGGCAGTCTCCGGTCTCACGCTCGGCGACGTCGAAATCTCTGAGGCCGACCGCCAGGCCCTCATCAACACCATCGAGTCCTCGGCGCACCGTCTCGAGATAGTTATCAATCATCTGCTTGACATGTCTCGCCTCAATACGGGGATGCTTCGACCAAACTCGCAGGCTATTGATGTCGCGGACATCGTCGACGCTGCGCTCGATGAGCACAGCGTCTCTGCAGGAGGCGTGCGTGTGGACATCCCTGTCACGCTGCCCCCGATCCTCGCGGATTACGGCCTCGTCCAGCGCGTACTAGCAAACGTCATCGCCAACGCGGTCAACCACGGCGCGGGCACCCACATCGATATCACGGCGCGCGAGGCACACCTGGCCAGCGTGGCCGACGATGCCGCTTCAATCGGGCCTTCTGGCCTTCGCGACGACCATAACATCGTACAGATTAGGATTGCTGATCACGGCCCTGGCATTCCTCGAGACCAGTGGGATAGCTTGTTTCTGCCTTTCCAACGGCTATCAGATGACGCCTTGGGGCTCGGCCTGGGTCTGGCCGTGGCCCGTGGTTTCACTGAAGCCATGGGCGGACACATCTACCCCGCCGAGACCCCCGGTGGCGGCGCGACCATCGTCATCGAAATGCCTTGTACCTCTACACCCGAAGGTGGAAAGCAGTAGTGTCCCAACTCCATTCATCCTCTGCGGCACCCGAAGCCGACCAAGGGCCCCGCATCCTCATCGTTGAAGACGACCATACGCTAGCCCTTGCGGTTTCAATCAACCTCAAGGCGCGGGGTTATCAAGTTCGCGTTGCAAAGACAGCAGCCTCCGCCCTGAAAATCTCTGGGCAGTGGCAACCCCAGGCAGTTCTGTTGGACCTCGGCCTTCCGGACACGTCTGGTCTAGAAGTCCTGCGCTCGCTGCGCACATGGTCGACTGTGCCCGTCATCGTGGTCTCCGCCCGCCATGAACAAGAGGGCAAGATCAACGCCCTCGACGAGGGTGCCGACGACTACGTCACCAAACCGTTTTCCACTGGTGAGCTGCTCGCCCGGCTCCGATCCGCCCTACGCCGCGCCGCCACCGCCTTCGCCACCGAACGAGTGAACCCCGTACTCGTCTCCTCGGATAACCGGTTACGCCTCGACCTTGCCCAATCAAGTGTCTACGTGGATGACTCACGCATCCACCTCACACCCATTCAATGGAAAATCGTCGAATACATGGCCCGCAACTACGAGTCTCTCGTCAAAAGCACCGATTTGCTACAGGCAGTGTGGGGCAAAAACTATGAGCAAGAGACCAATTATCTGCGCGTCTACATGTCGCAATTGCGCCACAAGCTCGAGCCGGATCCGTCACGTCCGCGCTATTTCCTCACCGAGCCGGGCTTGGGCTATCGCCTTAACGGCTTCGCCCCCGCATGATGGCCAAAGTCACGAGCGGGATGATGATCGTCACGACAGCAACGTCCTTGTAGGACAGTCGGTGGGTCATACCGCAGACCATGAGCTTGGTGAGCACCGCGCCGTTCTGCGGCAGCGAGTCGAAGCTCACGGAGGCCATGGCGGTCACGCGCCGTCGATAAAGCGCAGCGTCATAATGAGCGGCAACGTCGAGGGCGCGCACGTACATGTTTATGTCGGTCTGCTCGTGGATATCGTCGCGCGTGATGTAGATGGACTCGCCGGTATCCGCGCGCGTCGTCGCCAGGTTCATCTCCTCCGAGTTCGCCTGAAATGCTTCGCAGTCGAAGGGCAGATCATTGTCCGAGGAGCGCTCGTAGATATACTCCGCTTTGAAATACCCCGTGCCGCGCAGCAACGAGGACACCCCCGCCAAAGCTCGGGTTATGGGCGAAGTCCACGAAGGAATCCTTTGCCCGCCAAGCGTCGCGCGAAAGATAATTCACGGTGTGCGAGGCCCCCGCGGACACGCCGCCTTCAAAAATTAGGGGGAAGTTCTTGCATCAATCACGTTGTTTTACCGCACGCGGCTGCTTACGATGTTCACATGGGATTACTTGACGCGCTCCGCTCGCTCACCGGCCCCAAGGCCCCGCGCCTCGCCACGCCCGAGGCTGGCGCGCCCGTCGTCGAGGTCGGCCATTTGGAGGTCCACACCGCCGGAACCTTGCTCATCGTCGTCACCGACTCTTCCGGCGCCGCAGCCCTCCGTGAGGTCGCCCTCGCCGCCGAGCCCGCTTGGCTTGCCGATGCCCCCACCCGCGTCTTCTTCTCCCCGGCCCCACGCCCCGAGGTCCCCGTCCGCGACCCGAAGAAAGGCTGGGCCATCCCGCTCGACCCGGACACACGCGCCGCACTGCTGGAGACCCTGCGCGCCGAGCCGGGCGACTACGAGCTGTCCAAAACCCTTGCCATCTCCGTGGAGTAATCATGCTCATTCTTCCCTTCAACGGCGTCCGTCCCCGCATCCACCGCAGCGCGTTTATCGCGCCGAACGCCACGATTATCGGCGACGTGGAAATCGGCCCCGACGCGTCCGTCTTTTATGGCACGGTCCTGCGCGCCGACGTCGGCGCCATCCGCATTGGCGCACGCACGAATATCCAGGACAATTGCGTACTCCACGTCGACTGCGACGCAGACTGCGTCCTCGAAGACGACGTGACTGTGGGCCACATGGCGATGGTCCACGGCGCACACGTCGAGTCCGGAACGCTCGTGGGTATGCAGGCCACCGTGCTCTCACGCTCGCATGTCGGTACTGGCTCGCTCATCGCCGGCGGCGCCGTGGTCCTCGAAGGCCAGCAAATCCCGGCGCGCTCGCTCGCCGCTGGCGTGCCCGCCAAGGTCCGCCGCGAGCTGAACCCCGAGGAATCCGCCGCGTTTATCCCGCATGCCGCGCGCTACGTCGAGACCGCCCGCGGCCAGGCGCCCGAGTCCGAGTCCCTGCGTCTCGAGGACGTCTGGTTCTAGAGCGAGACCACCCCCATGATGATTAGAAAAACCGCAACCGCGTAGCCCGAGTACAGCGCGACCTGGGTCGAGTTGCGGCGCGCAGCCGCGAAGATGCGCCCGGCTGGGCTGTCCGGGTAGTGGCGCACCATCGCGATCCCCAGGCCACAGAGCGTGGGCAGGCTCAACGCCAGGCAGGCGTAGAGCAGGCCTGCGCTCACCCGCGAGCTCACCGAAAGATCGCCTGCGGCCAAGTGCATGAGGCCGTAGTAGAACGGCACCGAGGTGAGCGATTGGATAATGCCCATCGCGAAGCCGACAAGCCCCGTAAGCAACGACGGGGTGCGCAGCGGGCCCAAGAGTTTCTCCACGAGAGGGTTCGACTCGCCTTTGGAGCGCCACGCGCCGAGCGCAAGGAGGACGCCGACCACGATGAGCACGATGCCCGCGATGGGCGAGTCGAGCACCGAGATGATCTGGTCCTTGATGCCAAGGAAGATAGAGAACACGAGCGCCGTCGCGGCAAGCACGCCCAGCCAGTCTCCCACAACCACGAGCGTAGCGATCTTGCGATACATCCCGCGCGGCAGCATGATGCCAATCGCGACGAGGATGCCGATGAGCAGCGCATTCACGGAGTCAAGGAGAGCATAAAGGACGGCATGGAGCATGCGCGCAAGTCTACAGCGCTTATGCAGCGCCTCCCCAAACCGATCCCAAATCGCAAACTTGCATAGCAACTGCAAGTTTGCGTAAGGTGTGCAATATTGCAGAAGTAACGCAAATTTAATCAAAGGAAGTCTGTACATGTCGAAATTCCTCTACCGACTCGGTAGTTGGTCATACCGAAAAGTGTGGCCATTTCTCGCGTTCTGGCTCGTAATCCTCGTGGGCTTCGGTGGCCTCGCGGGCGCTTTTGCCAAGTCCCCTAGCCCAACCTTTTCCATGCCTGACATGGATTCCACCGTCACTCAGGAAAAGATGATGGAGCGCTTCGGTAATGAAACCGATGCCATGAGCGCGCCTAGCGCCACCATCACCGTTCAAGCTCCAGAAGGCGAAAAGCTCAGTGACAAAGAGGTCATGGGCGAGGTCGATTCCATGATCGAGGAGTTGCAAGGCACGGACGCGCTGCGCGATTCCGACAAGATTGTCAATCCCGTCGTGGCTGCGATGGGCATGGAAAAGCAGCTGACCGAAAAGATGTCCGCGCAGGGCATGCCCGAAGAGCAGATCCAAGAAAACCTGGCCGCCCTATCCCCGCTCAGCGAGGATAAGCGCACCGGCACCATCTCCATCGAATTCGATGCAGATACCGTCACCGACATCCCGCAAGAAGAGATGACTGCGGTCACGGATATTCTGCGCGACTACGACGAGGGCGACCTCACCGTGAAATACGGCGGCAACGCCTTCAACGGCGCCACCGAGATGAACATGGTCTCCGAGGTCATCGGCCTCATCGTCGCGGCCGTCGTGCTGCTTATTACCTTCGGCTCGTTCGTAGCCGCAGGCATGCCGCTTATCTCCGCCGTCATTGGCGTGGGCGTCGGCCTGCTGGGCGTCCAGCTCGCCACCATCTTCACGGACTCTGTCTCCGATCAGACCCCGATGCTGGCGTCCATGATTGGTCTCGCAGTGGGCATCGACTATGCCCTGTTCATCGTCGCTCGCTTCCGCAACGAGCTGATTACCTCCTCTGGTCTCAATGACTTGAACCCCAAGGAGCTGGCCGCAGAACTTAAGAAGATGGACAAGGCTACCCGCGCGCATGCAATGGGCATGGCGCTGGGAACTGCCGGTTCCTCCGTCATTTTCGCCGGCATCACCGTGGTCATCGCCCTCACCGCGCTGACTATCATCGGCATTCCGTTCCTTTCCACCATGGCCATCGCAGCCGCAGCCACCGTGGTCATCGCGGTCTGCGTAGCACTTTCCTTCCTACCGGCCCTCCTCGGCCTGTTGGGCACCAAGATCTTCGCAGGCCGCGTTCCCGGCCCTAAGGTTCCGGATCCAGAAGATGAAAAGCCAACGATGGGCCTAAAGTGGGTACGCCGCGTGCGTGCGCATCCATTCCTGCACCTGGTTGCCGGCGTTGTGCTGCTGGGCATCCTCGCACTTCCGGCTGCCAACTTGCGCCTTGCGATGCCGACAGATGGCACCTCCAAGCTAGGCACCCCCCAGCGCGATGCCTACGAGATGACCGAGGAGGCATTCGGCCCGGGACGCAATGCTCCGATGATCGCTTTCGTCGACGTCGCGAACGTCGCCGAGCAAGACCGCCTGCCTGCATTCCAGCAGATTCTGCAGGAATTCAATGACACCGAAGGCGTCGTCAATGCCCAGATCGTGGCAACCACCGACTCCCAAGATGCCGCGCAGATCATGATCACCCCGTCCACCGGCGCGACCGATGAGGAAACCACCCAGACCTTGGAGCGTCTGCGTGATTACCAGGGCGAGTTCAGCGAAAACACCGGCGGTAGCTACGGCATCACCGGCATTACCCCAATCTTCGATGACATTTCGCAGAAGCTTTCCGACGTCCTGGTCCCCTACATCGCCATCGTCCTGGGCCTCGCCTTCCTGGTGCTGCTATTGGTATTCCGCTCCATCTGGGTACCGCTGATTGCCGCGGCCGGCTTCGGCCTATCAATGGCCGCCACGTTCGGCATCACCGTCGCTATCTTCCAGGAAGGCATGTTCGGCATCATCGATGACCCACAGCCACTTCTTTCCTTCCTGCCGATCATGCTCATCGGCCTGACCTTTGGCTTGGCGATGGACTACCAGGTCTTCCTGGTTACCCGCATGCGTGAGGGATTTGTCCACGGCAAGACGGCCGGCAACGCCACCTCCAACGGATTCAAGCATGGCGCTCGCACCGTGACCGCGGCGGCGTTGATCATGATCTCCGTGTTCGCGGCCTTCATGCTCATCGACCTCCCCTTCATTAAGACCATGGGCTTCGCGCTGGCAGTCGGCGTCTTCATGGATGCCTTCGTCGTGCGCATGATGCTGATTCCGGCCACCATGTTCCTGCTCGATGACAAGGCGTGGTGGATGCCGAAGTGGCTGGAGAAGATTCTGCCCAACCTCGATGTAGAAGGAGAAGCCCTGAGCGCACAGCGTGAAGAACTCCAACAATTCCAGCGCGATAAGGTAGAAGCAAAGTCCACCGGAAAAGGAGCATAAAAATGGCGAGCTTGCGGGAAGCAAAAAAACGGGCCACGCGCCACGCCATCGCAGATTCTGCCGCACGCCTGGTGCTCGCTGAAGGAGCGGAAAAACTCACCGTGGCGCGCATTGCGGAGGTCGCCGGGGTCTCCCCACGTACCTTCCACAACTACTTCACCTCTGCTTCCGATGCGCTTTTGTTTTTCACCGCAAGCGTCCTTGAGTCCTTCTCGGAAAATATCGACGAGCTCTATCCCGAGGCTGACATCAACGAGTTCTTTGAGCACCTAGTCTCGGATATTCTGGAATCCGAGGACGAAAACCTGCATTCGATTGCTACCTTGGTGGCCATCGGCGAGAGTCTCGAAGGGCTTAGCCACACTGCCGAAGAGCGTCAACGCTACGAGTCTTGTGCCGAAGACATCCTGAAGTCCTTCAGCACGCGAATGGCCGACTTTTCCGAAAGAGAAATGCGCGTCATTTTGACTGCCCATGGCGCGGCCGCACGCCTTGCCCTGATGGAAATCAATGCCGCAGAAGAGGAAGGCCATGCTTTGAGCATTGAAGAAAAGAAGCAAATCGTCAGCGAATGCCTTGCAGCGCTGAAAAAGATTTCCTAATCGATTTCTCAAGCACTGCGCTTTCCTGCAGTTCACTGAAAATTCACCCCGGACCGGCGGCGACACCTGCCGGTACCGGGGTACTGTCGTATAAGTCGTATTTTCCGCCCACAGGCCTCGCTCCTCCGGGCAAAGATAGACCTTCCTGTCAGCGCATGTTCGCATGCATCCCTCGAGTAAGTTTGGAGTGTCCACAGTGAAGATTGCGATTCTGGGCGGCGACGGTTTCTGTGGATGGCCAGCATCCCTTTATTTGTCCGACCAGAGCCATGACGTCATTATCGTGGATAATCTTTCCCGCCGCGCTATCGACGAGGAACTCGGCGCAAGTTCGTTAACCCCCATCGTCTCGATTGAGGAACGCATCGCGGCATGGCATGAGGTCTCCGGCAAGACCATCGCTTTCCACAACTTGGACGTTGCTCAGGACTACGACGCTTTGCTCGACTTCCTGGTAACTGAACAACCGGATGCAGTAGTGCACTTTGCTGAGCAGCGCGCTGCTCCTTATTCCATGAAGAATTCGCGTACCAAGCGTTACACGGTGGATAACAACATCAACGCCACCCATAACCTGCTGGCCGCCATCGTGGAATCCGGCCTCGACATCCACGTGGCTCACCTCGGCACCATGGGCGTCTACGGCTACGGCACCGCGGGCATGGAAATCCCGGAAGGCTACCTCGACGTACAGGTCAAGGTGGAGGGCCAGGAGCCAATCGAGCAGTCCATCCTCTACCCTTCCAACCCAGGCTCGGTCTACCACATGACCAAGGTGCTGGATCAGCACCTTTTTGCCTACTACGTCAAGAACGATGAGCTGCGCGTCACCGACCTACACCAGGGCATCATCTGGGGTACTCACACCGAGCAAACACTTAAAGACGAGCGCCTCATCAACCGCTTCGACTACGACGGCGACTATGGCACGGTGCTCAACCGCTTCCTCATCCAGGCAGGTATCGGTTACCCGCTGACTGTCCACGGCACCGGTGGCCAGACCCGCGCTTTCATCCACATCCGCGACATGGTCCGCTGCATCGAATTGGCTCTGGAGAATCCGCCGGCCAAGGGCGAACGCGTAAAGATCATCAACCAGATGACAGAAACCCATCGCGTGCGCGACCTTGCAGAACTCGTCGCCGAGCTTTCCGGTGCGAAGCTTGCCATGGTGCCGAACCCGCGCAAGGAATCGGCAGAAAACGAGCTGCACGTTTCCAACAACACCTTCTTGGAACTTGGCCTTGAGCCAACTACCTTGAGCGAGGGGCTCCTCCACGAGATCGAGGAGGTAGCAAGGCGCTACGCGGACCGCGTGGATCGCTCCAAGATTCCAGCGCAGTCGCTGTGGACGAAGCAGCAACAGGTTGGAATTCCGGAGGAATTCCTCGACAAGGCCGCTCACTAACCCCACTTTTAAACCGTGCGCATCGCAATCGTTACCGAGGTCTTTCTCCCGAAGATCGACGGAGTAGTCACCCGCCTGACCAAGACCCTAGAGCAGCTTGCTGTTCTAGGGCACGAAGTCAAAATTTTCGCCCCGGGCAATCCTCCGAAAAGTTTTGCAGGCTTTGAGGTTTCCCCGCTCCCCAGCCTTTCCTTACCGGTCTACCCGGAGATCAAATTCGGTCTTCCAACTTGGGGATTCTTCAGGGAAATCCGCGAATGGGACCCAGACGTAATTCATGCCGTCAACCCCATTTGGACTGCCGCACTAGGCGTCTTCGCTGCCCGGCGCGATGCGGTCCCGCTGGTGGCAAGCTTTCACACCAACGTCCCGGAATATGTTGACGCTCTCGGCATCGGGTGGACACGCCCGCTGACAGAGCATGCGATCACCTACCTACACAACCAGGCCGCGGTGAACCTGTGCACGTCTGCCCCCATGGTGGATAAGGCCCGCACGATTGGGATGCACAACGTGAAGTTGTGGCCCAAGGCCGTAGACACTCAGACCTATCACCCGAAAAAATCCACACCAGTCATGCGTGAGCGCCTCAGCGCAGGCAACCCCGACGCCCCGCTTCTTACCTATATCGGCCGCATTTCCAAAGAAAAGGACCTGGAGCGGCTCGCCAACGTAACAAAACTCGTGCGCCAGGAAGTACCCGCGGCACGCTTGGCCATCGTGGGCGCTGGCCCCTATCTGGAGCAGCTCAAGAAGTCCTTCGACCCTGAAGTCACTGTCTTTACCGGTTATTTGTCCGGCGAAAAGCTGGCGCAGGCATTCGCTTCCGGTGACGTTTTCCTCTTCCCCTCAGCGACGGAAACTTTAGGCTTGGTTGCCCTTGAATCCTTTGCTGCCGGAGTGCCTGTCATCGGTACAAACGCCGGCGGCATCCCTTTCGTCATCGACGAGGGCGAAACCGGTCACCTCATCGATCGCGATGCTTCTGACGATGAATGGGCCGCAGCTGCGATTGGTCTATTGACAGATCCCGCGCGACGCGCCCGCATGGGTCAGGCCGCGCGTACCGAAGCAGAGCGCTATTCATGGTTAGAATCCACAAAGGCACTCGTTGCCGCTTATGAAGAAGCGATAGATAATCCCTACCGACGCTGAGGAAGTTTCACGCCCCATGCCATTGCCGCCGTTGCCACTGCCTAAAAATCTGGAAGAAATTTACTCCGCCGGTGCCTTCGTGCAAGCAGGTATCGATGCGGAATTTACAAAGCAGCTGGGCGAGGTTGAAGCGATGGAGTTCAACTTCCAGCCTTCCCCGAGCGCTGATGGGACTACCGAATTGGACCAAAAGGTCCAGGTTCGCTTCAACACTGCGCAGGGAATACGCGATTTTCCAGGCATGCGCCTTGCCACCATCAAGGATGGCATTCTCACCTGGTGCGCGGAAGGTGCGCGTCAAGCGCCCATCGCGGAGTTCCACGAACCGCAACCTTTCGAGTACTCACTGCTTAATATCGCGCGCTTCCTCGTGGGCAACGCCCCGGTCGCCCGGGTACCGCAGGGCGATCACGAGGCAGTGGTGGCCATTGCGTTCAACAGTCTTCCGCACGATACGGCCAGCACTATCTCCTTAGGACTTGAGCGTTTCAGCGGCGGCATCGACGAGCGCTTGGCCTTGCTGAACCTCGCGCAAGCGCGCCGGCTCGAAGCTGATTCCGCGCCGGGTAACGCCAAGGGCGGCGCCACAGCGGAGACAATCACGCTCAGCGATGGCACCAGCGTGCATTTGAGCGCCAAGGATGCACCGGGTGGCCAGCGCATCGTTGGCATCCGCAAGGCCCATTCGGGTGTACTGCCAGAGCACGTGCTTGCCGACGCCCATTTCACCGCCGTTGAGCACCAGTTCTACCTGGAGTCGCGCTTTCCTGATGCCGCCGTGCAGTTTGATGCCGCAACGGCCACCGCGATGCTTTCTACCTCGACCGGTTCGACGCCCGTCGATGCTCATCTCATCGCAACGGTCGACTCCGATGAGTTCACGTGGGCGTGGGCTGATCCGGACTATGCGGGCACGCATTCTGCACGCGCTTCCTTCAACTTGCAACGCTTCGGGCGCGATAACTGCGTCCCAGATCTTGTCCGGCCTTGCCTACCAATGGAGTGGGCGAAGGACGCTTTTCTTCCGCAGATTGCGATGCCCATCCTCGGCGCATGGACTTTGCTGACCGTACCGCTGGGTGAAAAGACCGGTATCCTCCTAGCGAGCTCGCCTACGCTGACGTTACCTGCCCCTACTCTGGAGGTTGCCGAGGCAGTGCTGGCTGTCGACCTTCCTGCAGGCTGCGACGCCGAACGCGCCCGTGCCGCTTACGCCGCTAACCGCGGCGTCGCCAGTTGGTAAAGCATTCGTGCCAGCATTTAGGCGTTGGCGATAACCTCGCGGAATTCGGCGGCCTCTCCCGCTGCGGGGAACGCAGCATCATGAGTTTTATCTACTAGGACCGCACGCACACCTTCGACAAAATCTGGCCGGCGCAACATGTGCTTGCCCAAAGCCAGCTCCATGCGCAGGGCCTCACGGACATCTTTCGCTTTGGCTTCCGCAGCGAAAAGTTCAGTAGCCGCAACCAAAGATGAAGGGCTAGCCTTTTCAGTAAGTTTTGCAAAGTCCTCTGCCAGCTGCGTATGGGCCGGAAGCGCTTGCTTGATTTCGGCCCATGTATCCAAGGCAAAGACTTCATCGATGTCATCAATGAGCTCTGCTAGCTCAGGTTTACCTTCCGGTTTAATCGCGTGCTTTTCTGCAGCGGCATCGACGCCTTCGGCAATAACATCATCGATGAATGCTTGGGGGCTTTCGATGACGTGCGTCGCCAAGCCAGCCCAGAGCATATCTGCGGCATACATGCGGTAGCCGCTAAGCCCCCAAAACTCTGCCAGTGCGGGATCGGATTTTCCACGCGTGCCAATCATGCGTTGGGCCATGTAGGCGACACCGACGTCAGTGATATAGCCAATTGCCATCTCTGGCATCGAAGCAAATGCTTTGTCGGTGACGATTCGGTGCGAACCGTGGGCGGAAATTCCTAGTCCGCCTCCCATGACGACGCCGTCGATAACGGAGATATAGGGCTTGGGATACTCGGCGATATCACCGTTCAGTTTGTACTCTTTTTCAAAGAATTCATCCACTTGTCCCCAACGTTCCTCCAAGACTCCGTCGCGGGCGGCACGTACGTCACCACCAGCACAAAAGGCCTTGGGGTTTCGCGAGTGAACCAGCACTTGTTGGACATTTTCGTCTTCGCGCCACTGGGAAAGAGCTTGGCGAATAATGTCAAGCATCTCAGGATTTAAACTATTGAGCGCGCGCGGCCGATCCAGCTCGATAACTCCGGTATGGTTGCGAACTGATACTTTCACTGGCTCGGCGTGAGAACTTGTTTCTACAGCATTGTTATTCTCAGACATGCCCTCCAGTGTGGCATATCACATTAGATACGGCTACCCCGATAAATCACAGATTGGTGGACGATTTGGCCCCGCAGCTCATTGCACTAGACATGGACGGCACTCTCTTAAACCCGGAGGGTCAACTTCCACATGACTTTGCGGAACTTAAGGCACTCGCTGCCGAAAATGAGTCCGTTCTAATCCCGGCGTCGGGCCGCCAGCTTGCCACCTTGCAGAAGATGTTCCCCGACTTTGACGCCTTCATTGCCGAAAACGGTGCGGTGGTCATGCGCGACAATGAGATCATTGCGTCCTTTCCCCTACCCCCTGAAGCTGTACGTCGCGTTCTAGCAGCATCGTCTGAGTTCCCTGCTGAGCACACGTTGGTTCTGTGCACCCCGGAGTGCGCTTTTATCAAGCGCGATATCCCAGAGCATGCGATTCAGGAAATCGCCAAGTATTACAGTGCGGTTAAGTGGGTGGAGTCCCTCGATGAGGTGCCGCTCGATAACGTCATTAAAATTGCGGCCTACTGTAAGGACGGCTCAGAGGCCAACCTCGCCCCTACGGTCCGCAAGGTCGTGCCGGAACACACCGTGGCCATCTCCGGCAAGGTCTGGCTCGATGTCATGGCAGACGGCGTCGACAAGGGCAAGGCTTTGACTGCTATGGCCAAGCTTAGCGACGTCGCGCTTTCCGAGACCGCCGCCTTCGGTGACTTCTTAAACGACTACGAGCTTTTGCGTGCCGCGGGCCTAGCGGTAGCAATGGAAAACGCGCATCCACAGTTGAAGGAGATCGCAGATATAATCGCCCCGTCCAATGCAGACAACGGTGTGTCCACGGTTCTGCGTAAACTGTTCGCGGAGTCTGCTACCAGCAATTTAGGCACAAGTTAGGTTGCCCAAATAAGGGTGAGTACTCCTCCCCATTTTTTAGGATTCATTTACCGACGCGGGCTAGAATAACCCAGTTGCTAGCCACTATTTCCCTGGAGAATGTTTTGAAACAGTTTTTGAGGTCCCTCCTCGGCCGACCAACGCAACAGCCTCAGGAGGCCCCGCAGAAACCGGTATATCAACCAGTGGCGGATAACAAGGATCACAACAACGATCCAAAGAAGGCAGATCCACAAATCAATGGTTCGCAGGACAAGTCTGCCAAGGCAAACTCCTCTAAGCCAGCACAGCAGAAGCAGTCCGAACAGAAGCAGCCTGAGCAAAAGAAGCCGACTTCTGCCCCTAAGAAGCCGGAGAACTCTAAGCCTGCCGCTGCCCCTAACAAGCCGGCCGCACAAAACAAGCCGGCCGCAGCATCGGGCAAGCCTGACACTTCCAATACCAAGCCAGGCAATACGGTACCGAAGCCAAGTGCACCAGCCCCTAAGCAAGGTTCTGCTGAATCTAAGCCGCAGCCAGATCCTCAGAAGAAGCAGACTGATTCCAAGGCTCCAGCAAAGCCAGCTCCGAAGAACACCAAGAATGCTCGTCTGGTCTACCCACCTCAGGAAAAGGGCGCTGCAAACAAGCCAGCATCAGCTTCCCAACAGAAGACCGAGGCAAAGCAATCTCCTGCCGCTCCCAAGGGCGTAGCGCCGAAGAACTCTACACCTAAGAATTCTGCAGATTCCGCAGCCTCCTCATCCAAGGATGCGAAGGCCAACAAGCCTGCTGCAGAAAAACCAAAGCAGTCTGCACAAAAGGCACAGCCGACGCAGCCCCCAAAGCAAGCTCCTCAGAAGTCTCAGCCTGCCCAGCAACTTAAGCCAAAGACTTCTCAAGCTCCTCAGCAGAAAACTGCCGCTGCGAAGCCTCAGCCCGCTCAACAGCAGAAGCCACAAACTGCGCAGCAACAGAAGCCGGCGCAAAAGCAGGCCAGCCAACCCCAAAAGACTCCTGCTCAAAAGCCGATAAGCCCGAAGTCTCTGCCTGCCAAGAATGTGCAGCCAGGCGCCAAGGCCCAGCCAAGCAATAAGCCTCAGCAGCCTGCACAGAAGTCTGCACAGCAAAAGCCCCAGCCACAGCCGCAGAACCAGAACCAGTCTGGTTCTGCTCAAAAGCAACAGCAGCAGGCTCAGCCAGCTCCGAAGGCTTCTGTTCAGAAGCCAGTTCAGTCGAAGCCGTCAGCACCGCAGGCTAAGTCTGCTGAGAAGCCAGCCGAAAAGCCTAAGCCTGCTGCTAAGTCTGCACCACAGACCGAGCAGAAGTCGGGCAAGAAGCCGCAGCCGTCTCAGCCGAAGAAGAACGCTGACCGCGCTGGCGGTGCTGGTCGCGCTGCTGGCGCTGCTGCAGCGGCAGGCGCAGCTGGTGCTGCAGGCACGGCAGGTGCTTCCGCAGCAAAGTCTCCGTCGGCGAAGACACCAGCGGCCGATCAGGAAATCAAGCGTGCACTCGCACGCCGTTCCCAGCCGGTTGGTACGCCTACCCCAAAGCAGATGAAGCCACCGAAGCCTTCCCGCGAGGCACGTAAGAATCCTGAGCAGCACGATGGTACCGGCAAGGCAGCCTCTGCTGGTGCTGTGGCTGGTGCGGCAGCAGGCGCGGCTAGTGCTTCCACGGCGTCGGCAAGCGAGGCTCCAAAGAAGACCTCCTACGTGCAGCCGCCGCAGAAAGCATCGCAGCCAAAGCAAGACTCCAAACCGGCAAAGCCGGTGATGGTGGACCGCTTCCCGCACGAACCGGAAGCGTTGAAGACCCCGCACGATAGCAAGGAAGTAAAGCGCACTAAGCGCGCACGCCTGCGCCAGGTTAAGGGCCTTGACGGCCTGCGCGGCTTAGCCGTTCTTGCTGTGGTTATCTACCACTTTTTCGGCGACGTGCTGCCTGGTGGTTACCTTGGCGTGGACATGTTCTTCGTGCTCTCCGGCTTCCTCATCACCTCCCTGCTGGTGCGTGAGTTCCGTGTGAGCGGTCGAATCAGCCTGAAGGACTTCTGGGTACGTCGATTCCGCCGCATCCTGCCCGCAGCGCTGACCGTTTTGATTATCTGTACTGCCATCGTGGCCCTCATCAGCGGCGATATCGCAGTCGGTATCCGTGAGCAGTTCCTGGGCACGTTCTTCTTCGTCAACAACTGGACGCAGATTGCCACCTCCCAGTCCTACTTCGCGGACAATGAGATCCAGGTCTTTGCCCACTACTGGTCCTTGGCCGTAGAAGAGCAGTTCTACGTCATCTGGCCGCTGCTTATCTTTGGTGTCTTTGCCATCTCCCGCCGTCAGCCGCGCCGTCTGCCAATCGCAATCTCGCTGCTGCTGGCTATCGCCTCCGGCGTAGCAATGTGGCTGATTTACACCCCGGGCCAAGACCCAACCCGCGTGTACTACGGCACCGATACCCACGCCTTCGGCCTGCTCATCGGTGCTATTCTGTCCCTGATTGTTACCAGCACCAAGTCCCACCCGAAGGCAGATTCTTGGCCAAGCCCTGGTAAGTCTGAACAGGTAATGGCCGGCGTCATCGGCACCTTCGCCTTGGCCGGCTACATCGCGCAGCTGTTCCTCATGCCGGACGATGCTGAGTTCACCTACCGCGGCGGCCTCATCCTCACCAGCGTTCTCGGCGCACTGATGATCTGGGGCGTTATCCGTGAGTTCGGTCCGCTCAAGTGGATCTTCAGCACCGCCGTCATGCGTTGGCTCGGCCAACGCTCCTTCTCGCTGTACCTGTGGCACTGGCCGGTCGTGATGATTTTGCGCGCGATTTTCGACGGAAACCACTCCTCCGACAAGCCGTGGATTCTGGGCCTTGTCGCGGTACCGATCTCTTTCTTGCTGGCAGAGCTTTCCTACCAGTTCGTGGAGAATCCTTTCCGCCGCGGCGGTTACAAGAAGACGTGGACTGGCTACTGGGCGGCCCGCCCATCCATGTCCGAGATGAAGGACGGATTTGCCAAGGCCTTTTGGCCGCTCGTGCCGTTGATCGTCGTCGCTTCCCTAGTGGGCGTGGGCTATGCGCTGGCGACCTCCAGCGATAAGTCTGAGCTGGAGCAGCAGCTCGAGCAACTGCAGAAGCAGAATAAGTCCACGCAAAACGGCGGCCCAGCGCCTGCTGCCGCACCAAGCACGCAGACGGAAAAGACGCGTCGCCCGATGCCAACCGGCAATGAAATTACCGCCATCGGTGACTCGGTGATGTTGGCTGCCTCCGAGGCACTGCAGCAGCGCTACCCAGGCATCTACATCGACGCTGAGGTCTCCCGCCACTACAGCGCTGCCCCACCAATCATCGAGCAGCTGAAGGCAGCCGGCGACCTGCGCTCCACGGTCTTCCTTGGCTTCGGCACCAATGGCCCGGCATTCCCCGACCAGATTCAGGAAGTCGTTGACCTCATCGGCCCAGACCACACCATCGTGATGGCCGTTCCTTACGGCGACCGCGAATGGATGGCACAGTCTCAAAGCGACGTCATCGACGCTGCGAAAAAGTACGACAACGTCTACCTCGCTGACTGGTGCACCCACGCACAGAACAACCCGAACTTGCTCTATTCCGACGGCATTCACCCGCTTCCGGAAGGCGCCTCGGAATACGCCCTGGCGTTCCACTACGCCTTGTTGCAGTACTCCAACTACGACAAGAACTTGGATTCCAAGTGCCAGATCTAGTAGTTCTTTAGCCAAAGCTCCTAGAACGCAAAAGGCGGACGGTCCCTTACAACGGACTGTCCGCCTTTTCGTTTGTCTAACGCTTGAGCCGATATCTTCGTTATCATGTTTTTGGATTTATGTAGGAAACTGAACACACGAGGCACTTCCTGTTGACAGCTCTACGCAAGGAATGGATTTGGTTGGCCGCCACGGCAGCGCTTGCGCTAGTCGCCGCAATAGTTGTAATTCTCGGCTGGGACAGCCTCCCAGACCCGCTACCCAAGCATTTCAATGGTCGAGGCGAACCTGATGCATGGATGCCAAAGACCTATCGAAATGCAATTGGTTTTGCGTTACTTGTACCTCTCGTTCTCACGATTACATCAGCAGTAACTATCGGAATAACGCAACAAAGCACCAAGACAACCACAAGCAGCTATTCGCAGGCTTCTGCGGTTGATATCGAGCGTAGCCGTGCTCACTCCGCTGCTATCCTTCCCACGTTAAGCTTTTGGTTCTTCGCCCTAACGGCGATCTGCACGGCGTTCGCGCTCACTGGAATCTTTCTCAGCGGCCCTAGACCGCTAATTTTCCCCTGCTTAGTCGTTGCCATCCTTGTGGTTTGCGTCTGGCTCGTGTTCAGGTTGAATAGCATAAATAAAAAGCTGGATGAACAATTTCCTGACTCCTCTACAGCGGGCAAGCTTCGTTACGGATTGTTCTACTACGACCCCACAGATACCCGCGCGATGGTGCCCCTTCCCAGCGGTTCTTCCCAATTCAACTTTGGGCAGAAAAATGCCTGGTTTATCCTCGCTGGGCTCTTAGTACCTCCGGCCCTATTGATTATCCTTCTTAACGTCGCGGCCTAAATTGCCCAAATAAAAAATCCGCCTTCCTGCGCTGCGTGGTTGTATACACGGTGCAGGGAGGCGGAATGCTTTAAGCAAGTGCCTTAGGACTCGACCTTGTACTCGGCCATGCGGTCCCACTCTGTCTTACCGTCGATGTGGACGTTGATGATTTCTGGGGTCTCAAGCAGGTACTTCGGGAACTCCTCGCAGGAGCGCTTGAAGTGCTCGCCCTCGACGTGCTCGACGTCCTTGCCATCAGCATAAGCCTCAACGAGGAGGAAGCGCTGACGGTCCTCCGGATCACGGTACCAATCAAAGTTCAGGCAACCCGGCTCCGCATTACAAGCCTGGGTGTACCAGTCGATCTCGTCGAGGAAGGTTTCTGCGTATTCAGGCTTTACGTGGAATTTTACGTTAATCAAAATCATGAGCCCCATCGTACGTATGTGTATTTTCGTCCGCCACGATGCAGCACAAAAGCATGGTTCGGGCAGATTTTGACAGCGAAAGCCGGCACCACCCGGAACGCTTTCAGCCAGATGAGCCGATTAATATATTGTGTAGGAAGCCTCTTTAGAAAGGCTCCTATCCTCCTGTGACTACGCAAATCTCTTTGGACGAAGGCCGCGCGCTGTGGCGTCGGAGGCTTCGCCGATGGATTGCACTCGCGGTTTTTATCGTTGTCTGTGGGGTCGTTTTGGGTATCAGTACGATTCTGCTCAAAGAAGCAGCCCGCAACTGGGCCGATTACCACGCCGCCCGCCCATTGTGCGAGCGCGAGGTGCTAAAGCAGGCAAAGATTCCGGAGCGCGCCACGTTCCTTACTGAGACCATCCCTGAGACCGATTCAAAGATCAGCGCACCCATGCGCGTTTACACCGCCCACGGTGATGTCATCTTCATCAACGATGAGGGCGTTGAGGATGAAGGCACCTATGATTGCTTGGTGAGTTTCCGTACCCATAGCTTTGTCACGAGCCGCGCCGAAGTCTCTGGCATTGTCCCCGCTGCCCTAGTGGAGGCTTCATGAGTTCGCTGGCGAAGGAACTAAGCGCTAGGCGACGCCGTCAAAAACTCGGCGTCGCTCTTCTTGTGGTGGGAGCAGTCGCGGTGACTGCGTTGTCGTTGACCCGCTCAATTTCGAAGTACTACGGATGGATAAATATCAACCGTGCGGCCCAAGTCTGTGAGGCCACTGTTCAAGACCTTGCCGCCCGCCCCGAGACGGTGAACTTCCCCGACGCACCCGGCATGGTCACCGACCGTATCTTGAGGGACGGAATCGTCCACTATGCGGGAACCGGAAGCGTGACTATGGAGGACGCAGCCGGTACCCGAAACGTGGGTTTCTTTAGCTGCTCTGTAGATCTGCGCGCGAGCACCAACTTTGTTGATTCCAGCGCGACGCTGGCAGGCATTGAGCCAGCCGCATTAGCTAGTTGAAAAAGTACTCGGCGAGGTAAACAAAGTTGCCATCGAAGCTGGTGGCTACGCCGAAGTGCTTGCCTGGTGCCGGGGTAACCGGAACGTCACGGTTGAGCCAGTTGAGGCGGTCGTGAGCTTCCTGAATGGTCAGACGGTAGACGTTGCCGCTGCCTTCGTTCAAGTGAGTGCGGCCGTCACCGACGTTGCTGCGGTAGGTAAGAGCACCAGCCGCGCCCTGGTCAGCCCATTCCTGAGCGATGTTGCGAGCGTTCCGATCCTCAACGTGGCCCTGCTTGCGCAGGTGCTCAGTGGTGGCGCCGACGAGGTGGTGAGCTACCTCCGGAGCTGGCTGCTTGATAAACGGCGGAAGCTGGATGTTGTACTGCTTTGCAAGGTCATAAGCCTGCGGTGGCAGTTCGACCTGTGGGACGCCAGCTGGAATGAACTGGGAGCTGCCAGCGGTGACATCTGTCGGGATACCCACAGGAATCTGGGAAGAGAAATCCGGAAGCTGAGCTTGTGCAGGAGCCAAGCTGCCGGCTGCGAGAGTAAGGGCAATGGAAACGGGGAGAATACGGCGCGTCAGTTTCATATCCTCCACCGTGCCACACCCTGGGGCTTGCTGAATAGTATTAGGCAGTGCTGAAAGCAAGATCGCAATAGCATTGTTATCTACACATTCTTAGCCTTCGAGCTTCTCGCCAAGCTCTAGCCACTCCATCTCGAGCTCCTCGCGCTGAGAGGTTACTTCCTTCAGCTTGCTGTCTAACTCGGTTAGCTTCGCGGTGTCGATGTCGCCCGCGCCTGCCACCTCGGCCATCTCGGCGTTGAGCTTGGTGGATTGCTCGTCGAGCTTGCCCATTTTGCGCTCCAAGGCATTCATCTTCTTGGTCAGCTCGCGTTCCTCTTGGGAGGACAGGCGCTTGGTAGATTCCTTCTTGGCGTTTCCTGCGCCATTGCCGCTGCCGTCGGGAGCAGAATCCTGTTTCGCGCTTTCGCCGAGGTTGACCACGCCTGCGGGCTGAGCCGCGTCGAGGGCGGCGCGGCGGCGCAGGTATTCGTCAATGCCGCCTGGCAAGTTGGTGAGTTTTCCGTCGCCAAAAAGCGCATACGTATTATCCGCAATGCGCTCAATGAGGTAGCGGTCGTGTGAGATGACCACCATCGTGCCCGGCCAAGAATCGAGCAAGGACTCCAGTTCCTGGAGAGTGTCGATGTCGAGGTCGTTAGTTGGCTCGTCGAGCAGCAGCACGTTTGGTTCTGCCATCAACACGCGCGTTAGCTGGAGGCGGCGACGCTCACCACCGGACAAGTCCCCCACCGGGGTGCGCTGGCGCTTAGCGGAAAAGCCCAGGCGTTCTGCAAGCTGCGAGGCAGACAATTCTTTCTTGCCCAGTTGGACGTAGGTGGCCACGTCCTCCACGGCGTCGATTAGCCGGCGCTGCGGATCAAGATCATCGAGTTCCTGGCGCAGCCAGCCCAGACGTACCGTCTGCCCCTCAATGCGCTTGCCCGCGGCGAGTGGATGTTCGCCAGCCAGGGCGCGCAGCAGCGTGGTCTTGCCTGAACCGTTCACGCCGACCAGACCGATGCGCTCACCCGGGGCCAAGCGCCACGTGAGGTGGTCAACGAGTTCGCGGCCATCCGGCGTCGCAATCGTGGCATCCTCAAGTTCAATGACCACGCGACCTTGGCGCTGCTTGGAAAAGGCCATGAGCTCAACCTTGTTGCGCGGTGCTGGGACATCAGCGATAAGTGCCTCTGCCGCTTCCACGCGGTAGCGCGGCTTCGAGGTACGCGCCGGCGCACCGCGGCGCAGCCATGCTAGCTCCTTACGTGCCAGGTTCTGGCGGCGCTGCTCTATCGCATCGGCCTGACGGGCACGCTCGGCGCGGGCATAAATCCAGTCGTTGTATCCGCCCTCATAAGGATCGACCACGCCGTCGTGCACCTCCCACGTGGTGGTTGCCACGGTATCGAGGAACCAGCGGTCGTGGGTGACTACGACCGCTGCGAGCTTGCGCGCCAGGAGATGCTGTGCCAGCCACTGCACTCCTTCCACGTCCAGGTGGTTGGTCGGTTCGTCGAGCACGATCAAGTCAAGCTCCTGGACCAATGCAGCGGCCAGGTTAACGCGGCGGCGCTCGCCACCAGACAGAGAACCCACTGGCGTATCTAGGCCCAGTTCCACGATTCCGAGGCCGCCCAAAACGTCGCGCACCTTGGCATTCGAGGCCCATTCGAAGGTCTCGAGGCCGAGCGGTTCGATGATGACCTGGGCGATAGTCAGGGCGTAATCAAGCTCAAAGCGCTGGGTCACCACGGCCATGCGCAGGTCAGAATTGTGGGACACACGCCCCTCGTCCGGCGGCTCGATACCGGTGAGCACCTCCAGCAGCGTGGTCTTGCCGCCGCCATTCACGCCAACGATTCCGATGCGGTCCCTGCTTTGAACACCCAACGACACCCCGTTGAGCAGCGTCTGCAGACCGAAAGATTTGGAAACTTTTTCCAGGTTAATAAGGTTCGCCATAACGTTTAACCATCTTAGTGCCTAGCGCGCAGTTACCCCCCTCACCACCTCAGACTATTGCAAATGAAAATTACTCTAAATAGTCTAAACGGGTATGAAGAAATCTGCGCTATCTATCCTTGCCGCTGTCTCCGCAACAACACTCCTTGTCACTTCCTGCTCCAAGCCCGCTGATGAGCAGGCCCCGGCCAACGATGCCGCGACTGAGTCGCACGAACACGAGGGCCACGATCACGAGGGCCACGATCACGAGCACGATCATGAAGGCCACCATCATGAACACGATGGAATGGAGGCCGGCGAGGGCGAGACCGAAGTTGCTCAGTTACCCAATCGCGTGGTCATCTCCCACGAAGGCGGCTTGAAGACCTACGACGCCAAAACCGGCAAGGTCATCGAGGAAGAGGAAATTCCTGCATTCCTGCGCCTGTCCAACGCTGGCGATAACCGCCACGTCATGGTCACCAAAGGCGATAAGTTCCTTAGCTTCGACTCCGGCCTCATCACCAAGCCGCACGGCGATCACAACCACTACTACACCGCCGAGCCTAAGCTTTCCGACGCCGAGATCGAGGCGCCGCACGCCGGCCATGTGGTCCACCACGACGGCTTCACCGCTCTCTTCTCTGACGGCGAAGGCACCGCACAGGTCTTCCCAACCGACCAGGCTGGCGACCCGAAAGACGTCAAGACCTTCGAATCCGGCGCAGCACATCACGGTGTTGCCGTTCCGCTCAAGGACGGCTCCGTCGTCATGACCAAGGGCACCGAGGACGAGCGCCACACCATCCAGCATCTATCCAAAGACGGCAAGGTCCTGACCGAGACCACCAAGTGCCCAGGCGTTCACGGTGAGGCTACCGCCGGAAACGGCAAGCTCTTCTTCGGCTGCGAGGACGGCCCAGTTGTCTTCGACGGCAAGGAGTTCCACAAGATCGACGTTTCCGCCTACGCGGGCAAAGACGGCTACCAGCGCTCCGGCAACTCCGCCGGCTCTGAGGAATCCGACGTCATCTTGGCTGACAACAAGACCGAAAAGGACGCCGAGTTCGAGCGCCCAACCTCTGTCTCCCTCATCAACACCAAGGACTACTCCGCCAAAAAGGTTGACCTCGGTTCCTCCTACTGGTTCCGTTCCCTGGCCCGCGGCCCGCTAGGAGAGGCCCTCGTGCTGACTTACGACGGCAAGCTCAACGTCATCGACCCAGAGACCGGCGAGATTACCAAGAAGATCGACGCCATCTCCGAGTGGCGCGAGAACGAAGAATGGCAGCTGCCTGGACCGATCCTCAAGGCGGAAGACGGCTACGCATTCGTCACCGATGCCAACAAGAAGGAACTCGTTGTCATCGACCTCTTCGAGGGCAAGGAAGTAAACCGCTTCAAGCTGGACATCAAGCCAACCGAGATGGCTGTGCTCTAGATAAACAAAAGCTGCAGTGAGGGGACTTTGCCCTACTGCAGCTTTTACTTTTTAATAACACCCTAAATTACTTCGATTCCTGGTGCCGGCGAGGTGGTCACAATGCCACGGGTGCCCTTGTTATCGAACATCACTTGGGCCACGACTTCACCAGCGGTCTCCTCGTCCTCGCACAGGAAGGCACAGGTAGGACCAGAGCCAGAGACGATTCCAGTCAGTGCACCGGCGGCCATTCCAGTGTCCAGAATCTTGCGTAGGTCTGGGCGCAAAGAAAGAGTTGCCGCTTGCAGGTCATTGCGCAGCACCTTTGCGAGAGCCTCGGGACGCCCGCTCATCAGCGCCTGCGCCACCGCAGAAGTGTCCATGGTGGGGTGGCTGCCCTTCCCCGCTGCGCGAAGCTCATCAATCTTGGCAAAGACGGCCGGAGTGGACAGCCCTTCCGCATTGGTAATGATGGCCCACGTATACGTTCCGCGGCTAAGCATCGGCGCCAACTTCTCGCCGCGACCCGTGCCCAACGCCGTGCCGCCGATTAGCGTGAAGGGCACATCAGAGCCTAGGCGCGCTGCCAGTGTTAGAAGTTCTTCTTCACTTACAGCGCCGAAGTCAGCAAATGCGTGAGCGGCCAGGCGCAATGCCGCGGCCGCATCCGCAGAACCGCCCGCCATGCCGCCGGCGGCGGGAATCCCCTTTTCTAGCTGCAACCTGACCTTGGGCAAGGCAAGCTCGCGCTCGCCGCGTACTGCATCCGCTACCGCTTCGACGGCTCGCCATGCTAAATTCTTGTCATTTTCCGGCACGCCTGCGGCATAGGTACCGCTCGCGCGCAGTTCCTGCACGACTGGGCCCGTGGTCATCGCTGCAGGAGTGCTATCCTCAAGCGTTTCGAGGCTAACCACATCAGAAATATTCAGCGATTGAAAGACGGTGGCGAGTTCATGGAAGCCGTCGGGACGCGCTGCCTCGACTCCTAAGTGCAGGTTGACCTTCGCATGGGCGCGAGCACGAATTAACAATTCACACCTGCCAATCGGACAAAGTCTTCGGTGGCCAGCTTCTCACCACGCTGGCGCGGGTCGATGCCGGCTGCCACTAGAGCCTCTTCCGCGGCAGGGCCGCCGCCGAAGTGACCAGAGAGTGCCGCGCGCAGGGTCTTGCGGCGCTGTGCAAAGGCGGCGTCGACAAGTGGGAAAACCGCCTTGCGCGTCTCATCGTTGATAGGCCACGGCGCATTCTCGAAGCAGTCGATGCGCACTAGGCCAGACTCGATGTTCGGCGCCGGCCAAAAGACGTTCTTGCCGATGGTTCCGGCCTGCCGGACGTTGCCGTAGAAGGAAGCCTTCACCGAAGGAACGCCATAGACCTTGCTGCCAGGCTTGGCGGCGAGACGCTCTGCCACCTCAAGCTGAACCATGACGAGTACGCGGCGGATGGAGGGATAAAGTTCCAGAATGTGCAAAAGAACCGGCACCGCGACGTTGTACGGCAGATTTGCCACCAGCGCAGTCGGCTCGCCCAACTCGCCTGCCGTAATACGCAGCGCATCTTTTTCCACGAGCCGCAGGTTGCCTGCTTGCTCCGGTGCGCGCTGCGCGATGGTATCCGGCAACTGCGCTGCAAGGCGTGGATCAATTTCTATCGCCGTAAGGTCATCGACTGCCTCAAGCAGGCCCAAAGTCAGAGATCCTAGGCCGGGACCTACCTCAACGACGCGGTCTTCCCGCTGCAACTGCGCCGCACTAACGATGCGGCGGATGGTGTTGGGATCGTGCAGGAAGTTCTGTCCCAGCTTCTTCGTCGGGGTCACGTCCAGCTTCTCGGCCAATTGGCGGATTTCCACGGGCCCGAGCAGTTTGGGTTCAGTCATGCAATTTAGAGTAGTCGAGGTTTTCCGGATACAAAGAAAGCCCGCTTCCGCGGGCTTTGAACGGGGCGCGAATTAGCACCTAAAGGGCTACATGCTTAGCGCAGCCCCAGCTTCGCGGTACAAGCAGGCCATGCGCCCCAGCCCTGTGCGGCCTGAACCTTCTCGGCCACAGCGATCTGCTGCTCACGGGTTGCCTGCCATGCTTCCGGCGCATATGCGGTGCCGCCGAAGCCAGCCCAGGTGGACGGGGTGAACTGCAGGCCGCCGGAGAAGCCGTTACCAGTGTTGATGGACCAGTTACCAGTTGCCTCACACTGTGCGATGGAGTCCCAGACGGAGCCATCGGCTACGGCAGGTGCAGCCGCACCGCCAGCCTCAGGTTTCTTGGTGCCGCGGGCGATGGTGGCAGCGACCGGCTCGGTAACGACCTTTTCCTTGACTACGTCCTCGGATTCCTTAGCACCATCCTTCATCACCAGCTTGCGGGTGACCTTACGCTCACCCTTGACGGCTTCCTCGCGGATTTCCTCGGTGCCCTCTTCGAGCTCTGGGTCATCGACGTAGTTTGGCTCTGCCTCGAACTCTTCGGTGGCGTCGTAGAAGGTGGTAGAAACTTGATCAACCTTGATGGACATGCCGTTGGTCACCGGGGTGTCCATGGCTGGGAAGACGCGGTCATCTTCATCCACGCCAATGCCGCGCTCCTCGATGACGTCCTTGACGGTCTTAGCAGCAATGTTGGTGTAGGTAATCTTGCCGCCGTCGTTGATCTTGACGATCTTCGGCGACGTAACCTCCAACTCCATACCATCTTCCAGAGCGTCATCCTTTTCCACCTTCTTGTCACCGGAGGTAACAGAAGCACCGGGCTTTACGCCGTCTAAATCACCCAAAAGATCAGAAACGGTGAGATCGGTGGAAGAAAGCTGCTTTTCGACGCCGTCGATAGTAACGGCAACAGGCTTAGAGGTGCGCACGGTGATGTTGTCACCGTCGGCAACCTCTTCAGAAGGAGCCGGGTACACGAGATCCTCGCCGCCGACGTTAACGCCCGCAGCCTGCAGCGCCTCATCGACGTTGCCCGCGAAGGTGGCCAGCTCGACCTTGTCACCGTTGACGTCAACAGTGATGTCCTTCTGCGCAGAAACAGCGACGACTCCGCCCACTGCCAAAGTACCGAGCACACCACCGGTGGCAAGGCGCAGAGGCAGGGAACGGGAAGAATTGATGCGCTTAATCTGGTTCATGAAACTCTCTCATCGAAAACGGGGGGAAGCAGAGCAAATCTTTGAATAACGATACGATAACAGCAAGATGCAGTCGAAAACGATTTTTCGGCCTACACCACTTCCAGCACTGCTTTCACATTCGGCACGCCCATCACCACTGAGCAGGAAAAACTCCGAATATGAAGATCGTCACAGATTTAAGCATGAATGCTTAAATCTAGCCTAGGAGAGGCCAAATATCGAAGTGAATGTCTGGTTAACCTCTTCGATCAGTTCTTCGACGCGCATGCCTCGCGCCTCAGCAATGCAGTTATACGTATGCCCGATGAAGGTCGGCTCGTTGCGTGCGCCGCGGAATGGCTCCGGGGTCATATACGGAGCGTCGGTTTCCACCAGCAGCTGGCCTGCCGGCGCGGCGGCTGCCGCCGCGCGCATCTCTTCGTTGCGTTTAAAGGTCACGTTGCCGGCAAAAGACAACACCCAGCCGCGCTCGAGTGCTTCCTTCGCCACATCAAACGGCGAGGAGAAACAGTGCAACATGACATTCTCGGCGTCGCCAAGCACCCGCAACAGGTCCGCGTCCGCCTCGCGGTTGTGAATCATCAGGACCTTACCGGTTTCCTTGGCCAGATCCATGTGCCAGCGCAGCGCCTCTTCTTGTACCTCAAGTGGTGCGGTGGATTCCGGCTCATGCTTAATCCAATAGGTATCGAGGCCGGTCTCCCCGATTGCCACGCAGCGTGGGTCCGCAGCCATCTGCGCCAGGCGCGTACGTGCCTGCTCGTCCAATTCCTGCGCCTTGGTGGGATGGATGGCGCACGCTGCCCACACATTGGAAAATTCGTGCGCGGCCTGCAACGCCTGCTCGGCTTCTTCCAAGCCATCGCCTACCGTTACCATGCGCGACACCCCTGCAGCACCAGCGCGGGACACGATGTCGGCGGCTGGGTCCTTGCAGGAGGCTAGGTGTGTATGGGCGTCGACAAGCTGTGACAAGCCTTCTGCTGGAACAGGGACTGGGCGTGGCTTCTTTTTAGACATGGACGCAATTGTAATCTGGAACGCATGCGAAACCACCTTTTTTAGATCCGGCAGCCCAAGGCCAAGGTGTGGACACCAACGTCGCATCCATCAAGTTGCATGAGAAGTTCGGTTTTGCCAATGTAGGAACGTTCAAAGAGGTGTCCTACAAGAGGGGACACTGGCTAAATCTCGCCCATTTGCAGCTGCTCGTTTAGCCCCGCAGCTTCTTATTGTTTAAGGATCCCTGACACCTATGCACGTACGTCCCGCCGCGCCTGCCGACGCCGCCGCAATCGCCTCCATCTACAACGCCGCCTCCGCCGCTACCCCGGCGGCCAACTTGGTCACCTGGCAAGAATCCGTCGAGGATCGTGCCGAGTGGCTCGAACAAATGGAAAAGGACGGCTACCCCGTCTTCGTTGCCGTAGAAGACGATGAGATCATCGGTTGGGCTGCCTATTTCCAATTCGTAACGCCAGCCATCTACTACGGCACCGTAGAAAACTCCGTCTACGTCGCTCCTTCGGCGCGCGGCAAGGGCGTGGGCAACGAGCTCATGTGCGCCGTGGTCGACGATGCCAAGGACAACGACTACGTGCAGACGATGATCACCTACATCGTCGATACCAACGAAGCCTCCATCGGCCTGCACAAGAAGTTCCACTTCGAAGAGACCGGCCGCATGCCCAATATCCACACCAAGGACGGAGTGCGTCTGGGCCTAGTGCACCTGCAACGTCACTTCGACAGGAGCTCGTCGTCGATGTAGACCGAGCGGGCGGCGGCAACGCCTGCCACCGACATCGCTAGGGTAAGTGTGATGAGCACACCCAACGGAACCTCCCAGCCGCCGGTTGCTTGCGCGAGAACGCCGAAGAGGAACGGGAATACGCCAGCCAGAATATAGCCACCCGGCTGCACGAAGCCGGAAAGGCGTGCTGTTACCTCCGGCTGCCGGGTGCGCGCGGCAATCAGGGCGAGGGCCAGCGGGAAGCACATTCCGCCGATGCCCATCAGAGTGGCCCAGGTAAGCGGCGCTGCGCTCGCGTTGACGAGCACACCCAGCCAGCCGGCCAAGGTAGCAGCCGACAAAACCAGTGGAACGGGACGGAGATCTCGCAGCCGCTCAATGAGAATCGGCATGATGAGCCCGCCGACGACGTTGATGGCGCCGATGAGCGCGAGCGCCAGGCTGGCCCGGGAGGCGGAGACCCCACGGCTTTCAAGCATCGTGGGCAGCCACCCCATCTGTGCATAAGCCATGGTGGATTGCAGGCCAAAGAAGAAAAGAAGTGCAACAGCGGTACGCGAACGGCGCATCGGAATCGCCGCGGTATCCGGGCTTTGCACTGGATCGACGCCGGTGTGCTTACAGGCAATCAGCCACCCCACTACCTGCAGGGCGACGGGGATTGCCCACGCAAACAACGACATCCGCCAGCCACCCAGGTGGGTAGACATTGGACCAAGGGCACTCGATACGCCAAGCACGGTGGTGTAAGTCGTCATCAACGCCACCACGGTGCGCGCAGTTCCGTAGGTCTTGATCCATGCAGGCAACAAGATGTTGGTGACAGCGATGCCGCCGACTACGAGCAGCGTGAGCGCAACGAAGGGTGCGAAACTACTTACCCATGGGCGCACGGCAAGCCCCACCACGAGTGCCGCTGCGCCGCCGAGAAGAGTCGTGGTCAGGCCACAACGCCGCGCGATAGGAACGGCGGCCCAGCCCATCAGTGCGAAACACAGACCAGGAAGGGCTGTCAGGGTCCCGGCGATGGCAGGGCCAACGCCAAAAGCTGCGCTGATATCGCCCAGCACCGGCGCCACGGAGGCGATTCCGGCGCGCAGGTTCAGCGCAGTTAAGGTAACGACCGCAAAAGCGAGAGCGGCCGCGATGCTTCGACGAGCCACCATCCTATTTCTGGACGGGTGCCCACTCAGGGCCGGTCTCACCGAGCTCTGGGTCAAGCTTTGCCACGAGCGGCTTCGGCTTGGAAAGCTCAGTGCCAGGCTCGACGTCTACGCGCTTCCATGCCGCCAGCTGGGCGGTGTAATCACCGGTGATGATTGGGTACGGGTGATTCTCCGGCGGCAGGCCAACGCCTACGAGCTCAACCGGGATATCATCCACGACGTCGCGTACCTCAGGCTGTGCCGCCCAAATGCCATCGCGGCCCAAGGTCTCGTGGACCTTCTGCGCGGTAAACGGCAGGAACGGGGTGAGCATGACGTTGCAGTCAGAGACCACCTGGAGTGCGGTCCACAGGACGGTGGCCAGACGCTCGCGTTGGGTCTCATCCTTGGCCAGCTTCCATGGCTCCATCGCTGCAATATAAGCATTCGCCTCACCAACGACGTGCATGACGGCGGTAATAGCCTGCTTGAATTTCGACTGCTCGAGGTAGCCTGCGGCAGTCTCGAAGGTCTCCTCCGCCAGCTGCAGGATGGCCTTGTCAGCTTCTTCCAGTGCGGCGGGAGCTGGGACTTCGCCGAAGTTCTTGTAGGCCATCGAGACGGTGCGGTTGACCAGGTTGCCCCAGCCATTGGCCAGTTCGTTGTTGATACGGCGCACGAACTCGTCCCACGTAAAGTCCGTGTCATTGTTTTCTGGACCGGCCACGGAGATGAAGTAACGCAGCGCATCCGGGCCGAACTCCGCCAAGAAGTCCTTGACGTAGATGACAACGCCCTTCGAAGAAGAGAACTTCGAGCCGGACATCGTCAGGTACTCGGAGGAAACAATCTCGGTAGGTAGATTCAGCTCACCAAACTTGTGCACCTCGCCGCCCTTCGCGCCCTTACCGGCGTAACCCAGGAGCTGCGCAGGCCAAATCTGCGAGTGGAAGGTGATGTTGTCCTTGCCCTGGAAGTAGTAATGGCGAGCCTTGTCGTTCTGCCAGAAATCCTTCCATGCATCCGGGTTTCCGGTGCGATGCGCCCACTCGATGGAAGAGGACAAGTAACCGATGACAGCGTCAAACCAGACGTAGAGCTTCTTTGCGGAGTTTTCCTCCCAGCCCTCTACCGGAATTGGGATGCCCCAGTCGATGTCGCGGGTCATGGTGCGCGGACGCATGTCTTCGAGCAAATTCAGGGAGAACTTCAGGACGTTTGGACGCCAGTCCTCGCGAGTCTTCAACCACTCCTCCAGTGCGTCCTTCACGGAAGGCAGGTCGAGGAGGAAGTGCTCGGTCTCGATGAACTCCGGGGTCTCACCGTTGATCTTGGAAACTGGGTCGATCAGATCTACTGGGTCAAGCTGGTTACCGCAGTTATCGCACTGATCGCCGCGCGCACCCTCAGCCCCACAAATTGGGCAAGTTCCCTCGATGTAGCGGTCAGGCAAGGTACGGCCAGTCGACGGCGAGATGGCGCCCTTGGTGGTTTCCTTGAGCATGTAGCCGTTTTCATAAAGGCCCTTGAACAGCTCCTGCACTACCGCGTAGTGGTTGCGTGTGGTGGTACGGGTAAACAGGTCATAGGACAGGCCCAAGCCGGCGAGGTCGGTGACAATTTGACGGTTATAACGGTCCGCGAGCTCGCGAACGGTCACGCCTTCTTTGTCGGCCTGCACCAGCAACGGAGTGCCGTGCTCATCGGTGCCAGAAACCATGAGAACGTTGCGGCCACGCATTCGCTGGAAACGTGCGAATACGTCAGAAGGAACACCAAAGCCTGCCACGTGTCCGATGTGGCGGGGGCCGTTGGCATACGGCCAGGCAACATTTACTACTACCGACTCAGTCATGCCCACCACTTTATCGAAGCCTTGGTCAACAGCGCGCGTTGAGGGGGGCACATCGACAATGGCGAAAGATCCACGCACAAGGATATTTGCGCGCATAAAGACGCATAAAGAAACGCACCCTCTTGCACGATTGTGCAGGAGGGTGCGTAAAGAAGCTTTAGGAAGCGACTAAATCGCTTGCTTTAGCTTTACTTGTGCTGAGCGCGCTTGCGCTGACGACGCTTCTTGAGCTCCTCAGCGCGCTGGTACTCGCGGTGCAGACGGCGCTCGCGGGCAAGCTTGCGCTGGAATGCCTGGGACTCGCGGTATTCCAAGTAGATGACGTCGTTGCTGAGTGCCTTGTAGATGGCGCACATCAGGCCCACAACGATGAACAGGAATGGCAGCGCAGCCACAATGGTGACGTTCTGCAGGTTGGACAGGGAATCCTCATCAGCCAGCAGCAGGGTCAGACCAACAGCCGCGGTGGCAACGCCCCATGCTGCGGACAGCCATGGCTTAGCGTTGGATGCACCGTTCTGAGACATCGAGCCCATAACGGTAGAAGCCGAGTCAGCGGAGGTGATGAAGAAGGTTGCCAGCAAGATAACTGCGATGATGCCGGCGATGAAACCACCAGGCAGGTTGTGCAGCAGGTTGAACAGCTCAACCTCAGAGGACTCGCCGGTGATGGAGTTACCCTTCTGCTCCATGTGGATTGCGGTGCCACCGAAGATGGCGAACCACACGGTGGAAAGACCAGCCGGGATCAGCATGACGCCGATGCAGAATTCGCGGACGGAACGGCCACGGGAAATGCGTGCCAGGAACATACCGACGAATGGGGACCAAGAGACCCACCATGCCCAGTAGAAGATGGTCCAGGTGGACAGCCACTCGCCTGCTTCGCCGTTGTTGGACTCAGCAGTACGGGAGATCATCTCGGTGAACGCATCCAGGTAGCTACCGATGGAGCCCGGAATCTGGTTCAGGATGGAAACGGTTGGGCCAAGGATGAATACGAAGATGGCAAGCAGTGCGGCCATAACCATGTTCGCGTTGGAGACATACTGAATGCCCTTGCCCACGCCGGACATTGCGGAAAGCAGGAAGGCCAGGGTCAGCACGAGGACGATGCCAACGACGACCTTCTGGGATGGGTTGTCGATGAGGCCAGAAGCCTGGATACCAGCCTGGATCTGGGTTGCACCGATACCCAGGGAACATGCGGTACCGAAGACGGTTGCAAAAATGGACAGGATGTCAATGATTTTGCCAACCCAACCATCGGCAGCGCGCTGGCCGATGAGCGGCACGAATGCTTGACTCAGCAGCTGCTTGCGGCCAATACGGAAGGTCGAGTACGCAATTGCGAGACCAACGATGGCATAAACAGCCCATGGGTGCAGGGTCCAGTGGAACATCGCCGTAGCCATCGACGTGCCCACTTCCTTAGCATCATGGCCAGGAACTCCGTTGAGGTAGTAGTTCAGCGGCTCAGATGCGCCGTAGAACATCAGGCCGATGCCCATGCCGGCCGCGAACATCATCGCAATCCAAGAGGGCGTAGAAAATTCAGGCTCTTCATCGATGTGGCCCAAGCGGATGGTGCCGAACTTGGAGGCGGCGATGAAGATAACAAATACAACGAAAATCGTGCCGAAGAGGACGTAGGCCCAACCAAAGTCGTTAACAACGAAGCTCAGTGCATCGCTAGCGAAGTTCGCAAAGTTGGTCGGAGCAGCCAAGCCCCATGCAACGATGGCGGCAATGAGCACGCCAGCGATGCCGACGATGGTCCAGTCGATTGGAGCGTTGTCATCGGCTGCCATTTCAATTTCAGGCTCGGTCATCTCATGGGGAGCGAAGTCCTCATTGCCGAGCATGTCTTGTAGCTGACTCGTCGCAGATGCTGATTCCAGCTTCTCATCAACGGTCTGGTACTCCTCAGACGAAACCGGCGCCGCACTGGACGCCGGATCCGTACCCTTTGCCGTATTCGAATCTGTTTCTGGATTAGTCATGCACTCCAGAATGAGGGCGGCTAATGCCAGGCGTCAAACTTATATGTGCAGTACAGCCGCCTAAATCCAGCATTTTTGCAGGATAATCTTACTTTACAATCAGCCACGCAAATGAAAATTAACCAGCATATGCAGGTCTTTTATCCTCCCGTGAGCTTTTGGCTATAACAATCCTGCAACAATTGGGCATTTAACACTATTTTTCGCTGTCACGGGCACTCAAGAAGGCGTCATAAAGTTCGCGATTAGACACCTGAGTACCGGCAGCGACTTCCTTGCAAGCATCCTTCGCGCGCACTCCATCTGCCACACGGCGCTGGACCTTATCCACCAGTTCCTCAAGCGATGAGGGGACCTCTTCCCCACCCTCGATAACAACCGTGATTTCACCGCGAGCATTGTCCTCAGCCCACTTTGCCAACTCACCCAAGCTTCCGCGCTTTACTTCTTCATAGGTCTTTGTCAGTTCGCGACACACGGCAGCGGGGCGGTCTTCACCCAGAACCGCCGCGGCGTCGGCAAGCGTCTGCGCCAAACGGTGGGGCGATTCAAAGAAGACAATGGCGCGCTTTTCACCGCGCAGCGATTCCAGCCACGCTTTGCGCGGTCCGGCCTTGCGTGGAGCAAAGGCGTCGAAGAGGAAGTGACCGACGCCGAGACCGGACAGAGCCAAAGCGGTGGGCACCGCAGATGGCCCGGGGAAGCACGTCACCGGCACCCCAGCTTCGACTGCTGCAGCAACGATGGAGTGCCCTGGATCAGAAACCAGAGGCATACCCGCGTCGGAGACAACCAAAACGGTGCCGGAACGAGCGGCCTCGACAAGTTGGGCTGCGCGTCCTTCTTCGTTGTGATCAAAGTTGGAGACCACCTTGCCGCGGATTTCGATCCCCAGAGCCTGCGCCAGGTTACGGACGCGGCGCGTATCTTCCGCCGCCACGATGTCGGCATGCTGCAGCGCCTGCATGAGTCGTGCCGAAGCATCTGCGATATTACCCAGAGGGGTGGCTGCCACAATTACTCCGCGTGGAAGGGGATCTAGACGAAACGAAGTATTCATGTCCCCTAGCTTTCCACACCTTTGCACAAGCAGAATCCCCAGGGGTCCGCCGCGTAGCCTAAACTCATCTAAGTGACTATTGCTACTGACTCTTCGCAGCCCGCAGGCACCCCACAGGCCAAGCTAGCAGGAAAGCCGCGTGGCAAGCATGCCTTCGCCGCCCCTGCTGCTCCTACCTCCTATGCTTGGGGCAAAGCAGATTGGGTCAGCACCGGCGTCATTGCAGTTTTAGCTTTCATCACCCGTTTCATCGGACTTTCCGCGCCCGTCTCGCAGGGCACGCCAGTCTTCGACGAGAAGCATTACGTTCCGCAGGCCTTCGACATGGTGCGTAGCTGGGACAACCTCTTTATCGGCGGCATCGAGTCCAATCCAGGCTATGGCCTGGTGGTTCACCCGCCGCTGGCTAAGCAAATCATTGCTGTTTCCGAGTCTGTTTTGGGCTATAGCCCGCTTGGCTGGCGCCTGATGGCAGCGCTTTTTGGTGTAGGTACCGTGCTGCTGACAATGGCGCTCGCCCGCCGCGTCGCTGGTTCCTGGCAGGTTGCCACGATGGCCGGCTTGATTGCGGTATGCGATGGCGTGCTTTTGGTTTCTTCAAAGTTCGGAATGCTGGATATCTTCCAGGTCTTTTTCATCGTCGCGGCCGCATGGGCACTGGCCCGCGACCATAACCAGATGCGTTTACGCCTGCACACGGCTTTTATCACGGGCAATATGGGCTCGTCCGATTTTGGCCCGCGTTTTGGCTTCCGCTGGTGGCGTTTCACCGCAGGCGTCTTCCTCGGCCTAGCCCTTGGCGTGAAGTGGTCTGGCCTGTACTACATCATGTTCTTTGGCCTGCTTTCGGTCTTTAGCGATCTTGCTTTGCGACGCCGCTATCACGTACGCCGCTACGTACTGGGCACGCTCATCCGCGATACCCCGGCAGCTCTGGCTTCCCTAGTGCTGGTTCCGCTAGCTATTTACGTATGGACTTGGCGCGCATGGTTTGCCTCCGAAACCTCCGTGTTCCGCCATGCCAAGGTGGATGGAACTATTGCTGAAGAATCCCCGCTGCAGGCCCTGCCCGATGCACTCGCTGGTTGGTTCTACTACCACTCTTCGGTCTTGGAATTTCATGCTTCCCTGACTACCTCCAGCGGGCACTCGCACCCATGGGATTCAAAGCCTTGGGCTTGGCTCGTGGCGGCCCGCCCCATCCTCTACTACTCCTCTACTGATCTGCAGTGCAGCGGCGCCGGCACCTGCCGCGAGATGCTCTATCTCTTTGGCACGCCTGCCATTTGGTGGCTGGTCATTCCAGCCGTGTTGTGGGGTCTATGGTCACTGCTGGTGCGCCGCAACCGCGCATTCCTCATCCCGTTGGTTGGATTCGCAGCAGGTTTCCTGCCTTGGTTGGCTGCGTTCGACCGCCAAATGTATTTCTTCTACGCCACGGCTTTCATCCCGTTTGTCATCGTGCTCATCTCCCTCGCGCTGGGCCAGATGATTGGACACGGCAAGAGGATTTCTTGGGACTGGCTGACTTCGCTTGCTGGCGGGGAAATCCGGACTGGCACATTCGTAGCAATTTGCTACTTGTGCTTGGTAGTAACGATGTTCATCTACTTCTCGCCAATTCTTTATGGCTTCATGATTCCGGACAAGTGGTACGAGTCGATGATGTGGCTGAACTCTTGGACCTAGATTCCTGTAATCCGGTTTCTCAGCGCGATCTCTTAATGCGGATTCGCGCTCAAAGAACGCCAGAAATCGGCGGCTGAATAACCTTTATGGGCTACCCAAGCCCAAGCCAGGACAATCGCGCTGATACCGGTGGCCAGGAGAATGTATATCTGGCTCATCATGATTGTGCCCAGCGCAATATCGCGCATGGTAAAGCCAAAAAGGAAGGCAAACATGGTTGCTGCAACCGGCAGCATGCCGGGAACGGATGCTGGCCGCCAGGCAGCAAAGAACAAACCGATGGCCAGGCCGAAGCGCAAGGCCGCGCCCTCGATGAGAAGGCGTGCACGTTCAGGATCAGCGGTAGGGTCGAGTGTTCCCTCGGCGCCGGTGACGGCGAGCCCGGAAGCACTAACCACCACGAAGATAGCCCAGATAGAAAAGAGCAATCCGAGTACCACGAGTGCAACGCGCGCTACCGTCAGCGTGGTCTGACGTGCGCTGGAGGCACGGCGCCACTCTGGCTCAACGCCGGCGATGATGACCTCAGAAAGATCTTGTGGGGGTGCCATTCCTTCGGCCGATTCGACGAAGCTCAATGAGCGGGAAAGCGCCGCGGCCTTGTCGCGGTAAGCACGGCACTGCTCGCAGCTTTCCACGTGAGTTTCAATGACATCGCTAGAAACGTCGGTGGGTTCACCGTCGAGCTGCGCGGAGATTGCCGCTTGGATTTCCTCATGCGTCAACACGGCTCAACACTCCATCCAAGCTGACGCGGCCGGAGCCGAAGACAACAATCATCACCAGCGAGGCAATCAGCACCGCTGGGTATTCAAAGCCGCCGTCCGCAGCGAAAAGCCCATGGCCTAGGTGCACAAAATACAATGCACACGCCATAAACAGCGCCAGGGCGCCAGCGACAAAGGTGGTCAAAAGCCCGACGACGAGTAGGGAGCCACCGATCATCTCACCCAATGCTGCGATATACGCGGAAACATGAGGCTGCGGAATTCCCATTGCAGAGAACTGCCCTGTGGTCTCATCGATTCCGGCGAAGAACATTTTGTCAACACCGTGCGCGACGAAAACGAGGCCTAGGACTGCTCGCAAAAGCAGCAGCGCGGTATCGCGAACGGCGGGTCTATTCATGAGAAATACACTACCCTGGAACCCCTAGGTGCTGGCGAATCAACTGTATATACCCCTAACGCACAGCTCATCGACAGCCGCTTGGAACCGATGCGAGCAAAAGGCAGTCAAATAGTGCAAGAGCCAAATGCGCTTACACATTCAACCGAAAGAAAAGACATGACCATGACGAATCCTTTTGCCGAGCCACAGGAAGCGGAAAGCGATAAGGCCACCACAGGCATCGCAGACACCATAGGCACCCCAAACGCCTCAGCCCCCGAGTACACGCCTAGCTCGGAGCGAACCGGGCTGGTCTACGACGCCGAGGGAGTTGGCCGTCCGCCTTGGGCGATGGCCTCTCCCCTGTTGCGCGAGTACTACGACACCGAGTGGGGAATGCCGGTCCGCGATGAAGCGGGACTTTTTGAACGCTTAACTTTGGAAGGCTTCCAGTCAGGGCTGTCTTGGGCCACTGTCCTGCGCAAGCGCGAAGCCTTCCGCGCTGCGTTCGCTGGCTTCGACCCGGATATCGTTTCGGCTTTTGGTGCAGCTGAAGTAGAGCGTCTACTCAATAACCCGGAGATTATTCGGAATCGCCGCAAGATTGAGGCTGCCATTAACAATGCAGATGCCACGGTGAAATTGCGTGAAAAGGGCGGCTTGAGCGAATTCATCTGGTCCTTCAGGCCGGAGGAAAATCTCTACCCGCGTTATATGGAAGACATCCCTAAAACGACCGACAAGGCCAAGGAATTATCCAAGGCCTTGAAGAAGGAGGGCTTTACTTTCGTAGGCCCCGTTACCTGTTTCGCGCTAATGGAAGCCATCGGCATGGTAGATGCCCATCTCATTGGCTCTCATCGCCGCGGAACGTCCGGGGTCTGGGAAAGTGAACTGGATGCTTTCAAGCATCCAGTTCAGAATATCTAGTTCACGAAGGCATCTAGCTCACGCGGCGTGATGCGAGGTCGTCGCGGCGCTGGCGATTGCTCACGTGCGGTCCGTCGAAGCCGTCGAATTCATCGTCATCATAATGGACCGGCAGATGGTCGAAGTCCGGGCTGTCATCGTCAACTTCCAGTACTACAGCGCCTGGGCGGCGCAGGCTACGCGGGATGGCCAGTTCATCATCTTCTGCACTGCGGACGCCGAGACGGGCGCGGCGCAGGTGGTACACGCGGCGACGCAGCAATGCCTGCTCCTGACGGACCTGGGTACGCAGAGCAATCAAATAGATCATGGTGACGATGCCGGCGATTCCCGCAAACCACCAGGTCCAGCTACCTACTACGATGCCCAAGCACACGGTGAGAACAACCGCCAAGGAAAGACCCAACAGCGTACGCTGACGGCGCTGGTAGCGGGTTGCGGAAGCAGCCTTTTCTGCTACCGGATCCCAGCCGCCGCGCCCAAGGCGACGCTGCGCAAAAGCAACCTCATCCTCAGATAGATCAGTATCCTCATCCATCTCAGTTTCGGATTCCTCGACAGACTCGATGGCCTGTGGAATCTGGCTCACCTGTTCCTCGGTGTCGACCGCGCCGGGATACATCAAGTCCACAGGCGAGGTATATGCCGAATCAAGGTCGTAAGCATCGTCTGCGACCTCGGCCACTGCTGGCGCGCTGAAGACCTCTGCCGCCTCCGCGTCATCCGCCAGCTTGGATTTCAGATCCGCAGGCTTATCCTTTTCGGTTTCATCCTCAATGAGGAGCTCATCTTCTTCGGATTCGCTCGCTGTGTCCTCCGACTCTTCGTTTTTATCCTGCTGCGCCGAAACTGGGACAGCGGAGCCGGCTGGGGTTGTTTCCTTCGCCGGAGTCTCGGCCTTGGCCTTACCGGACTCTTCGACAATTTCACCCTCAACGGTCTCCGGTGCGTCCGCCTTTACTGCGTCATCGCCATCAGGCTCATCAGACAGCTGCGCGCCCGGCTGGCGCGGATTCGCCTTAGCCTTTGCTGCGACACCGGCGATGGTCACGGCAGGGGTTTCTTCCTCGTCAACCACGGAGATATCGCTAGCGTCGACGACTTCGTAATCTTCGGTATCGTCTTCAAAACGGCGCACGTCACGCTTGTTAACTCGCGGGCGGCGACGCGCGGCGACGTTTCCGGAGTCGCCTTCGAACAACACGCGAGTGTCATCAAAGGCTTCGCCTGTGTGGCTCATCGGACGCTGCGAACGCAGCAGCCAAGGTGCCAAGATAAAAGCCCAGACCACGATGATGGCGATAATGGGCACAGCAGTGGACACGGTATGGGTGGCCTTCCGTAGGGTGCAGAGTTTGACTCAACGTTAGCGCCTTATCCGCCCCTATAAAGACTCAAAATCGGGGAAATTACAATGTTGTGACTTGTGTGAAAACAGTGGCGAAATCTACCCGCCAACTGGGGCACCCGGCTAAAGAAGTCGCCCCTCTGCCCGCAACCGCGCGACAGCGGTGTTCGGATAGTCCTCGCGGTTGAGCGCCACAAAGTAGTGATCGCGCCAGGCGCCATTGATATGCAGGTTGCGACGCAGATATCCCTCTTCACGGAAACCACAGGACTTCAGGACCTTGCCTGAGGCAGGATTTTCTGGCAAATAGGTCGCTGTCACGCGGTGCATACCTACGCGGCGGAAGGCGTGGTCAACGCCCAGTGCGCACGCTGCCGTAGCAACGCCGGCACGGTGAACTGCGGAATGGACCCAGTAGCCAATCCAGCATTCCCCGATGCTGCCGTGCTGAATATTTCCCAGCGTCACCTGGCCCATAAACTGACCATCCAGCTCGATCACCAGAGGGATGATGCTGCCCATGCGCGCGTTGTCGCGCAGGAACATCAGATGGTTCCACCAATCATTTCCCGAATGCGCGGTTTCCCACGTCGTTGGAATGGTGGGTTCGACCGGGCGTAAGTATTGCTCATCGATGACGCGCTGACGGCGCCAGTCATGGCCATCGCCGCGCATCAGCGGACGCAAGCGGAGAACTCCGCCCTCCGGCAGGACGTCGGAAGGCGCAAGGCGCACGCTCGGCGTGGACTCCGGCCACCCAGGGTGTTCCTCACGCGGCGGCCCACTCGCAGGTACACGCAGGCGCCCCGCCGCAGTCCCGAAAGGATCCAGCATGCCTAGCTGCGCTGCGTCAAAAAGAGCACGTCCACCACGTCACCTGGGCGGATCTCAGTGGCGCTTTCCGGAATCCTAATCATCGCGTTAGCCTCCGAAAGACCCGCCAACAGGTGGGCCGGCGCACCGCTCGCGCCGCCCAAACCCTCGACCAGGTAGTCGGCAGTCTCAGCGTCACGCATCAAACGCGCACGGATAAAACCGCGGCGACCTGGACGCGAATCCATGTGGTTGAGCGCGCGAGCACGCACGACGCGGCGATTTGCATTGCGCTTGCCCAGAGAAAGGCGAATTAGCGGGCGCACGAATACTTCAAAAATGACCAATGCCGAGACCGGGTTCGAAGGCAACAGGAACGTTGGAACGCGCTCCTCTCCCAGCAAGCCAAAGCCTTGCACCGACCCCGGGTGGATGGCCACGCGGGAGGTATCGATATCGCCGAGCTCGCGCAGCACCTCACGCACTGCCTCAGAACCGGCGCCGCCGACCGCACCGGAGATCACCAGGACCTCGCTGCGGGCGATGTGTGTTTCCAGCGCCTCGCGGATTCGTCGCGGCTCGCCTTCCGCGATGCCGACGCGTTGTACGTCAGCGCCTGCTTCCCGCGCCGCAGCGGCCAAGGAATAGGAGTTAACGTCAAATACTTGCCCCAGGCCCGGTTCGCGATCGATGTCCACGAGTTCCTTACCAAAGGACAAGATGGTCACGCGCGGGCGCGGATAGACCAAAACCTTTGAGCGACCGACAGCGGCCAAAAGGCCAATCTGCGCAGGTCCCAGGATAGTTCCCGAAGAAACTGCGACATCGCCCGGCTGGATATCGTCGCCAACTCGGCGCACAAAGTCACCCGAGCGCACAGGGCGATGCGCCGTCACGCGCTTGCGGCCGCGGTCTGTCCATTCGAGGGGAAGGACGGCGTCGGCAAGCGTGGGCAAAGGCGCACCGGTGTAAACGCGCACCGCCTGTTTCGGCTGCAAGCGCAGTGGCTGGCGCGAACCCGCCGGAACCTCACCCACCACGGGGATGGAACGCTCAACCTCAGGGCCCTTTTGCTCCCCTTCTGCGTCCTCTTCAGTAGCGCGCCGCGCCTTCAAAGCACGCTCGCCTCCCACGTCAACGGCGCGCACTGCGTAGCCATCGATTGCCGCCTGCGGAAATCCGGGCAGCGGCTGATTGGCTTGCACTTCCTCAGCGCACATCAGTCCCAGCGAGTTCGCAATCGCGATACGCACTGGTTCCGGTGTCACCGCCGCATCAGTAATCATCGCAAGCTGATCATCTACTGAACGCATAGATTGCCGCCTTCCCTGTTTGTCTTCTGACCTAGATTAGTTGATGCCCTTTTCAGCCTCATACTCGGCAATGATCTGCTTGATTGCCTTGTACAAAGCCGGGCCATACTTCTCATGGTGCAGGCCGAAGTCCACATTTGCCGGAATATATCCGCCGGGATTGCCCAGGTCATGACGCTTTCCGCGGTGAACCACCACGTGGACCGGGTGGCCTTCCTGGATGAGCAGCTCGATGGCGTCGGTTAGCTGCAGCTCACCGCCCTTACCTGGGGAAATGCGGCGCAGCGCGTCGAAGATCTTGCGGTCTAGCAGGTAGCGACCGGTGGCTACTAGGTTCGAAGGCGCATCTTCAGGCTCTGGCTTTTCTACCATGCCAACGACCTTCTTCACGCCAGGTGCGTTGGTATCTTCCACGTCGAAGACACCGTAGTTGAAGGTCTCTTCGCGCTCGACCTCGAATGCACACAGCACCGAGCCGCCGACGGCAGCGCGCACGCGTGCCATCTCCTCCATGACAGTCGCCGGCAAGACAATGTCATCCGGGAGCATGACGGCGAAGCAGTCCTCGTCATCGTCCAATACGGATTCTGCAAGACCGACCGCATGACCTAGGCCAAGCGGCTTTTCCTGCTCCACCGAGATCGGGTGGATGAGCTCGCCTGCGCGGCGCACCTTCGCAACCTGCTCATCTTTACCACGCGCGTCCAAGGTCTCAACAAGCTCCGGGAAGGCATCGAAGTGACGCATCACTTCTTGCTTGTTGGGGGCAGTAATAACTGCTAGACGCTGCGCACCAACCGAGGCGGCTTCCTCCGCGATGAGTTCGATACCCGGGGTATCAACCACAGGGAGCAGTTCTTTCGGAACAGTTTTGGTGGCCGGCAAAAAGCGGGTACCCAGGCCCGCTGCCGGCACGACAACTGTCTTAATCCCGTGCAGGGATCCCTCGTTGTTATTAGCCATAAGTTTGAGCTTACAGGCCGAACTTTTGCTTTCGTGCAGCGATACACCAGCAATTACTATTTGTTCTATGACTGAGATAGCCAAGCAAAAGCAAAAATTGCGCGCGGAGCTTCTCGATGCCCGCCGCACCCGCAGCCCCGAGGAGAAGGCCACTGCTGACGCCGCCTGGTGCAACGCGGCCGCCCAACTTCTAAGCCCCGATATGCAGGTCGCAGCCTATAACCCTCTGAGTTCAGAACCCGGCGGCAGCGAGTTTGTCCACACCCTGACACAGGCATGTAAGGCGGTATATCTGCCTATCTCTGGCGACGATGGACAACTTTACTGGGCGCTTTACGAAGGCCCCGAGAGCCTCCAACCCGGTGCGCTCGGCATCGCAGAACCAACCGGCGAGCGCTTCCCCAGCTCCATCTTGGCTGAGCTCGACTTCATCTTTGCTCCAGCGATGGCAGTGGACAAGAGCGGCTACCGCCTCGGAAAGGGCGCTGGCTACTACGACCGCGCGCTTACTCCACTTATTCCCGGCAAGCCCAAGGTCATTGCCATGGTCCACTCCAGCGAGGTCCGCGATGTGCCAAAGGAAGAACACGACCGCCCAGTTGATGTCATTCTGACTGAGCGTGGGCTCGTCGACATTGAGCCAGGCATTTAGCAAGACGGTTTAGCCATAAGAAACAGCAAAAAGCGGAACCATAACCCCACAACCGCAGTCTAAAAGAGCATGACTGCGGATAAATTGCTGAAAATGCTGCGCACCCCAGGGCATCGGCGGGCGCTGATGTTAAGACGCTTTGTTGCATTGGTGCTGGTTGCTGCAGCAGGCTTCAGCATGCTTTCCGCTCGCAAGGAACACCCGCTGGCGGTGGTCTTTGCCCGCGATGTTCCTGCGGGCCATGCTCTTTCGCTTGACGACGTCACGCTAGCGCCCATCCCGGCCAGCGCACTGCCGGAAACGAAAGTCGATACCAACCTCGAGGAGCTTGAAGGCCGCGTGGTCGTATCAGCGGGTTCAGCTGGAGAAATTCTTACCGAGACGAGACTGCTTGGCCCGCAGCTCGTGGACGATTTAGTGAATAACTCCACAGGAAAAAACTCGGGCGAGGAATCCCACATGATTCCACTCAAGCCAGCGGAACCTGACATCCTTCCCCACCTCCACCATGGGGATACGGTCAACGTCATCGCTGGCGCTAACAAAGAAGAGATAGAAGAAGGCCAAACAACTGCTGGCTCAGTCATCGCCGCAGGTGGGCGAGTAATTACGACAACCAGCGGCGAAGAAGAAAGCCACGCCACCACCGTGCTTTTAGCTCTTCCTGCTTCCCAAGCTGATGCCGTGGCAGCCGCTTCGCTGAGCCAACCGCTCACCGTTGTCATTGTGGGACAACGAGCCACCGGCATGAATTAGCGTAGAGCCGCTTCCAGAAGCCTTCCGATTGAGCCAGAAACGTTGTCACATCCCCTAAAACTCGCTAGGGTAAGACCCCACTAGCCCCTGTTTTTAATTTTCATAACATTTGGCTCATGACTAACTTAGAAAAGTCACTCGGGGGCAAGGGTCACAATGTGCTTTAGGAAAGGAAACCCTCCCAATGCTGAAGGGCTTTAAGGACTTCATCCTCCGCGGCAATGTCATCGAGTTGGCAGTCGCAGTCATCATTGGTAGCGCATTCACCGCTATCGTCACCGCCGTCACCAACAATCTCATCCAGCCTCTGATCAACTCCTTCGGCTCCGCAGAAGTCAAGGGCCTTGGCTTCCAGATCACCGACAACGAGTCCACCTTCATGGACTTCGGTGCTGTTATTACCGCTGCCCTCAACTTCCTCATCATCGCTGCGGTTGTTTACTTCCTCATCGTGATGCCAATCAACAAGCTCTCCGAAGCTGCTAAGCGCCGCCACGGCGTTGACCCAGAAGAGCCAGCTCCGACCACCGAGCAGCTCCTGACCGAGATCCGCGACCTAATGGAAGCACAGAACGCTTCCGGTGCAGGCCACAACATTGCTGGTACCTCCTTCGACCAGGAGAGCACCGGCCGCCACCAGGCATAGGGCTTTACAACCTGCAAAAAGACCGAACTCCGGTTGTCTTTTAGAGAAAAGACAACCGGAGTTCGTCGTTACTAATGGCCAATAATTAGAGGTGGGAAACGCTCGCGCCTATTGGCCATAATGCGGTGGCATCTGCTCCCTGTAGAAAGTTTCGTCATGCTTCTGCTCGGCCGGGGCATCCTCATCGAGCTGGACTACGCGATGAGCGTCCCCGCCGCCTTCCCGACCCGAGTTATCAAAGGCAGATACAAAGTCCGGTTGATCGGCAGTACGGTCATAGTCCACGGCGGAGCGACGAACGGCCCGGCGGCGTTTACGCGGTTCAGACATGAATACTAGAAGGAAACTTACCGGCTACTAGACGCTGTACTTCTGCAGCTGGTCGATGAGGTAATGAACTAACGGAGCCAGCGTAGCCATGCCGTCGCGCACTGCGGCGCGGGAGGAAGCCAAGTTAACGATGACGGTCGAGCCCGAAACACCGGAGATGCCACGCGAGGTGCAGGCATCGACTGCGCCGCAGGCTTGGCCGGAAGAGCGCAGTGCTTGCGCGATGCCGGGAACCATCTGATCCAGGACCGCGCGTGTGGCTTCAGGTGCCTTATCGCGCGGGCCAACACCAGTACCGCCGACGGTAAGGACCAAGTCAACGCCACCGACAACTGCGGTTTCAATGGCCTGACGGATCTTCGACTTCTTGGAACGAACAGTCACGGAGCCATCGACCTGGAATTCAGCCTCAGAAAGGAGCTCGCCGACCAAACGGGACGTATCATCCGAGTTCTCGTCTGGGTGGTCAGTGATGACAACCACCAGTGCGCGGCGCGGTGCGTTGAAGTTTTGCTCCTGCTCGCTGGCGATCAGGAAGGCGTCATCAGGCTCAGCGACGTCCAACAAAGACCCTGTGGATTCCTCAGAGACCTCGAAAATGCCGTTGTTGGTCTCGTTGTCAGCATGGTCTGCCAATGTAGCTCCTTTATAGGACCAAAAATTCTTCTTCAAAGATTCGGGCGATTTTTGCTAGTGGATAATTTACTCGCCCGAAAGGGTTACCTCTACCTGGCGAGGATCTTTTCCTTCCTCATTGCTGACCTCGAGCGTGACCTTGGCGCCGAAGTCTTGCGAGCGAGCTGCGGCAATCAAGGAATCAGAGTTCTCGATGCGGCGGTCGTTGACGCGGGTAACGAGGTCGCCTGCCTTCAGCCCTGCTTCTTCTGCTGGGCTGCCTGGCTCAACCTCGACGATGCGTGCGCCGTCGCCACTGTCGCGCGCGTCCACCTTGACGCCCAAGGTTGGGTGCTTAACCTCGCCCTTGTTGATGAGCTGATCAGCCATGCGCTTCGCAAAGTTGGAAGGGATTGCAAAGCCCAAGCCGATGGAGCCTGCTTCACTCGAGCCGGAGCTCGACAAGGAGGCAATCATGGAATTCATGCCGATCAGGTTGCCGTTGATATCAACCAATGGGCCGCCGGAGTTGCCAGGGTTAACTGCGGCATCGGTCTGAATGGCGTCGATAAGCGAGCTCTCGCCACCCTCCTGGGATGCGCGAACCGGGCGATTTTTCGCGGAGACAATACCGGAGGTAACCGTGGCATTTAGCCCCAGCGGGGAGCCCACAGCAACGACCTCTTGGCCAACCGCCACGGCGTCAGAATCTCCAAATTGCAGGAACGGCAGGTCATTGACGTCCTTGATCTTGATGATCGCGACGTCGGTGTTTGCGTCGGAAGAAATAAATTCAGCTTCGTGCTTGCTGCCGTCGTTCATGCTGACGCGCAACTTGCCGCCACGCTCAGCGCCGGCAACCACGTGGTGGTTAGTCAGCACATAGCCATCCGGCGAGATGATGGAACCAGAGCCCTCAGCAGCGCTGGTAAGGCCCAAAGCCTCAATGGAAACAACCGCGGGCAGCACCTTAGCAGCGGTCGCCTCAACCGAGCCCTCAGCTGGTTCCTCACCGGTGCTATTAGCCACCGGCTCATTCTGCAGAACCTGGTTCACGGTGCTCGTATCGTTCTTATCCTTCGTTCCTAAAGCTATGCCAGTAATGCTGCCCGCAGCAACGGCGCCGACGAGGAACATGGCCAAAGCCGTGCCCAGGCCCACCTTCTTCTTTTCTGGCGGGTTCGGTTGCGCCCCCACGTAAGTTATGCCCTGGTTAGGCTGGCCTGGTTGGCCGAACTGCCCTGCCTGGCCGGGCTGACCCACGCCGAAGCTTTGGGTCTGCGGGCTTGCTTGGCCGCCGACGAATTGGGGATTGCCCGCGCCTTGGTTGAAGTTAGCGCCTTGCATCCCAAAGGAACCAGCCTGGCCACTGGAGCTAGGCTGCGCCCCGGAGTTCTGGCGCGGTTCATTCCAACCGGCAGAATTGCTGAGATTGGGTTGATTCTCGGACGTTGGCCTTTCGCCGCGTGGATCCGCAGGCTCATTCATGTTTGAGTTCCTCGTATTCATGTGGGCAATTGTGCCACGGTGGGCTGGGGTGCATCTGTAACGATTCTGCTAGCCATATAAGAATAGCTGTTAGAACCCTGTATGTCTTGACCTGCAACGCAACCCCTTTTTATGCCGCAATAAGGCCGGCGCAGATTAACCCTGATTAAACCAGCGCTCAGCGAAGATGGTGCCGCGATCAACTGCCGCCTCATCTTCTTCGTTTGCGGAAGGATCGGAAAGGCCATCAACGAAGGTCTCGCCTTCCCCACGGTAACCCGGCAGGATAACCTCCATGCGCGTGCCGCCATCGTTCGAATCCTTAATTTCAATGGAGCCCTCGTGGCGCTCAATCACGGATTTGACGATGGCCAGACCCAAACCAGAGCCCGGCATCGAACGGGCGTCTGCGGAACGGTAGAAACGCTCGAATACCTTCTCCCGCTCATCCGGCGGAATGCCCGGGCCAGAGTCGTCGACCCGAAGACGGACCTCGTGCTCGCTGATCTGCTGCATGAACACACGCACGGTGCCGGTCGCAGGCGACCATTTCGCCGCATTGTCCATCAGGTTAAGCGTTGCCCGGCCCAGGGCGAATGGATCGCCTTCTAGGACCCAGGGAATAAAGCGTACCCGGAACTCGACGTCGGGGCGGCGTCGCCTAGCGCGCGCTAGCGAAGACTCGAGCACCTCCATAAGGTCAACCGGCTCCGGAGCCTTCTCCGTGGCGTCCTCACGAGCCAAGTCGACCAAGTCACCGATGAGCGTAGAAAGCTCCGTCATCTGTGACATGACGTCATCTTCCAAGTCGCGGCGATCTTCTTCGCTGATACCAAACCCACCGCCGGAATTGTTCATCATCATCAGCAACTCAATGTTGGTACGCATCGAGGTCAACGGAGTCTTCAACTCGTGACCTGCGTCCGCCACAAACTGGGCCTGCTGCACACGCGATTGCTGCAGCGCTTCCAGCATCTGATTAAAGGAAACCGTAAGCTGCGCCATCTCGTCATTGTTGACAACCTCGATAGCACGCAGATCGTTGGTCTGCGTGACGTAATCGGCCGCACGCTTCAGGCGCGAAATCGGCTGCATACCAGTCTTGGAAACGAGCATGCCGGCAAAGATCGCCAGCAGAACGCCAAGCGCAACGATAACGAGCAGCATTGCGCCAATGGCCGCGATGAGATCATTCGTCTCGCTCAAGTCCCGGGCCAAGACCACAGTGGTGCCTAAGTCATGGCGTTTTGCGAGGATGCGCTCGCCACCGACGGTGCGCACCGAAGTCTCGGTGTAGTCATCGTCCTCCTGGAACTGCCCGCCCACCGGGATAGCATCGCCAAAGGTAAAGCTCCAAGAAGGAGGAGAAATCGCGATGCGAGTAGAGGGATTATAAAGCTTAAACTTCGCGATTTCGGAATCGATAGATTCAACAAAACGCGGGTCCTGGCTTTCCTGAATCAACACGTCGGCTTTTTGCTCAAGCTGCTTGTCGACGGCCGCGGTCAAAGACTCAGACACGATCCAATAGGTTGCCAAGGTCATAAGCGCCACGGCGATGGCCACGACCAGACCCGTAACAAGCGAAAGACGCCACCGTAGTGGCGCCCGAGAAGCCCAACTCCCCCTTCCGCCGGCAATCTCGTTAACAGGGGTGGGTTGTACCTGTTCGGAAGCCTCGGCGTTGGACGCTGGCTTCCTCAAGATCACGGTGTCGACTCCCGCAGAACATAACCGACGCCGCGCACGGTGTGGATGAGACGCGATTCGCCCTCACCTTCCGTCTTCTTCCGCAGGTAACCGATGTAGACCTCCAGCGCGTTGCCGGAAGTTGGGAAATCGTAGCCCCATACCTCTTCCAGAATCACGTTGCGCGGCATGACCTTGCGCGGATTTTCCATCAGCAACTGCAGCAAAGCAAACTCGGTACGGGTCAAAGAGATATGCCGGTCTCCGCGCTTTACCTCACGGGTATCCGCATCGAGCTGCAAATCCTCAAAGGAAAGCTCGGTCTCCGCGCTGTGCGGTGCCCCAATGGAGTCTGCAGCGGCGCGGCGCAGCAAAGAACGCACGCGTGCCAAAAGCTCCTCCAGCGCAAATGGCTTCGGTAGATAATCATCCGCTCCGGCATCGAGACCAGCCACGCGGTCGGAGACACTATCGCGGGCAGTTAGCACCAGGATCGGGCGATCCCAACCCTCGCTGCGAAGAGTACGGCAGACTTCAAGGCCGTCCATGTTGGGCATCATGACGTCGAGGATCAACAGCTCCGGATTTTCATTGCGGACAGCCTCCACCGCCTCAAGGCCGTCACTGGCAATCATGACTTCATAACCATTGAACCGGAGAGAGCGACGCAGCGATTCGCGTACCGCTTGCTCGTCGTCGACGACAAGAATTTTCATAAACATAATTATGAACTATTCATGGTGGATTTTCGAAGCCACCATGCAATCCAACCCCTTTCCATCCCCCAAAGCCACAAGCTAACGTTTCTCGCGGCGCCTTTAGGCCATTTATCTGTTTAAAAGATCTATTCAAAAGAAAAAACCTGCGAGGAAGACGCCTTGTTTAAGGTGCTTCTCGCAGGCTTTTTTAAAAAGTAGGGCGTTCTAGATTAGAACTGCTCCACGTCTACCAGGCCGAGCTTTGCAGCCTTGACCAGACGGCGCGGGATGCGCACGGTCTGACCGTCGATGGTGACTTCCTGAAGGGCGACGTTGTCTGCCTTCCACTGGGAGCGACGTGCGCGGGTGTTCGCGCGGGACATCTTGAACTTAGGAGTTGCCATTTTCTTCTATCCTCCTTACGCGTTCTTCTTCTTGCGGCGAGCCATTGCACCGAAGCGCTGGTTGAAGCGTTCGACGCGGCCTGCGGTATCCATAACGCGCTGTGCACCGGTCCAGAACGGGTGGGACTCAGCGGTCACGTCAACGACGATCAGTGGGTACTCGTTGCCATCTTCCCACTCAACGGTGCGATCGGAAGTAGCAGTGGACTTGGTCAAGAACGAGTGGCCAGTGCCGGCGTCCTTGAAGACCACCGGGTGGTAATCCGGGTGGATATCCTTCTTCATAATTATTCCCTCAGGGTTGAAACTACGGGTCGGTTCTTCACTCTTCTACCTGGCTTAAGCCTTAAAGAACGGCGAACTTTTTACAAAGCAGCCCTCTATTGGTGTCGAAGATCGTGCCCGAGTTGGGACGTACAGATTAAAATGGCGTTAACCTCATCGCTCCGGGATATAGCTTGCGCTTCCCGTGGGCGGAGATGTCAACAACTTAAAGCATGTTACACCTTTGCCATCAGTTCCCCAAACCCACATACACGCTATTACGCTCCGTATATAGAGGAATCGGCCCGCATAATTAACAACAGCCACAGGCGTTAACAAGACCAAATGGCGCAGGTAGTTCGCACGAGCCCACTGCATCAGCTTGCAGCACTGGGACAAGGAAGGCGATTAGGTAATTTGGACCGCGGGCTGTAAGATTTCCCCTTGCTGTTGTCAAAGTATACGTTTTACGCCCCGTCTACTGGTGTTTGACGGTCTTGCCATCCATGCTCAACCTCACTTTTCGAGCACTGCGCCTCACCGCAGAAGGCATAGCCGTCAGTAGCCATGATGTGGGCGGCTAGGAGAAAGAAGACCCATGTCGGCTATTTGCCAGGTAACGAGCCGCAAGCCGGAATTCGGCAAGCAGGTCTCGCACTCGCACCGCCGCACTTCGCGCCGTTGGAACCCCAACGTGCAGCGTCGTCGCTACTACCTGCCCTCCGAGGGCCGTACCATCACCCTGAATGTCTCTACCAAGGGCATGAAGATTATTGACCGCGATGGCATCGAGTCCGTCGTCGCCAAAATTCGCGCACGTGGGGAGAAGATCTAAAGATGGCACGTAATGACATCCGTCCAATCATCAAGCTGAAGTCCACTGCGGGCACCGGTTACACCTACGTGACCCGTAAGAACAAGCGCAACAACCCGGATCGCATCACCCTGAAGAAGTTCGATCCGGTCGTCCGCAAGCACGTCGAATTCCGCGAGGAGCGATAATCTATGGCTAAGAAGTCCAAGATCGCCAAGAACGAGCAGCGCAAGGAAATCGTCGCCCGCTACGCGGAGCGTCGCGCTGAGCTCAAGGCCATCATCAAGAACCCGAACACCTCGGACGAGGATCGTCTGGACGCACAGTTCGAGCTGAACCGTCAGCCACGTGATGCATCCCGTTCCCGCATCCGTAACCGCGACGCAGCCGACGGCCGTCCACGCGGTTACCTCCGTAAGTTCGGCCTGTCCCGTGTCCGTATGCGCGGCATGGCTCACCGTGGTGAGCTGCCGGGCGTTCGCAAGTCCAGCTGGTAAAGGGGTAATTGCACAATGGCTATCAAGCGCAATAACCAAAAGAAGTTCCGCATGGAACAAACCCGTCGCCCGAAGAAGAACCCGCTGAAGGCTGAGGGTATCGAGACGGTTGACTACAAGGATGTAAAGACCCTGCGTCTTTTCATCTCCGACCGTGGCAAGATCCGTTCCCGTCGCGTGACCGGTCTTACCCCACAGCAGCAGCGCCAGGTCGCTACCGCTGTGAAGAACGCACGCGAAATGGCTCTCCTGCCGTTCACCGCCCGCTAAATCAGTAGCTGGGTTTCTCAACAGCGCACTTTTGCCGCTGGCAAGTGTGACACGGTAAAAGAACCTTCGAAAGCCGCTTTCTTTCAATCACTTCGATTGGATGGAAAGCGGCTTTTGTGCGTTTTGTTCTTGGCCACGAGATAACTATCTGCTACTTAACCCACAACTTCCCTATGCGGGATTCGAGCTGGTGATAGATTAGTGATATTCACTTTCCCTCTCCTCGAAAGGGCTTTTAAGGCGCATGCCATTGCATCAATCCTTGGCGGATCTCAGTGAGCTCGCAGCACACTGCCAATCCCCCGCTACTGCCCGCGGCTTACTCGCGGAAGCGCAGGATCTCCTGCACAATTCTCTAGACCACAGCGCGAACGAGCTAGAACTTGCCACGTGGTTTTCTCGCATTATCACTGACATCGTGCGCTCGCCCGGCGTCGCCAGCCCCGTGCGCCTTTCCGGCCCCGTCGCCCGCGGTGACGCACTTCCTTCCATGGCCATCACCTGGCTGGGCGAGGACCCGCAGCTGGAATCTATTTTTAGGGACGTGGGCCTTGTTGGCCATCCTGCGGAGGAGAACATGGCCAGCCGTGCCGACGCTGGCCTGGCGCTGGGCGTCGGCAGCGAAGATGCGCTGCTGAAGGAAGCACTGGATTTGCGCCCGCCAGCGCTCAAGGTGGTCGACGGCTTGCCGGATCGCAATGCGCCCGTGGATATCCAGGGTGTCCTGCTCGCCCCCATCGCCGCCATTGCCCGTTGGGCCGCGCCGGCGCCACGTCCTACTCCGGATCGCCTCGCGATCGGCGTTGAGCGTGAGCTTCTCGACGCCGCCGAAGCCGAAGCCTTATCCCTTGCCTGGGGCACCGGCATCGCGTTGGAGTTGCGCCAGTGGCACGCCGGCGTCAACGGACGCGATGGTGTCCTTGCTACTCTCCCACCCCTCGACCGCACCGCTTATGGCTCCGCCTGCCGCACGGTATCCGCAAACTTTGAGTCCATTGATAAACGTCAGAAAGACTGCTCCACGCAGGACAATTAATTAGTTGCTGCGAATATAAACGAGTACACTTAACTGGCTTAATGAATTAAAATTCATTCACACGAAAGGAGGCGTCCTGCCCATGGCTGGAACTGTTGGTAGGCCGCGCAAGAACAGCCCGCGCCGCCGTGGAACTACCGCCCGTGAAGAGATTCTCGACGCTTCATCAGAGCTTTTCACCACGCAGGGTTTTGCCACCACTTCGACGCACCAGATTGCGGATGCCGTGGGCATTCGCCAGGCGTCTCTGTATTATCATTTCCCCTCCAAGACGGAGATCTTCTTAACCCTCCTTAACTCCACCATCGAACCTTCCCTCGAGCTCGCCGAGGAACTTGCTGCCTCCGAAGCCACGGCTGAGCAGCGCCTATGGTCCCTCGTCGCGGCGGAGTCCCGCCTGTTGCTAACCAGCGGCTGGAACGTTGGCCGCCTCTACCAGTTGCCGGTGGCTAACTCCCCCGAGTTCTCCGAGTACCACGAACAGCGCACTGCTTTGCAGTCTCGTTTCCGCGAAATTGCCGCCTCAATCGTCGGCGAGGATGACCCCCGCATCGAGCTTCCGTTCCACATCGCGCTTTCGGTCATTGAGATGCGCCCGAACGATGGCACCCCGCCTTTCGACGCTTCCCAGTGCGTTCCGGAGACCGCCGCCATGCTTGCCGACGCCGCGCTAGCCGTTCTCGGCGCAAAGATTCCGGACAACGCGGAAGAGACCACTCTTGAGCTGCTCAAGAACCGCCACGACTCCATCTCCTCTGCCGCCGCTGCTGCCGCGGATCGTAAGAAGAAGTCCAGCAATTAATTAGTGTGTGCAGCGCGGTGCTGCCAAGCAAACACCTATCGCTGCCAATAGTCGTTCCAGGTGACGCTTTCTACGGTCGCGTTGTCTTGGTAGACGCGCAGACCATCGGCATTGACCACGATGGACGAAGGATCGGCATCAACCTGGTAGGTGCCTTCGTGACCTTCGGCAGGCAGCTCCAAGGTGCCGCCGAACATATCGGAGCGGTAGGTAGCACCGCCGGCGTTGCCGCAGACGACAACCTTGCCGTCATCGCTGGTGCCAGCGAGGATGAGGTCCTCGCCCGCGGTGCACGATGCATAGCTGCCGGACCAACCGCGGTCGCTCAAAATACCACCGCTGACGGTGGACTTATCGCGCCCGTGGTCGTAATGCTCTTCCGGGTTAGGCGCTGTTTCCGTCACGGTTACTACGGACTGGCTTGGGCTTTCTTTAGTGCTAGGCGCTGCGGAAGTGGTGCTGGCTGTCGAGGTGGTGGTCGATTCCACCGGCTTGAATTCCTGCTGCGCAGTCTGCTCAGTTTTCTCACCGCCCCGCCCAAGCAAGAAGAATGCAGCGGCGGCTGCCACGATTGCGACGAGAATGACGATTCCGACGACGATAGGCACCACGCCGGACTTATCTTTTTGTTGTGGATACGGATAAGTCATAGTGTGCGCCTTCTTTTCTGTGTCGATACGAGAAATGCTCTATGTGCTAGGTGCGCTAGGTCTTCCTAGACCTTAACGATAGCGCTGAACGGCAAAGTGAGCCAAGCAATTTTTATGAGGCTTATACACCGCTTCGCCGTCTTCCTTAAGGCTTTCAATCAGGCGATCGATCTTCTGGTTGGTCTTCTTCTCGGTCCAGCCAAGCGCCTGCGCCAGCTCTCGAATCGCCGGGATATTAGCATCCGTGGCACCCGGCGCACGGAGGTAGCTAGCCAGTTGGCGCAGCAGTAGCTCCTGCTCGTCATTCGGGACGTGGCGAGTGCGCGTGCGGTCCCCCTCCTCATCCAGCGGGCGCGGGGTGCGGCGAATCATGTCGTTGTTTTGAACGTCGATGTGAATCTCGTACACGCAATCAGGCGTGGTGAAAGTGATAGCGGTCGGCCCCGGTGGGATGGGTGCCAAGCCGCGCGGCCCTACCTCGATGCGCGAATGGGAGCGCACATTGCGCTGGCTGATATAAAGCGGAATATGGCGGCCCACGTTGGCGAGCATCCAGCCTTGGCCGGAGTACCACAGCTGGAATAGCTGACGGTGCAGGTCCAAGTCCTCTGCGCCTACTACAAAGTCACCAGCACGGCCTACTATGAGCTCGTCGCCCGGGCCCATCCGGTGGATTTGCCCGACCAAGTCATTGATCTGGAGCCACGGTCCAAGGTTTGCCGGCGAGCTGGCGTTGGGCTGCATAGATGAGACGCTTTCGAAATTGAGGATAGATGGATAGGTTTATTCCGAAAGTCCATACTAATACCTAGAAGCGTGAAAGTTAGCCAGTTACTAGCGCAATTGTAGTGATCGCAATCGTGATGATGATAAGAATCGTCGCCGCAATCATCAAAGCATTGTTGTTGTCCTTCTGCGGCCGCGCAGGCTGCGCCGGCCGAGCAGACTGTACCTGCTGCGGCGATTGCTGCATTGGCCTTGCTGAAGGCATGGACGCACCCGGGTTGATTCCTGGGTTGAAGGGCGCATTGCTAAGCCCGCCATAAGAAGGCACCGCAGCTATCGAAGGATTGCTCCAGTTTTGCGCTCCCCCGGCGAGGTTATGTGCGCTGCCCATTCCAAAGCCCATGGCGGGAAGCTGACCACTTGCCGGATAGTTAGTGGCTTGGTTCTCCGGAACTGCGGAACGCGCGTTGAGTTCCGCGCCACCGTTTCTGCACGCCTCCAGTGCATCGATGAACTGGCAGGCCTCCGGGAAACGCCGATAAGGAGTGTTATCCAGTGCTCGTTCCATCACTGCATCAATCTGCTGAGTGGCCATTGCCGCCTGTGGATCAAGCCGTTCCATGATAGTCGGGGTGCCCATCGCCGGGACTATGCGCTTGGTGCGCCAGGCAGACTCCGACATCACCTCTTTGAGGTGATACATGGTCAGCATCTCAAACGCGATGAGTGCTAGCGCATAGTTATCACCTGAAAAGGATGCTTCCTGGCCGCTGTAATCACGCGAATTGCTCTCTGGTGAAGAGTAGTTTTCAGTTCCGATTACGTTGCCTACGGCGGTTAAACGCGACTGCCCCTCCGAGATAGCGATTCCAAAGTCGCTCAGAACGCTATAACCACTGTCGGTGGGCCGGCGGCGTAGCAAGATATTGGCCGGTTTTACATCCCTGTGAATCCACCCATCCGGGCGCATCGAATGCATCTGGTCCAGTGCTTTGGCCACGGGGCGCAAGTACTCGACGACGTCGCTGATGCTAAAACCCGCTCGTTACTATGGCGACGTTCACGGATGAGCTCTTCCAACGTGCCGCCTTCGAAAAGCTCCATCTCAAAGCCGAGATTGCCCTCGGTGTCGGCCAGCTTCTTATTTATGTGCGTGACATAGGAGCTATGGATGGCCGCCAGCGCCTTCATTTCATTATGGAAGCGCTTGAGCCCTTCTTCGTTGTGTAGCTCCGGCAACACCGTCTTGATTGCAACGTTGCGCCCTAGATCGACATCGGTGGCCGCGAAGACGGTTCCCATGCCGCCGCCACCGATGCGCCGGACGTTTGCATATCCTTGGCGCTCCAGCCACATAACTACACGGGAATCATTCACGCGTATATTTCACCACACCCGATGTAGATGCAGGTTCTAAGAATCGCCCTATCTACCCCGCTTGTGGGGTAGCATAACCGCTCGTAGAAGGCAGCTACTATTTGTAATTACTCGGAAACTTTTAAGTTGCTGCCTGTATTTATTTCCTATCGCCGATTTCTTTGCCGAAGGATGCAATGACCAACCCTAACCAAGGCCCAAATCACTACCCTTCGCTGCCCACGAATATGTACTCGGGCGCGCAGTCGCAATCCCCATTTGGCGAGCAGAATCCCTATACCGACCCAAATGGCCGCTACCAGTCGACGCAGCCGATGGGATTTACAGCGCCCGCCGCGCGGCCCTCGCGAAACTGGGTTCCGATCCTGTGCATCTTGGCAGTCATCCTGGCCATGCTGATTGGCGGCGGCGTGGTCTGGGCGGATAAGAAGAGCGACGAGGCTCAGCAGCCACCTGTCGCTCCGGCACCGCCGTCGACGGAGGTTTCGGAAGAACCCGTCACGACCACGGAAGAAACCGAGTCTGATCCTACGCCTACCCAGGATTCTTCTTCCCCGGCGCAGAATAATTCGCCGCGCTATCAGCAAAGGCAGCAGCCGCGCCAGCAAACCCACACCACTACGCAGCGCAAGGACTATCCGGCAGGGCTTAGCGCCAATGGCTGGGACGGAATCTCCGGCGCGCAGTGCAACGGCGGCGAGGCCGTGTACGCGGCCAAGAAGTCCGCGCCACAGGCGCACGTCGTCATCTGTGACGAAGGCTCCGGCTTGGTCTACCGCGGCAATTGGTCCAGCGGCCCGGCCGTTGGCACTGCCTCAGGTAGCGGCACTTCGTACACCGCTACCTTCAACGATGTCAGCCAGCTGCTGATTAATGGCAGCGAGTTCACAATCATCCCAGACAGCACCTCTTATGACTCGAGCAAGCTAGACACCGGCCAGTTCAGCACCGTCTGGAGCGCCAACTAGCAAGCGGCCTTGGGCCACTGGACCTTCGCACCCGCGAGTTCGGTGGCCAAGGCGCTGAGCATTTGTTGTGCCGAGCCATAGGCACCGCTTGGCGACGTCGCGTAAATAGCCACCGCAACCTTCTTACCGTTGAGCTCTACCGTGCCCATCTGCCGTGCTTCATAGGCGCCGTTTGTATCTGGGCCCCAACCGCCCTTAAAAGATGAATTATCGAGGCTGCCTAAGCCATAGCTTTGGGCAGGATCAGAGGCAGCCATAGCAGTGAGCACTCCGCTGCCCTGTGCGATACAACCCAACTGCCCTATAAAGCGCGCTTGATCAGCGACTGTCCATTGGGTCTGCCCGAAGGCGGAAAAGCCCGGACGGGTAACCGTGGGCTGCACTTGCACGTCTAAGCCTGCTTCCGCTAGAACTGCGCTGGCGGCGCTAGCTGCAGACTGCCCGCCGCCTAGGGATTGCCAGAGATTTTCTGCGGCCGCATTATCTGAAAAAGTAATGGCCTGCGAGACCATCGCTGGTTCTGCAGAACCAGCGCGTTCCGCGGCAATTGCCACCGGCACCTTCGCGGTAGACCATGCGGCTCGCGGCTCAGAAATACCGGCACTATATACCTCATCCTGACCTGCAACGGCGATTCCGGCTTTCCCGCCGTACTTGCTCTGAACGTCTTCGACGATCTTCTGCAGTGCTTCCTGGACGTTCCCTCTCGCTGCAGCAGGAGCCGGTTCCTTGTCAGACTTTCCACCATCGCCTTTAGCATCCGCATCGGGCACCATCGTCTGTCCGCTCAAAGTGGGGCGCGGGTCCACATCCGTGCTGGTAGTCATGCTAACTTCCGCTCTTTCCTCCACATCACCGATCGTGCAGGCGCTTGCGGCCAAAGCCACGCATAGTAGGCCCAGACCGCACAGGTTCTTTTTCTTCATCTAGTTGGTTCCTCTCTCGCTGCCGGAGCCGATTAAACGATGTAAACAATGGCGTTGTTGCCGCCAGTGCAGGTGACATATTCGCCGTTGTCACGGCAATCCATCGTGTAGTTGATGCCAGTAACCGGGCTATATGCGGTTATAACCGCGTTATATTCCTTGGTATCTAGGAAATGCTCTACATATGCATCGCGGACGGCGCGGGCGAACTCAGGAGAGGTCATCGTGGAATCACGGTAGACGTTGTTCAGGTCTCCGCCCGCAGCACCAGACATAGCTGCATCGTTTGCGGCCACCGCACCGGCAGGCAGCGAGGGATACGCTGGGCGTTCCGGAGCCTTGGTCGTTTCTTCGGTTGTTGGCGCCTCGGTGGTTGCTTCTGTAGAGGTTGTCAGCATCGGGCTGGTGTTCTTCTCATCGCTGCCGCCCTTAAGAAGGAAAAATGCCAAAGCAGCGCAGAGCGCGATGACGGCAAGCACAATAAGAGCAATGATTGCCCACTTCGTACCGCTCGATCGCTTTTCTTGGTACACCGGCGCCGCCTGGCTGTAATCCGCAGGACCATACTGCTGACCGTATTCGCCTTGCGCATAGTACGGCGCGGAGTCACCAGCAAATGGTGAACCCATGTTGGACTGCTCGTATTGCCCATAGTCCTGCGGCGGGTACCCCTGCTGTGAGTAACCTTGCGGGAATTGCTGTTGTGGTTGATCCGCCGCGTTCTGCCCGCCTGACTGTTTTGCCCAAGGGTTGGTATTGGGTGCTTCGTTTGCGCCTTGGTAGGGGCCAAAGCCGTTGTTTTCGCCAGACAAAACGTCTCCTATATGCAGGGATATGGTAATTACTTAGATTTCTGATTATGGCACACGCGTGCCCTTCGACCAGCTAATTTTTGTGCAGAACTCACCCAAAGTAGGCGGATCTGGGGAAATTTCCTTGGCAGTAGGCGAAGTAGCCACAACTTCGGTTACATTGTCACTATTGCTATCACTGCTTATGTGATTCGCCACCGTCTTTGTTGAGGAAAGGCCGTTTTAGAATTCCCTATGACGAACTATCCAGGTTTTGGCTCACAGCCTAATAACTCGCGCCCTAATTCATCGCCCCAGTTTGGCTCCCCGCAGTTTTCTGCGTCACAATCATCGCCACAATTTGGTTCCGGATCTTTTGCCCCCGGTACGAACCCCGCGCCCCCGGCATCGGCTACGCAACCTAATAACTTCGGCGCGCAAATGCCAGCGCACAACGGCAAAGGATTGATTAGCGGCGCAATCATCGGTCTGATTGCCGCCTTCCTCTTCCTCGCCATTGTCTTAGGCGCCGCGGCATATTTCCTGCTGCCAAAAGACATTCCAAACGCCCCAGCAGACACGGTGTCAACACCAACCTCGACGCCAGCCTCAACTGCGCCAACGACCATGAGCGACGTTCCATCCGAAAACGTCTAAAGGGGCCCAGCAACCATTAGTTGCCAGGCCCCCCTTAAGCGAATTAGTGGAAGAAGTGGCGAGTGCCAGTGAAGTACATGGTCACGCCGGCCTGCTTGGCAGCCTCGATGACCTCTTCGTCACGAATGGAGCCGCCCGGCTGGACGACGGCCTTGACGCCAGCGTCGAGCAGAACCTCCAGGCCATCAGCAAACGGGAAGAAGGCATCCGAAGCAGCGAAAGCACCCGCGGTGCGGTTCGCGCCGTCGGCAAGCGTGTTAGCGCGCTCGACCGCCAGCTTCGCGGAGTCAACGCGGTTGACCTGGCCCATGCCCACGCCCACAGCGGCGTTGTCCTTGGTCAGCAGGATGGCGTTGGACTTAACGGAGCGCACTGCGCGCCATGCGAACTCGAGCTCAGCTAGGTCGGCGTCGGAAAGCGCGTTACCAGCAACCAGCTGCCAGTTCTCCGGCTTATCGCCCTCGGCCTGGTAAGTATCCGGCTCCTGGCGCAGGACGCCACCGGAGATGTGCTTGATTTCCTCTGCCGGAGCCTCGTGCTCGGCAACGAGGATGCGGAGGTTCTTCTTCTCCTTGAGGATATCCACCGCGCCATCCTCGTAAGACGGAGCGACGATGACCTCGGTGAAGATGTCCTTGACCTGCTTGGCCATCTCGACGCTGACCTCGCGGTTGACGGCGATGACGCCGCCGAATGCGGAGAGCGGGTCGCACGCATGCGCGGCGCGGTGTGCCGCAGCGATGGATTCATCGGAAACGGCGATACCGCACGGGTTGGCGTGCTTGATGATGGCAACGCACGGACGCTCGTGATCCCAGGCGGCGCGCCACGCGGCGTCAGCGTCCTGGTAGTTGTTGTAGGACATCTCCTTGCCGTTCAGCTGCTGCGCGTTAGCCAGGCCCTTGCCGGAGCCATCGCGGGTAACGGTGGCCTTTTGGTGTGAGTTCTCGCCGTAGCGCAGCGTCGTGGTGGCGCCGCCCTCGGTGAGCTGGTCCACGAACCATGCGGAGACAGCCGCGTCGTAGTCAGCAGTGTGCAGGAATGCATCGCGTGCCAGGCCGCGACGCTCCTCCAAGGTGAAGCCGCCCTTCTTTGCAGCCTCTGCGACGTCGCCGTAACGCGCCGGATCAACGACGATGGCAACGGATGGGTGGTTCTTAGCCGCAGCGCGGACCATGGATGGACCTCCGATATCGATCTGCTCAACACAGCCATCGAAGTCAGCGCCGGAAGCAACGGTCTCACGGAATGGGTACAGGTTCACCACGACCAGCTGGAATGCCTCCACACCGAGCTCTTCTAGCTGAGAGAGGTGATCCGACTTGCGGGTATCCGCCAAGATGCCAGCGTGAACCTTCGGGTGCAGGGTCTTCACGCGGCCTTCGAGGCACTCCGGGAAGCCAGTGAGCTTTTCCACTGGGGTGACGTTGATGCCAAGGTCTGCAATCTTGGCGGCGGTGGAACCGGTGGACACAATCTCAACGCCGGCAGCGTCGAGGGAGCGGGCGAGATCCTCGAGCCCAGTCTTGTCATAGACGCTAATCAGCGCGCGCTTGATCTGCTTACGGTCATCGCTCATGGTGCGGAGAAAGCCTTCCTAAAAGTCTTAGAGCTGAATCGAAATGGTTGCGTTGGCATCCTGCGCTACCTGAACGGCGCGCAAGACTTTAACGATGAGTTGGCGCTCGACCACCTTGATGCGCTCGTGCAGCGAAGCCTCATCATCATCCTGCCGAACCAAGACTGGCTCCTGGGCAATGATGCGACCGGTATCTACACCGGCATCAACAAAGTGGACGGTTGAACCTGTGACCTTCACTCCGTACTCGAGCGCGTCACGTACACCGTGTGCGCCCTTGAAGGACGGAAGCAAAGCCGGGTGAGTATTGATGGTGCGGCCTTCGAAGCGGGCGAGGAAATCTGCGCCCAGAATCTTCATGAAACCAGCCGAAACAACAACGTCTGGTTGCGCAGCTTCTACTGCGGCAACCAGACGTTTATTCCATTCGGCGCGGTCTGCACCCATCTCTAATACTTCTGCTTCAATACCAGCGGCTTTCGCGCGCTCTACCCCCTGACAAGGAACGTCAGCGACGACCTTGACCACACGATAGTTCTCATCCTGCGCATCGATGATGGCTTGCAGGAGTGAGCCGGTTCCGGAGACCAGAACGACGATTTCAATCGGACGGGAGGTGCGGACGGTTTCGCCTTGTGGCTGATGCTGTGAAGTCACGGGACATAAGCCTAGTCCTTGTGAGGCTCCTGCGGGAATTCTTCGACAATTTCGCCGTCGATGACTTCCGCTTCTACCCCAGAATCGGCGGACTTTGCCGTTTCTTCCGCTGCTTCTTCGGCTGCTTCTTCGGCCGATTCGTTTGCCTTTTCTACAGCTGTTTCATCAGCCTCATCATCTTCTGGAGCGTCTGCAACCGACTCCCCTTCAGGGGCACCCATTGGTTCTTCCGGCACAGGCTCCTCTTCGGCCGATTCCTCACCCGTGGCATTTTCACTTGCAGCATCCGGTTTAATCGATTCCGCCACGGCACCTTCGGAAGTGTTTGGCGCAGTTTCTTCAGCTTCAGCGTCTTCCACTTCAGCTTCTTCTGCTTCGGCTTCTGCAAATGCAGCGTCCGCCGCAGCTTCCTCAGCCTTGTCGGATTCTGCGGCGGCTGCTGCCGAGGCGTTGCGGGATGCATGCCAGGCGCCGATTGCGAAGGCACAGGCAAAGCCCAATGCGATTGCCGCAAACCATAACGCCACGAGACCCGTTGCAGTCCACACGTTTAGGCCCGTTGCGCCATAGATGCCAAGCACGCCGGAAACAAAGTAGCTCAAAAGCAAGGTAAAGAAAGCAACAAAGGCGCTCGCAGCGACCGCAAAGAAAAAGTTCACGTGGCGGCGTGCGCGCCAGACCACATAGATGGCCGAGGCGATCGGAACAACGAGAAGGCCCACCGCCCAAGGCGCAATGGAAGAAGGAACTACGCCCACGATTGGCAGCGGCGGCAAGGAAACCATGTGGATGCTAAACAGGCTGATGCTGCTTTCCGGGCCGAACTGGAATTCAGAACCAGACAGAATGCCGCCTGTGCCGATAACTGCGTTTGGGATATACAGAGCGCTAATCAGGTAGAGCAGGAATCCACCCAAGCCATCGATGCTCGGGTACGCATTCATCATCTCGCTCTGACGGGACCAGCCCACAATGGCGACGATGAGGCACACTACTGCCGAGGCAGCAAAAAGCACACCGAGGTAACGCAGCGCTACTTGCGCGGCGTCGACAAGCATGCGCGGCATACCGAAACGTTTGGCCAATGCCTTCCACAAGCGCGAACCCATGCCACCGGCCAGCGCCGACAGATGTAGCAGAAGCATGCGCGGCAAGACCACGAAGAAATTAGGCGGCGAGACGTCAAATACCTTGCCGGCGTCCCACAACATCAGCCACGCGATGATCGTGAGAAGCAACGGCACACCGACAACACAGCCTAAGAGGACCAAAAGATCTTTGATGCTGACCTTATGCTTGATCGCCTGACGGATCCGGCGCCCGACAATTAAGGATAAGATTCCTGCGGGCAGCAGCGGTAAAACGGAAAGCTCAATTCCGCCTGCCGAAATCGGCGCGAGGTTAAACACCATCCACGCTTCGGCAACGATCGTGGGCAGCCATGCCAAAGGCGAGCTTGTTAAAAGCAGCGCCGCCAATGCCACTGCAAGCACTACCAACACCACGACGGCGTTAGGGATTGCCACCGTCCACAGCATTCGGCGGATGCGCCCGGCCAAAGTGGTAGGCGCGGTAGCTCGACGGGCGCGCGCCTGGGAGCCAACCTTGTTGGCCACGCGTGCAGCTGGTTTGGATGAGCCGGCGCCACCGCGCCCGCGCACTTGCGCGCGCGAACGGGAAGCCGACCGCGTTTGAGGGCTGGTGTTTTTGTTCATCGCGTCCACTTTGCCATGGCCCATCGTCCATTTTGGGTTGGCGCGACGATAACAAGCTGAATTGGCGGCACTTCGCACTAACCTTAAGGTGCTAGCTCAGGCGCACAACAGCGCAATATATACTGTATGGAACGGAAAGCAACCATTAACGCTACCGTGATGACCGTGCACTCTGAGCAAACATACACCGTCTATACTGGCCAATTACGATTATCGCTAGCTCTACCTAAAGTGTGACACAAACCCTTTCAGGCCCCTGTCCAGCTAATTTCACCGAAAAGGTCGAAAAATTTCCATAACGGCTTGCTGTTATTATTTCGAGACGCTACTGTTACATCTCGTTGGTAACAGGAAGGTCACAATCCAGTAACCAACCGCCCAAAGACGTAACGCTTAATTTTTTGGTTTCTAGTGCAGGTGCGGTTGGCGGATTGTGAAGACAATGGAAGAAGAAATCATGCGAAGCAAGACTCAGCGGAACGCCGGCCGTCACCGCCAGATCGCCACCTCGCAGACTGCGAAAGGTCGTCTAGCACTGGTGACCGTCGCTGCAGGAGCTGTGTCCACCGCAGGTGTCGGTGGCGCAGCGGCCGCCAATCTTCAGGCAGACAATGCCGGCATGAAGGCGCAGACCGTCGACTACAACCTTGCTACCGAGTCTGACGCCCTGCAGGACGTTCAGAATGGCGCCCAGGCTGCCGCCAAGGAAGCTGCCGCCGCTGCCCCACAGATCCTGAACGTTGCCGAGGCAAAGCCGGTAGCAGATCTTTCTGCTCAGCTGGATAAGGCAGTTCAGGCATCTGAGGCACGTGCTGCTGCCGATGAAGCATCCCGCGCACCATCCGTCGTCCGCCCAGCCGAGGGCACTTTCACCTCCGGATTCGGACCACGATGGGGTTCCTTCCACTCTGGCATCGACATCGCTAACGCTGTCGGTACCCCAATCCTCGCCGCTATGGACGGCACCGTCATCGATTCCGGCCCAGCTTCCGGTTTCGGCCAGTGGATCCGCATCAAGCACGATGACGGCTCCATGACCGTCTACGGCCACATGCAGACCCTGGACGTTGCAGTTGGCGAGCGCGTGCACGCCGGCCAGAAGATTGCCGGCATGGGTTCGATGGGCTTTTCCACTGGTTCCCACCTGCACTTCGAGATTCACCCAGCAGGCCAGGGCGCAGTTGACCCAATCTCTTGGTTCGCAGCCCGCGGAATCAACATCTCCTAAAGCACTAGCCTTTAAAATTCCTTCTTCCCACCCTCCTTCTCACCTGGTTTAAGCGGTAACAGGACTTCGCTTCCTGTTGCCGCTTTCGTGGTTTTGGCCACCCACCCTTGCCGCCGCATTACTTACCCAGTAAGCTACGCTATAGGTTACCCGGTAATCAATGATTACTATCGGCTTGACCGGCAACTTCCAAAATCTATATCCATCCCCCTGGCAGGAAATATGTCCATTAAACATTCTCTCTTGTCGCTCCTTAGCGCTGAGCCAGCTACCGCCAGCATGCTGCAAAGCCACTTCGCGGAAGCGCTGGATGGACTATGGCCACTCAACATCGGCCAAGTTGCACAAACGCTAAAACGACTCGAAAGAGACAACTTCATCGAGGAGCACGGCACAGCCGTAGGCCCCACGGGCAGGCATGCCACGACCTATCACATCACTACACAAGGCCGTGCGGAGCTTGCGGACTGGTGGACGCGGGGCGTCGCCAAGCATGCGCTCGAAAGAGATGAACTCGTCCTCAAGGTAGCGCTCGCTGCCCAACGCAGCGACGTCGATGCCATTGAAATTCTGGATGCCCAGCGCTTTGCCACCCTGAAGCAGCTTCGGCTTCTAAACCAGCAGGCCGCCGAATTACCTGAAACCCGCAGCGCCACGCGGCTGGCCCTCGAACGCGAAATCTTTGACCTTGAAGCACTGCTGCGGTGGCTCGACCGGGCTGAGGCTCTAAATCCCCACACCTCCGCTTCTACTTCCAATCAACCAAAGGAATAGACCATGCATAACAGCGAAGAAACCACCCACCCATTACCACTTGAGCTTCATAATGTCTCCCGCGAGTTCGGCTCTGGCGCGCGCCAAGTTATCGCACTTAAGGAGGCAAACCTGCAGCTTCATCCCGGCAAGCTCATCGCCATCATGGGCCCTTCTGGTTCCGGCAAGTCCACGTTGCTCAACGTCGCTGGGCTCCTGCTGCCACCGACCTCTGGACGCGTGCTTGTCAACGGCGAGGATGCTGCGGGGCTGTCCAAATCTGCTGCCGCTCAGTTGCGCCGCCGGAACCTAGGTTTCGTCTTCCAGGACTTCAGCTTGGTGCCCACCCTCAGCATCGGTGAGAACGTCACCCTACCCCTTGAATTAGATGGCGTTAGCCCTAAGAAGTGCCGCGAGGCCGCTGAAATTGCGCTTGCGGAAGTAGGCCTGGAAAATGTCGCTGACCGCTTCCCTGAGGAAATCTCAGGCGGTCAGGCGCAAAGGGCCGCAATCGCCCGTGCACTCATTGGCCCGCGCCAGGTATTGCTCGCGGATGAGCCGACCGGCGCGCTCGATACCGCCACCAGCGAAGAAGTCATGAAGGTGCTGCGCTCTCGCATCGACGCCGGCGCCGCCGGGCTTCTCGTTACCCATGAGCCACGTTTCGCCGCATGGGCCGACTCCGTTGTAATGATGCGCGATGGCGTCCTCAGCGGAAAGGAGCATTAGTCAATGTCTGCTCTTTTAGCCGCCGCCCGCCCCACCTATCGCGACATGTTGGCCCATCGCTGGCGCAGCCTAGCCGGGGTGGCATTGGTTGCACTTCCCGTCGCCGTTTTGGTGTGCCTGGGCATACTGGGCGTCAATGGCGATAGGTTCCACAACGTATTTTCAAGCAATCCGCGCACGATTGGCGTGGCGGCTTCAGAAGATACAAAAGCGGTGCACCTGGAACCTGCAGCGGGTTTTGCTTCCCGCGCAGAAGAAATCTTGCCTGGTGACCTGCGCCCCTCCCCGATTTTTGGGCCCGTCACCGTGGGAGTTCAGCACGATTCAAAGCACTCCAATATCCAGATCACCCAATTCGACAGTGCTTTACCGCCCACTAAAGCTCAACCCCTCATCGATTCCGCGCACCCCGACGAGGGAACGCTCATCTTGTCCTATGCAGATGCGCGTTCATTAGGAGTACACAAAGGTGATGTTGTCAGCATAAGTTCCCCTACCCCTGGCGGCTTATCGGAGGCAAAGGTCGCGGGCATCATCCCCGGCGGTAGGAGCTATGCCACGGCACCAGTCCTTACGAACACGGAGTTCTTGGCCCAGCACCCGGAGCAAGCTACGTGGGCCATCGTGGGCGATACCGTGCTCAACCAAAATGACATCGCACGGGTGCAGTCGGCAGGCTTTAGCATTTACGACAAATCTTTATCTGAAGCAACGATAATCGATAGCGGCGTCCACCTAAATTTTGAAGCCTTCTTAAGCTTCATCGCCATCGCCAGTTCTTTTGCTTTTGCGGTTACGCTGCTCCTTGCACTTATCGCGCCAGTGTTTAGCTTCGCTTTGCGCCGGAATACACGCATGTACGCACTCATGGCAGCACAGGGCGCACAACCAAAGCACATCGCTACAGCCGTATTAGCCTATGGCTTCTTCACAGGCCTGCTCGGCGCCACGAGCGGCGCAGTGCTCGGACTCGCAGGCAGCTATGCCATCGGGGCACTGCGTTTTCCTGGAGTAAAGCTCGATGTTCCACTGCTTTATCCACTTGCACTCTGGGCTATCGCAATTGTTGCTTCCACGGCCGCCGCTCTGGTGCCCGCGTGGCTCGCCGCCCGCCAGGCGCTTGCACCCTCCCTCCACGGCGGCATGCCGGATCGCATCCTCAACTGGCGCAAGGAAATGGCATACGGCCCTGTCGCATTGCCCGTTATCCTCATCGCGCTGCTTACCCCATTCGGTAAGTCAATCTATTCACTGCTCATCCTGCTGGCTTTCCTCGCCACAGCCGCAAGCGTTCCCGCGCTGGTATATGCCACCGCACGCGTATGCAGTCACCACGGCCTCGCTTTGCGGATTGCCAGCCGCGATCTCATGCGACGTGGATTCCATACGGTCCCAACCGCTATCGCGCTCATCGCCGTAACCTTAGCTGCGGCCGCGGGTTCCGTAGGCGTTCGCAGTGACGAAGCATGGTGGGACAAGGTGGACACGGTAGTAAATCCCTCCACCTCAGCAATAGTCAGAAGCACGGATTATCAAAAGAACTTGGGCGCACCGGCCAACAAGGTGGAACAGCGAGCCATCGATAGTGCGCTTGCACTGCAGCCTGGCAAGCCCCTTGAGACTTTTGGATATACCGATTGGAATTCCACCTCTATTCCTGGTTCTTCCATTCCAAATATTGCTCTCGAGATGGAATATGACTACACCTGCGAGCAGACTTCCTACAACGACTCTGTCGAGCAGGCTACCTTCATTGACAAAGATGGCCGCAGGACCGATGAGTCTGGAGAAGCACGGCAGAATTGTCTGCATGACATGATGACGTGGTTCCCGTCTAGCGCCTTCACTCGCTATGGCCGCACGCTAGAAGCAACGCCCGAAACGCTCGACCTCTGGAACTTCGACAGCGATGCTGACCGCCAAGCGGCGGCAGATACACTCCGTAAGGGCGGAGTTGTCTTGACCCATAACAGCCACCTCGATGGGCGCGACCATGCCGAGTTCACCGCTGTTCGGACCCCACAGGGCCAAACCGAACCGCGCGAAGAGGTTAGCGCTACGCTGCCTGCGGTCGAGGCGCTTCCCGCGTTGGGCCGCGATCTCAGGTTGGTTAGCCCTGCGGCGGCAAAGAAGCTAAAGATCTCCTCCTCCCGAATCGGCACGGCGATTGTCTTCGATAAGACTTTGGAGCGCAGCCAACAGAAGGAAATTGAAGAAGCCGTAGAAAACGCTACCGGCGGCGAATACGAGATTTCCTTCACAAAGACCACGAGCAAGGCAAAGGAATACGCCCCTGCCATTGCCCTATGGGGCATCGGCTTCATCTTGTTAGTGCTCATCATCGCCAACTCCGCGGCAGCGCTACGCCGCAGCGGAAAGCTCTTTGAGTCTTTGGGTGCAGAACCTTCCCTCATGCCGAAGGTCGCCGCTTGGCGCACGTGGTTGGTTGGCACGATCGGCATGACGCTCGGTTTCATCGTCGGCGAGATTATTGGAATCATCATGATTCGTGTGCCGCGTCCAGGCAGGCCCGAAGCAAACGAGCTGTTCTATCAGGGAGATCTCTACAGCATGGACTGGTGGCAACTTGCGGGCGTGTTCATAGTGCCTTTGCTTGGTGCGGGCGGTTCCTGGTTGGTGCACCGGCGCTTAAGTGCAGTCGAGGCTGAACAAAACGATTAGCCCAAGAGCCACAACAGCAAATTGACCCGAACGCAAGGCCTGTACCAAGTCTAGGTACAGGCCTTGTCGCAGCTCAGGAGGGGCTTTTACTGAATGAATCCTGGCAGCCCCATAACGTCACCCCCAATATCCACCCCCACAACCTAAACCCATACTTCACAGTCGTAACTATTTTCACATTAGTAACATGTGTAACATGCTGGCATGTTCGAATAATTTTCGAACATTTCCTGTCTTTACCTGCAATTTTCACAATTGCAACAGTACGAAAAGCTCGATAACTTTATCTCGTTGCCATAAACGGCCTCGATATTCCGGATTGAACTCTTTCGGCGTGTCGAAACGCGTCCGTTTGGCACTAAAGGCTTAACCGAGCCACCCCGACCATGCACCGCCATGAAAAGGACCCGAAGTTATGAAGCGCAATCTCCGCGCACGCAAGACTGTGGCGCTTACTGCTTTGGCAGTTTGCACCACCCTTGCCACCACCATGGGCGCTACCGCCTCTGCCGCGCAGCCGGCAGCTAGCGTAGACGTCTCTGATGGCTCGTCACAGCCAGAAGTATCTACTAATGCAGATAACGCCACGCTTATCGACGCCTTCGTCGGGCTGACCAAGTCCACGGCCGGCGTACTCGCGGGCGCTGCTACCCCAGAGGTATCGAATGAGGGCGGGGCGCTGAACATCGTTCTCGACCCTTCGAGTGTTCCGGGGCTTGCCCAGGCTTTCGCGCCTTCCGGCAATCACTCCGGACTGAAGCCAACGAAGAGCCAGGACTCCGCGGGCAACACCGTGGTGTTCCCTACTTCCGGCACTCTTACTTCCGGCTTCGGCCCGCGCTGGGGCGCCTTCCACAGCGGAATCGACATTGCTAATCCGATTGGCACGCCGATTTACTCCATCATGGACGGTGAAGTTATCTCCTCTGGTCCGGCTCAAGGCTTTGGCCACTGGATCCGCATCCAACACGATGATGGAACCATCTCCGTCTATGGCCATATGCCGGGCGACCAACTGCTTGTCAACGTCGGAGACCGCGTGAGCGCAGGTCAGCAGATCTCCGTCATCGGCAACGAGGGTCAGTCCACCGGCCCGCACCTCCACTTCGAGGTGCACCCGGGCGGCGGCGCAGCCGTGGACCCGGTCAACTGGTTCGCTCAGCGTGGCATCAACATCTAAGCGAACCGCCCTTTGCGCTTAAAGCTTTTCCATCGGCACGCCGCCGATGAGCATCAAGCGCACTTTGCCGGCGCTTCCAAAGTCCACCGTCACCGTGGCGCGTGGACCGGAGCCGGAGGCATCGATGACCGTTCCCAGGCCGTACTTGGCGTGGTTGACGCGGTCTCCCACAACTAAATTCAGCTGGTTGTTCTTAGGCATCGAGCTGGTAGGAGCAGGCTTACGCGTGCGTTGCGAAGGGGAAGACGTAGCGCGCGGTGAGGTTCTGCCCCAGCCGGACCAATCGGAGCCATAGGAGCGGCCATATTGGTAGGAATCATCTCCGCCCCATGCGCTAGACAACGAGCTGTCTGGTTCTTCACGGCGCCAGTCGATGAGGTCTTCGGGGACCTCGGCGAGGAAGCGGCTGGCCGGATTCGTCATCGGGTTACCCCAGGACGAGCGAAGTATTGCGCGGGTGAGATAGAGCTGCTCGCGAGCGCGTGTGATGCCCACATAAGCCAAGCGGCGTTCCTCACTGAGTTCTTTCGGGTCACCCAAAGAGCGCATGTGCGGGAATTGGCCATCTTCCCAGCCTGTGAGGAAGACGACTGGGAATTCCAAGCCCTTGGCAGTGTGCAAGGTCATCAGCGTGACCACGCCAGTTTCGTTGTCAGGGATTTGGTCTGCGTCAGCTACCAAAGACACCTTCTCTAGGAAAGCCTGGAGCGAGCCGGGTAGGGCCTCCCCCTCGGCGAGCTCTGGGCTTAAATCTTCTACAGCGTCGGCTCCGGTAAACGCCATCTGATTTGCCGCCTCGGAGCTAAATTCTCGGGCAACGGAAACCAACTCGTTGAGGTTATCCAGCCGCGCTCCATCCTGCGGATCATTCGAGTTCTCCAACTCCGCACGGTATCCAGTGGCATCGAGCACGGCGCTGAGTAGATCACCAAGATCCGGCTGATGAGTAACCTCGTTAATCATGCTCGGAATCTGAGCGCGGATGCCCTCCATCATCTCGTTGAACTTCGACACTGCATTAACGGCCCGTGTGCCCAGGCCCGCAACGTTGCCCGCGGCGGCATCGTACAGGGCCTTTCCAAAGCTCACTCCTAGGTTCTCTGCATGCAGCGCGATCTGGGATTGTGCTTTATCACCGATGGCGCGCTTTGGAACGTTGATAATGCGGCGCAGGCTCACTGTGTCATCCGGATTATCAATGATGCGCAGATAAGCCACCATGTCACGGATTTCGCGGCGTTCATAGAAGCGAGTGCCGCCCACAACCTTGTACGGGATTCCGGAGCGAACAAAGATATCTTCCAACGCACGCGAGGCATTGTTCGTGCGGTACATGATCGCCATATCGGAAAAGGCGCGGCCCTTATCTGCCAGAGAGTCGATCTCAGAAGCAATAAAACGGGCCTCATCATGCTCGTTATCGGCGACATAGCCAACGATCTTCGCGCCTTCGCCGTGCGCAGTCCACAGGTTCTTCTCACGGCGGCCCTCGTTCTTCGCGATGAGAGCGTTCGCCGCATTCAGAATGGTCTGAGTGGAGCGATAGTTCTGCTCCAACAAAATGGTGTGCGCCTGCGGATAGTCACGCTCGAATTCCTGAATGTTGCGGATCGTAGCGCCACGGAAGGCATAAATGGACTGATCTGAGTCACCCACCACGCACAATTCTGGTGCATCGGGGCCTAGCTCTCCCCTACCCACCAATGCAGAAACCAACGCATACTGCGCATGGTTGGTGTCCTGATACTCATCAATAAGAACGTGCTTGAAGCGGCGACGATAGAAATCCACCACCTGTGGGTGCTGATGGAAAATACGCACTACCTCACCGATGAGGTCATCGAAGTCCACGGAGTTAGCTGCACGCAGGCGGCGCTGATATTCATCGAAGACGCGTGCAACCGTAATCTCGAAAGGATTCTTGGTCTTTTCTGCTTCTGCCAAAGCGTCAGCCGGCGAGACCAGCTCATTTTTGTGATTCGAAATCTGATTGGCCAGCACGCGGGCGGTGTACTTCTTTAGATCCAACTGCATGTCTTTGGCGATCATGGTCAAAAGGCGGCGTGCATCATCACCGTCATAAATAGTGAAGTTGGTGTTCAGTCCTGGCACCAGCTGCGCGTTTTGGCGCAGGATACGCACGCAGATGGAGTGGAAGGTAGAAACCCACATGCGCTCGGCCACTGGCCCCACCAGCTGGCCCACGCGCTCTTTCATCTCCGTGGCGGCCTTGTTGGTAAAGGTAATAGCCAAAATCTCCCACGGAGCCACCCCACGATTGCGCATGAGATAAGCAATGCGGCGGGTAAGCACAGCAGTCTTACCAGAGCCCGCACCCGCCACAATCAGCAGCGGCGAACCAGCGTGCGTTACCGCCTCAAGCTGCTGCGGGTTCAGGCCCTCAGTAAGCGGATCGGGGTCCACAGCGCCAGGCGCGCCAGCTGGGTTCGATGCAGCACCAGCAGCAGGTCCCCTCGAAGTAGGAGCCCCAAAGCCACCCGACTGTGGCTGCGGCGCGGCAGGCCGAGCGGGCCCACCGAAACCGCCGAAGCCGCCAAAAAGATCCGGCTGGCTGTTGGCAGAATTTTTTCCATCTGGGCGTGGAGCTGGGGAGAATTCAGACGCATTACTCATAGTGCCTACCAACCTACTAGCACTACCGGACATCCCCTCATAACACGCCTTATGCAGGGGAATTCGAATTTATCTGCTGCAGTTTCCTTTTTGGTTTCTAAGTGGCAGAATCTTGGGCTATGCCCTCTGCGAACAACCCGACTGAAAACTCCGCACACGCCAATAGCCTCGATACCAACGTTGTGGACAACGGCATGGAGATCCGCATGCCCTCCGGCACCGATGATCCCTTGAGCGATGCGGAGATTCAGAACTATCGCAAGGAAATCAACCGCTTGGATCGCGTTATCCTCGACGCTGCGAAGCGCCGCACGGAAATCTCCCAGATCATCGGGCGCACGCGCATGAACGCCGGCGGCACCAAGCTGGTGCACACCCGCGAGATTGCCATTCTCAACCAATTTCGCGACGAGCTCGGTGAGGAAGGCCCAGCCATCGCCTCTGCACTGCTGCGCATGGGCCGCGGAAAACTCGGCTAAACCTTTCAATAAATTTCATTTTTCTGGATAAAATACAGTAATCTCTTCGCCATGAATGCAGTTCTTGTCGCGGTCATCGTCATGCTCGTCCTCGCGCTTTTGCGTGTGCATGTTGTTGTCGCACTATTCCTTGGCGCGCTGACGGGCGGCCTGCTTTCCGGCATGGGACTCGACGCCACCATGGTCGCTTTCCAGGAGGGCCTCGGTGGCGGTGCCAAAATTGCCTTGAGCTATGCATTGCTGGGTGCCTTTGCCATGGCGGTCGCCGCGGCGGGCGTGCCGCAGCTGCTCGCCAACGCCTTGATTCGGCGGATCGGCGGGGACGGGGCGTCGCCAAGCGCAGCACAAGCCACCAAGTGGATCTTGGTCGCCGGCCTCATCGCTATGGCTGTGATGAGCCAGAACGTCATCCCCGTGCACATCGCGTTCATCCCGCTTATCGTGCCGCCACTGCTCAAGGTCATGAATGCCCTGCGCATCGACCGACGTCTGATTACCTGCTGCCTTACTTTCGGCCTGGTCACCACCTACATGTTCCTACCGGTAGGTTTCGGCTCCATCTTTTTGAATGACATTTTGTTATTCAACATCGGCCAAGCAGGCCTTAATACCGAAAGCATTTCCATCATGCATGTCATGGGAATTCCTGCCCTTGGTATGCTCTCTGGCCTGCTGATTGCCATGTTCTTCAGCTACCGCAAACCCCGCGATTACGCCGATACCCCGCTCAGCAATGAAGAGCCAACCGAAGAAGCCCCGTCGCGTTACAAGATTTGGGTCTGCGTTGTCGCCATCATCGCCACCTTCGGCGTGCAGATTGCGATGCAGGCGATGGATTTCGAATCCGATGGTCTTATGGTCGGCGCCCTGACAGGACTTGGCATCATGTTGGTCACCGGCGCCATCGATTGGCGCAAAGCAGACGATGTTTTCTCCGATGGCATGCGCATGATGGCGCTCATCGGTTTCATCATGATTACTGCCCAGGGTTTTGCCTCTGTCATGACAGCCACAGGTCAGGTCGAGGAACTGGTGAGTGCAACCAGCGATATCTTCGGCAGCAACAAGATGATGGCCGCCGCGGTCATGCTCATCGTGGGACTTGTCGTGACGATGGGCATCGGTTCTTCCTTCTCCACGCTTCCCATCATCTCCGTCATCTATGTTCCACTGTGCATGTCACTGGGCTTTAGCCCCGCCGCGACGGTGGCCATCGTCGGCACCGCAGGCGCGCTTGGCGACGCCGGCTCCCCCGCCTCCGATTCCACCCTCGGCCCCACCGCGGGCCTCGGCGCGGACGGCCAGCACGATCACATCCGCGATTCGGTCATCCCGACCTTCCTGCACTTTAATATCCCGCTTCTCATCGCCGGCTGGATTGCAGCAATGGTCCTGTAGCTAACGGCAAAATGCTCCCGCGTGGACTACGGTGGTATCCGTAATTTTTAGTGTCTGACTAAAGCCAGAAAGGCCCTTGTAATGGACATCACCACCCAGCCCCAGTGGAACGCACTTGAGCAGCTCTTTGCGGAGAAGAAAGACCTCAATCTACGTGAGCTCTTCGCCGCTGACCCGCAGCGTGCGGCTCGCTTAACTTTCGACGCTGCGGGGCTGCATGTCGATCTTTCCAAGAACCTGGTCGATGACGATGTCCTCACGGCATTGGTAGAACTTGCACGGGCTGCAGACGTAGAAGGCCGCCGCGATGCCATGTTCGCCGGCGAACACATCAACAACACTGAGGACCGCGCCGTATTGCACACCGCCCTGCGTCAGCCGGCAGACTCGGAGCTTAGCGTCGATGGCCAAGACGCAGTAGCTGACGTTCACGAAGTTTTGGGCCGCATGCGTGCCTTTTCTGATTCCCTGCGCGATGGCAGCTGGCTGGGGCATACGGGCAAAAAGATCCGCACCGTGGTCAACATCGGCATCGGCGGCTCCGACTTGGGCCCGGCCATGGCCTCGAAGGCGCTGCGCAGCTACGAAGACGCCGGCATCAAGGCACTTTTTGTCTCCAACGTTGACCCGGCTGACATGGCTGCAGCGCTGGACCAGGTAGAAGCTGAGGAGACTCTGTTCATCATTGCTTCTAAGACCTTTACCACCCAGGAGACCCTGACCAATGCGCACGCGGCGCGCGCGTGGCTCATCAATAAGTTGGGTGATGAGGCGGCAGTGGCCAAGCACTTCGTTGCTGTATCGACCAACGCCGAGAAAGTCTCCGAGTTCGGCATCGACACTGCGAACATGTTCGGCTTCTGGAACTGGGTGGGCGGCCGCTACTCCATGGATTCCGCCATCGGCCTGTCCCTGATGTGCACCATCGGCGCGGATAACTTCACGGACATGCTTGCCGGCTTCCATGCGATGGACGAGCACTTCCGCACCGCGGAGCTTGCGCAGAACCTACCGGTCCTGATGGGCATGCTCGGCGTGTGGTACTCCGACTTCCACGGCGCACAGACCCATGCGGTCCTGCCTTATTCTGAGGACCTAGGCCGCTTCCCTGCTTATCTACAGCAGCTGACCATGGAGTCCAACGGCAAGTCCGTTCGCCGCGACGGCACCGCAGTTTCCACCGGCACTGGGGAAATCTACTGGGGCGAGCCGGGCACCAACGGCCAACACGCTTTCTTCCAGCTTATCCACCAGGGCACTCGCCTTATCCCGGCGGACTTCATCGGTTTTGCTCGCCCGCAGCAGGATTTCCCTACTGCCGACGGCACCGGCTCCATGCACGATCTGCTGATGGGTAACTTCTTTGCTCAGACCAAGGTTCTGGCATTCGGCAAGACTGCCGAGGAAATCACGGCGGAAGGCGTTGCCCCTGAGCTGGTTCCTCACAAGGTCATGCCAGGCAACCGTCCGACCACCACCATCATGGCGGAGCAGCTGACCCCGGCTGTGTTGGGCGCGCTCATCGCGCTCTACGAGCACATCGTGTTCACCCAGGGCGTTATCTGGGATATCAATTCCTTTGACCAGTGGGGCGTGGAGCTGGGCAAGCAGCAGGCTAATGACTTGGCGCCGGCAGTCTCCGGCAAGGAGGAAGCCGCATCCGGCGACCAATCCACCGACGAGCTCATTGGTTGGTACCGCTCCAACCGCTAAGCGCCTAGCACTTAACGGTTGGCTCGAAACTAATTAAGCCCCGGCCCGGGAATAGGGCTGGCAATGCGGGCACCACCAGATGATGCGCTCCAGCTCGCCTTCTTCCCCGCCGGCGTCAACGCCGCCGAGCGTCGACTTGGCAATTGGCGTGCCACACCGCCTGCACTTGGCGTTATTTCTGCCGAAGACATAGGTGGTCTCCCCGGCGCGCCGCACACCCGTGGTCACGCGCACTGGGGAGTTGCGGTTGGCCCACATGATGCGCCGCGATATCTCCAGAATCCGCGGCACATCCACTTGGGCCACGCGAAGGGCTGGGTGCACGCCCGCGATGAAGCAGGCCTCCGCCCTGTATTCGTTGCCGATTCCGGCCACGTTTTTCTGATCCAGCAGCGCCGCCCCAATGGTACGGATGGGCTGGCTTAAGATTCGCCGCGCGGCTTCGTCCGCGCCCTCAGACTCCCACTGCTCGCTCAAGATATCTGGGCCCAAATGCGAAATCCGCTCGTTGTACAAGGAGGCAGGATAGGCCTCGACCATGCCCAGCCAGTGGCCCACCAGCTCAATATCGCGCGGGCTACTAGCGAGCTGCAGCACCACCCGCGCGCTATGGCCCGGCTTGCGCCACCTATCGCCCTTGTAGTGAATGGCCCACTGGCCTTCCATCTTCAAGTGAGTATGTAGCACCAAGCTTTCAGCATCGGGCCGCGCGAACTGCATGAAAAGATGCTTTCCATAAGGCCACACACGAGAAACTGTGCTGCCCTCCAAATGCACGGTGGCATACCGGGGCACCCTAAGCGACGCCCCGGTGACCTCGCGGCCGGTCATAAACTGCAGCTTATTGGACAACTGCAGGACGGAATCACCTTCTGGCATGCAACCAGTCTAACTAGATGGCAAAACCAGCTCGTTAAAGATGAAGTACCCGGTAGCCGCTGAGGCAATTTACCATCCTGGTTTTACCGTTTGAGTCCTGTTTCTAGCGGCGGCTGCCCCGCGGACGAAATCCACCCGGCGCGCCACGGCCTGGTTCGGGAGGATCGTCAAAGCTTAAATCCGGTAGCTCCGCCAGAGCTTCCGAAACGCTTCGGCCGCGGCGTGGCTCCATGGGCTTTTGCCAGGGGTCGCTGCGGTTGTCTTCGATGCGGCGGGACGTGCGCGGCGGCGCAGCCTTGGCCGAGATCCGCACGCCACGGGGACTGATACCTGCGCCAAGGCCTCGCAAGCGAGTGGAGATTTCCGATTCGAATGCGGGCGCTCCGTTGATTTTCTCAATCACCAGCGGGCTCAAACGCCCTGCGGCGATGAGCTCCGTGAGACCTTCAAGCACTTTGCCAAGCACTTCATCAGCATCGATGTCTTCAGGCAGGGCGTCCAAGAAAGTTGTCAGCGTCTTTCCACCGCGGGTTAGATGCGCCACGCAGAGCCCGTCCATCAGCACCACTAGGGCACCGGCGCTACGGGTGGGGCCGTGGCCGCTGTCCGCGCCATCGCGCTGCGGCCAAGCAAGGGCTGCACCATATGGGTTGGCGGGATCCGTCGCGGCGAGCACGTAGGTATTAACTTCCGCAGTGCTCGTAGTGCCAGATGGCCAGCCCGTCACGTCGGGAGAATCGTTCATACCACGCAAGCGATCGATGACCGCGGGAGTAGAAAACTGCGCCGCGCCAAGCCCTTCAATCACATAGCCGCGCATCGCCTTGCCAGATTCCTCAAAGCCAGAGAGCACTTTATAGGCCAGCGCGAAGCCGCCGAGCACGTCCTCGGCCACCACGGAACCCCGAGTCAGCACGCCATAGCGGTCAAGCCAAGCCTCACCGTGTGCTACGGAGCGGCTCGTCGCGTCGACGCCTTGGCCTGACACGGAAGCAGCCCAACGGCCGGCCACGTCCGGGGCGGTTGCGGCCCCGCCGAGGCCCTGCGTTTGGGCAAAGGACGTGCGTCCCATGCGCAGCCGGGAACGGGTGGGGCGTCGCTTAGCGCGGTGCGCAGTTGCTCCCGAGCGCGAGCCGGCCGCGGCAATGTGTGTGCGGATTGGCGCAAAGGAATCGGGACTAACCAGGCCCATTTCTACCAGCTGCCACAGCGCTTCCCGCAGCTCCTCGGCAGTGCCCGGCACCTGCGCCGCGATATCGTTGAACAGGTAGCTGCCGCCACCGCGCAGGACCTCCAACGCCGCTAATTGCAACATGCTCAGCCCCTGTTCATCCGGGTTAACCTGCAGCGCCAACTGAGCCGCATAGTCCACCGGCAGCAACATGATCCAAGGGTCATTCGTTCCCGCCTTGCCAGCGCCCACGATGAGCACCTCGCCGTTAGAGGTCAGTTCATCGAGCATCGTCGGCGAGTAATCGCCCACACGCGCCGGCAGAATCAGCGACTCCCACGCAGAGGCTGGCAGGCGCACGCCGGCGAGCTGTTCAATCACGCTGTAGACGCCATCCGCCCCGCGTAGCGCAGGCCGCTTGCCCACGGGCGCTACCTGCTGCCAATCGGGCAAGAAGCGTCCGAAAGCGGCAGCGCTAACAGGCTCCGTCGCAGCGCGTGCCGCAGCCAGCGAGCGCGAGCGAATGGTGCGCAAGACCTCCGCAGCGCAGTACTCGGTCTCCTCGATTCCTTGGCGGTAGCGGCCTTCCACCACGCTATCGAGACTCGCCAGCGCGGTGTGTGCTGCCGAGGCCGAAAGGCCAAAGGCCGCCTGCAAGTCCCCCAGCACGAAAGGACCGCGGGTGCGCGTCCAACGCGAGACCAGCTGTTGCAAGGCATCGGTGATAGTGGACTGTTGCGCGGCAACACCAGGCGGGACGGGCACGCCGAGTCCGTCGCGAAGCAGCGGGGCGTCAAGGGGCTGTGCGAAGTGCTCGCGTCCGGCAATGCGCACCCGCATCACGCGGACACCCAGAGAATCAATTGCGCTCAGCGGAACAGAGGCATGCTCTGCCATTTCCTCTACCGGAATCGGCCCCAGCACCCGCAGCAGGTCCACGACTTCCTCCGTCGTGCGGGCCCGACGCTCCGCAGCGGTGCGCTGCAGCTGGGCATGCACCTGCTCGATGACCTCCGGATCTAAAAGCTCCCGCAGCTCCACCGTGCCCAAAAGCTTGGCCAGAAGCGCCGGATCAAGCGCTAGGGCCGCCGCCCGCTTTTCTGCCAGCGGAGAATCACCCTCGTACATGAAGGCGCCGGTGTAATTAAACAGCAGCGTCGAAGCAAAAGGCGAAGGCTGCTCAGTGGTCACCTCCGCGATGCGAATGCGACGCAAAGCCAGCTCGCGCATGGTTTCCGTCAACGCCGGCAGATCATAGACATCCTGCAGGACCTCGCGGACCGTCTCCAGGATGATGGGAAAGGAAGGGTACTTCTGCGCGACGTCGAGAAGCTGTTCTGCCCGCTGACGCTGCTGCCACAGCGGCGCGCGCTTGCCGGGATTGCGACGCGGCAGCAACAGCGCACGCGCGGCACACTCACGAAAACGCGAGGCAAAGAGCGCGGAACCGCCCACCTGCTCGGCCACGATGTCCGAAATTTCATCGGCGTCGAAAAGAAAAAGCGCAGCATCCGGCTCCTTTTCCCCCTCGGGCAAGCGCAGGACGATACCGTCGTCACCAGCCACTGCCTGCGCGTCCATGCCGGTCAGCTCCGCCACCCGCTGCCCCACTGCAAGCGCCCAGGCGGCATTCACGCCCCGGCCGAACGGCGTGTGCAACACCACGCGCCAATCCCCGAGTTCGTCCTTAAAACGCTCGAGAACCAAGGTCTTCTCATCCGGAATAACACCCGTGGCCTCATGCTGTTCCTGCAGATAGGCCACGATGTTATCCACCGCATGCCCATCTGCGTCCTGGATGATCTCTGGAGAAAGGTGCACCTGCCGGCGATACGCACCCAAGGCCTTGCCCAGCTCATAAGGACGCCCTGCCTGGTCGCCATTCCAGAAAGGCAACCGGCCAGTGTGCCCCGGCGCAGGGGTGACAATCACCTGATCGCGCGTGATTTCCTCAATGCGCCAGCTAGTAGCACCCAAGGTAAAGATATCGCCCACGCGGGATTCATAGACCATCTCCTCGTCGAGCTCACCCACGCGCCGGGGCGCGGCATTTTCTGCCCCTGCAGGCAGGAAAACGCCAAACATTCCGCGGTCCGGAATCGTGCCGCCGTTGGTAACAGCCACGCGCTGCGCACCGGGGCGCGGGCTCAGTCGGCCAGTGATGCGGTCGAAGACCACGCGGGGTTTGAGCTCCGCGAAGTCCGTGGAGGGATAGACGCCGGAGACCAGGTCGATGACGGAATCGAATACCTCCCTGGCCAAATCGCGATAAGGCCACGCGCGGCGCACCATGGCGTACCAGGCATCCACATCTAGGCCACCCGCATTATCTGGGGAGGTAACCGGAGCAACCTCGGCGGCGGCGACGGCTGCCACGGTCTGCTGTGCCAACACATCTAACGGGTTCTGCGGGGAGTGCATCTCCTCGATGAGGCCCTCGCGCATACGCGCCACGGTAAGAGTGGATTGCACAAGGTCAGCACGGTGCTTCGGATAGAAAGAACCCTGCGATACAGCGCCCACGGAGTGCCCGGCACGGCCCACGCGCTGCAGACCAGAGGCTACCGAAGGCGGTGATTCCACCTGCACCACTAGATCGACCGCGCCCATGTCGATGCCCAGCTCTAGCGAGCTGGTGGCCACCACTGCTCGCAGTGTGCCTTCCTTGAGCATCGTTTCAGTCAATGTGCGCTCATCCTTCGACACCGAGCCGTGGTGTGCGCGAGCGATGACGGCAGGTGCCTTGCCGGCGACGTCGACTTGCTTCATCAGCTGCGCTGGGTCCCGGCGGGTAGCAGGCGACAAGCTTTCCGGTTCATGCTCCATGGCATAAAGCTCATTGAGCCGGGAGGTCAGGCGCTCCGCGGTACGCCGCGAGTTCACGAACACGAGCGTGGAGCGATGCTCCACGATTTCGTCGTAAAGGTCTTCTTCAATAAACGGCCAAATGGATTTCGCGGTGGGCAATGCCGAATCAGCCACCGCCGCGGGGCCAGTAATGCCCAGCGGATCATCCACTGTCACCTCACCGATAGTGGAGCCTTGCTCTGGGGTGGGCAGATCCGACATGTCTTCCACGGGCACGTGGACATCAAGCTGCCAGCGTTTTTCAGCCGGCGGTGCCACGATTTCCACGGGCCTGTCACCGCCCAAAAAATTCGACACTGTAGAAAGCGGGCGCACCGTTGCCGATAGCCCGATGCGCTGGAACTCCCCCGCCACGGCCGCCAGCCGCTCGAGCGTGAGTGCCAGGTGCACGCCACGCTTGGTGCCAGCCAGGGCGTGGATTTCATCAATGATGACGGTATCGACGGTAGATAGGATTCCCGCGGCCTTTGAAGTCAGCATCAAATAAGCCGACTCCGGAGTGGTGATGAGGATATCCGGCGGGCGGCGTACCTGCCGGGAGCGTTCTGCAGAAGGTGTATCCCCGGAGCGTACGCCGACGGTGATGTCGGGGGCGTCAAGTCCTAATCGTTCTGCCGCACGAGCGATGCCGTTCAGCGGAGCACGCAGGTTATTTTCCACGTCCACACCAAGCGCCTTCAGCGGGGAGATATACAAAACCTTGACGCCTGAGTTGCCGCCCTTTACCGGCTGTCCTACGGGCAGTGCAGTTTGGCCTTCCTTTTCCACGAGGGAATTTAAGGCCCATAAAAACGCCGCCAGGGTTTTACCGGAGCCGGTGGGGGCGACCACGAGCGCATGGTTGCCGGATGAGATCTGCTCCCATGCCTCGCGCTGTACGGGCGTAGGCGCTGCGAAAACGTCCTCGAACCATTGCCGGACTTGAGGCCGGAAGCGGGTTAGGACGTTTTTGTTCATGCCTTACTTTATCGCGCGCGGTAATCTAGCATACATGACCGTCGAGATTTCTGATTCCCGCCTGACCAATTCACTAGCCAACGGCTGCGGTGAGATCCTCAAAGGTGTGCGCAACGGTGGCCTGCTGCGCGGCCTCGCGCTTGGCGACGCCGGCGATGAAGCCGCACAAGAATGGATCACCCGGGTAATTTCGCAACACCGCCCCGAAGACGGCCTGCTTTCCGAGGAAGCAGCAGACGATCTCAGCCGTTTGAAGAAGGAACGCGTGTGGATCGTCGATCCCCTCGATGGCACCAAGGAGTTTGCCACCGGCCGCCAAGACTGGGCTGTCCACATCGCACTCGTGGTCAACGGCATGCCACAGCATGCGGCCGTGGCCATGCCAGATTTGGGCGTGACCTTCCGCTCCTCCGATGCCCGGGCCGTTACCGGCCCGCTTTCTAAGAAGTTTGTAGTCTCCCGCAACCGTCCGCCCCAGGTGGCTTCCCATATTGGGGAGAAGATGGGATTTGAAACCGTCGGCATCGGTTCTGCCGGCGCCAAGGCAATGCACGTTCTGCTCGGTGACTTTGACGGCTACATCCACTCTGGCGGCCAGTACGAATGGGACCAGGCTGCGCCGGTGGGCGTTGCCATGGCAGCGGGCCTGCACTGTTCCCGCTTGGATGGCTCTCCAATTCGTTTCAACAACGAGGACACCTTCATCCCAGACCTGCTCATCTGCCGGCCGGAACTCGCCGATGAAATCCTGGAGCACGCTGCTGCCTATGCCGAAGAAAACGGCGGCTTTTAGGCGTTCCATAACCTTTTAGGCGTTTCAGCGAAAAGGCTTCTACACTTGAAAACCATGATCCAGACCCCATATGAGGACCTCCTCCGCAAAGTTTTGGAAGAAGGCGCGGACAAAGGTGACCGCACCGGGACCGGCACGCGCTCAATTTTCGGTGCGCAGTTGCGCTATAACTTGGCGGAGTCTTTCCCGCTGCTGACCACCAAGAAGGTCTACTTCCACGGTGTTATCGGCGAGCTGCTGTGGTTCCTCAAGGGCGATTCCAACGTGAAGTGGCTGCAGGACAACAACGTCCGTATCTGGAATGAGTGGGCTGACGCCGATGGCGAGCTGGGTCCTGTCTACGGCGTCCAGTGGCGCTCGTGGCCTACCCCGGATGGCACGCATGTAGACCAGATCCAGCAGGCTCTGGATACACTGCAAAATAATCCGGATTCTCGTCGCAACCTGGTCTCCGCCTGGAATGTGGCAGAACTAGACAAGATGGCGCTTATGCCCTGCCACCTGCTATTCCAACTTTACGTGGCAGAAGGCAAGCTCTCCCTGCAGGTCTATCAGCGTTCGGCGGACATGTTCCTGGGCGTGCCTTTCAACCTGGCTTCCTATGCTGCGCTGGCCCACATGTTTGCGCAACAGGCTGGACTGGAGGTCGGCGAGCTCATCTGGACCGGCGGCGACTGCCACATCTACAACGACCACATTGAGCAGGTCAAGGAGCAACTCTCCCGCGAACCACGCCCCTATCCGCAGCTCAAGCTCCACAAGGCTGACTCGTTGTTCGACTACACCTTCGACGATTTCGAGGTCGTAGGCTACGACCCACACCCCACCATCAAAGCGCAGGTTTCCGTCTAATGTTGGGTGCTATTTGGGCGCAGTCCCTGGACGGCATCATCGGCGATGGCTCCGTCATGCCGTGGCACGTACCAGAGGACCTCAAGCACTTTAAGGAGGTCACGCTGGGCTCGCCCGTAGTGATGGGCCGACGCACGTGGGAATCTCTAAACCCGAAGTTTCGCCCGCTGCCAGGCCGCGATAACTTTGTTCTCTCCCGCAAGGAGCCGGGCCAATGGTCCGCTGGGGCGAGCACAACCAGCAACCTCAACGACCTAACTTCCACGCTTTCCGACGCCTGGATCATCGGCGGCGGCCAGCTATACGCCTCAACCTTGGATGAGGTCGACGTCATCGAAATTACGCTGATGGGCGTTAACATCGGGGACGTCTACGGTGATGACGCAGTCTATGCCCCCGCAGTTCCGGAGACTTTCGGCTTGGCGGCTAGCACTGATTGGCTCACTTCTGAAAAGGGCCACCTGACCATTCCGGGGCAGCCCCCGAGTGAGCTGCCGATTAAATACCGCTTTTTAACTTATGAACGAAAGGACGCCGCTTAAATGACCGTCGCAACTCCCGAAACCACCGAGCACGTCACGATCTTCTACGCCGACTGGTGCCCGTTTTGCGCGAAGCTGCTCAAGGCACTGAACCGCACGGAGACGCCATACGCGCTTGTCGACGTCGAGGCCGAAGGCACTGAGGACATAAACGAGTGGATCAAGTCCGTCAATGACGGCAACCGCATCGTGCCAACCGTGCTTTACTCCGACGGCACCTCCGTTACCAACCCACCGGCGTCCTCTGTGCGCAATAAGCAGAAGGAATTGGCCGAGAGCTAATCCAAACCCCAGCCATTTCGGAGCGCCCCTGCCCCACTGCTATGATTAGCCACGTTGCACACGCAACCCCGCCCCAGTAGCTCAGGGGATAGAGCACGGCTCTCCTAAAGCCGGTGTCGGTGGTTCGAATCCACTCTGGGGCACAAAATCTTTCACAAAACTTCCCCGTTGACCAGCGCAGACAGGGGGGGTGTTCCTATATAGGTTGTCAACTCCGTGGGTGAGGTTGCTGGGGGTGTGAAGGGGTTCTGCTTCACGCTGCGGATGTTGTTTTCGGGCATGCTGAAGAGCCGATTGGGCTTCCTGCGCAATCGGCTCCGGGGCTGGTAGGGGCTAGGCCGCTGCGGCCTCCTGGGCTGTGGGGATGTCTCTGTAGAGCTCTCCGCTG
>NZ_KV789207.1:0-1696 GCF_001807495.1 Corynebacterium sp. HMSC08C04 | reverse complement strand
AAAACGCGAAGCTGCGCGAAGAACGCGATATTCTACGTAAAGCTGCTAAATATTTTGCCGAAGAGACACGCTGGTAATCCGCTTCCAGTTTGTCTATGACTACCGAACCGAGTACTCGGTCAAGCGGATGTGCCATGTGTTAAAGCTCAATCGCTCCTCGTTTTATAAATGGGTCCAAACCCGTGAAAAGCGCAGGCTAAAGATGTATTCCGATGCCCTTATTGGTGCAAGAATCAAGGCCATCTTTGATGATGAGAACGGGCTTTATGGTGCTAAACGCATCGCTGCAAGCCTCAACAGTGATACGGATTTCGACCCGATAAATCACAAGAAGGTCGCACGCATCATGAAATCCATGGGACTTAAAGGCTTTACCAAGCGCCGCCGATGTGTCACTACCAGGCGTAAGCCTGGCCACCGTGTCATGCCGGACTTAGTAGGCCGTAAATTCACAGCCAACGAGCCGAACCGCGTCTATGTAGGCGACATTACCTACCTGCCCTGTAAGGGTGGCAAGAACATGTATTTGGCCACAGTCATTGACACGTATTCACGGAAACTTGCAGGTTATGCGCTCGCAGACCACATGCGAGTGTCACTGGTCGTCGATGCAATAGCCCACGCGCACGGTGTGCGTGGCAGTCTTGACGGGGCTGTATTCCATTCCGATCACGGCAGTGTTTACACCTCACAAGCCTTTAGGAGCTATTGCTCGTCGTTGGGTGTGCGCCAATCCATGGGCGCGGTAGGAACGAGTGCGGATTGAAGCGTCCTGGGTTTAGTTCCGCTTCTTTTACGACCCTGTGTTGATGGGCTGGGTGAGATAGTACTCGGTTTCTACTTCCTGTGGGGTGGCGTAGTCCAAAGCTTCATGAAGCCGCTTGGTGTTCCACCAATACACCCACCGCAAGGTGGCCAATTCGACTTCTCCGACCGACGTCCACGGGCCTTGGGCATGAATCAGTTCCGCCTTGTAGAGACCATTGACTGTTTCGGCTAGAGCATTGTCATAAGAATCTCCGACTGTTCCCACACTCGGCCGGATTCCGGATTCCGCGAGAGCGGTGGAATACTTCAGTGACACGTACTGGCTGCCCCGATCACTATGATGAATCAGCTGGTTTCCATGAATTCGCCCTGCAGTCGTTAACGCATGCTCCAAAGCCTCCATGGGCAGCGCATCGGTACGCATCGTCGAGCGTGTAGCAACACCAACAATTTTTCGGCTGAAGACATCCACGACAAACGCGGTATAGGCGAATCCTGACAGGGTACGAACGTAGGTAATGTCGGCAACCCACAACCTGCCTGGCGCTTGGGCACGAAAGTCTCGTTGTACAAGATCCGGGCGATGATCCGGTGCCTTCGGGCTAATCGTTGTCACAGGGGTTCGCCCACGTCGGCGGCCGGAAACACCTGCTAGCTTCATTAGTCGTGCAGTCTTGTCGCGGCCGATATGAAAGCCTTCACGGTTCATCGCGTGCCACATTTTGCGGATACCGTAGACCGAGAAATTCTCCGCATGCACACGCTGTATTTCTGGGATGAGCAGGCTATCGCTTAAGGCTCTTGCACTGGGAACGCGTGTGGTGGCTTTGCGGTAGCCGCGTGAAGTAATGAATCCACGATCTGCTTGTTTAAGGACTCGGCAGATGGCCTCGACCCCAAACTGATCTTTATACGTGTCGATGTAGGA
>NZ_KV789206.1:0-659 GCF_001807495.1 Corynebacterium sp. HMSC08C04 | reverse complement strand
TATCAGGTGTCTACCAAACAGGGGTCAGGTCCTCGCTCCATATCTGAGAACGTCACCTGGGGACATCGCAGACGCTTCGCTGATGGGAAAGTCATGGTGCCCTACTCCTCGCTACTGGGATATAAGAAAGGCGCTGACGGTAACCTCGCTATTGATGAGACTCAAGCCCCGACCGTGCGCTTGATCTACCAGCTGTTTCTAGACGGCTCATCGATCACCGAAATCCGTGCCGAGCTACAGCGTCGCGGTATTTTGACTCCGCGAGGTAAAACCAACTGGTCCACCTCAACCGTGCGCTCCATCTTGACCAATGAGAAATATAAAGGCGACGCCCTGCTCCAGAAAACGTTCACCGCTGACTTCCTAACCAAACGAATCGAAGTAAACGAGGGCGAAGTCCCGCAATACTACGTCACCGGAAACCACGAGCCGATTATTGATGCGCCCGTCTGGGATCAGGTTCAATACGAGTTGGCCACCCGCCACGCAACCAACAGCTCCAAAATCGGCCTATTTGCCAGCCGACTCAAATGCGCAGATTGCGGATCCTGGTACGGACGCAAAACCTGGGCATCCAACACTAAATACAAGCACACGATCTGGCGGTGCAACCAAAAATACGACCATGGGCCTGACCCCCGGAAAGTAGACACGTCGGG
>NZ_KV789205.1:749-244399 GCF_001807495.1 Corynebacterium sp. HMSC08C04 | reverse complement strand
CTGCAGGGCGAATCCATGGAAACCAGCTGATTCAAGTTTTAGGTATGCCGAGCAGAAACCAGCACGCTTCAAAGCCGGCCGCATCAAGGGAAGAGGCGAATGAACAGAGCTCAACATACCTGCTAGAAAAATCTAGGCGCCACCATAACCAAGTCCTCCAGATTAGGCACTGCCTACCCGAATAGATCGACCATATTCAATTCAGCAGTTCAACCAACTTTAGCGCGTCGCTATCCAAAGTCAGGCCCCTCAATCAATCACGGGCATAAATGTCTGCGGTAAATACCTTATCCGTATAAGGCTCTAACTCGACACTAAACCTGTTAGTCAATACGACATCAACACGATTTATAAATTCATCAAAACTTCTAACCACCTCAAATCCGTCGAATTCTGCGCCTGTCCAAGTTGGCTCGTATACCAAAATTCCCACCCCTCGGTTTCGAAGAATTGCCATAACGTCTTGAACGGAAGAAGACCTAAAGTTATCCGACCCAGACTTCATCGTCAGCCGGTAGATACCAACCACCTTCGGCAACCGCTCTAGCACTTGGTTCGCGATGAACGATTTTCTGAGCGCATTGGACTCCACCACTGCTGTCATCATGCTCTGCGGAATACCGTCGTAGTTCGCAAGCAGCTGACGTGTATCCTTCGGCAAACAATATCCTCCGTAGCCAAAGCTCGGGTTGTTATAATGTCCCCCAATCCGAGGGTCCAAAGACACCCCGTCAATAATCGCTCTGGGGTCGAGACCTTTTACTCGAGCAAACGAATCTAGCTCGTTAAAAAACGCTACCCGCATCGCCAAATAGGTATTTGAGAATAGCTTGACCGCTTCGGCTTCGGTCGAATTTGAGATCAAGATCGGGACATCGTCCTTTTGAGCTCCTTCTTGAAGCAAAGCTGCAACTTTCTCCGCCGAAGCCTTAGAGCGTGAGGCCGCGATAATCCTTGAAGGATGCTGATTGTCATATAGAGCACGCCCCTCCCGCAAGAACTCCGGGCTAAAGACGATATTTAAGCGGGGAAACCGTTCCGCCATTAGTTCGGTAAATCCGACGGGTACCGTAGACTTAATGACGGCCACCGTAGTTGGGGAGACCTCTGCGACCAAAGATAGGACCGACTCAACACTGTCTGTATTGAAAACACCAGTGTCAATGTCATAGTCAGTTGGCGTGGCAATAAACGCAAAGTCAGAATTCTCCAAAGCGCCGGCACTGTCGGTGGTAGCCACGATATCCAAGCAGCCAGACATCAGAGAATCTTCAATTCCCTCGTCTTTGATTGGGGATAACCTTTGATTTACAAGTTTAACCCGCTCCTCGTCGAGGTCGACGGCTACCACTTCATGATTTCCAGCCAAAAGCACGGAGTTTGAAAGGCCAACATAACCTAGACCAAACACTACAATCTTCATTTATATTCCTCAACTAGATGGGCACGGATTCGACTACTATAAGCGTGGAGAATCTAAGAACTTATCCGTCCACGAAAGTACTCGACGGTTTTGAAAATACCAGCCCGCAGATCTACCTGCGGGAACCACCCAAGCAATTCATTAGCGCGGCTGTAGTCTAAGCAAGAGCGCTTTAGATCCCCCAATCGTGCGGGATAATGGACGGGATCACTAGAAACCCCAACCTCTTCACTTACGAGCTTGTGTAATTCAGCGTCCGTAGTTTCGACTGAAGTACCAATATTGAACCGCATCCCATTTCCAGCTTCACCGCTAGCAAGAATAAATGCCTTGGCAACATCGCCGACATAGACATAGTCCCGAGTATTAGTTCCTCCCCCAAAAAGCTTCGTGCTTCGCCCAGAAAGAAGGCTTTCGGAGAAAATCGCTACAACGCCTGCTTCCCCATTGGGATTCTGACGCGGCCCATAAACGTTTGATGGAGCAATCAGCGAATATTCCAACCCATAAAGCGACTGAAACACCTTAAGATAAAGTTCACCGGCCGCTTTCGACGCAGCATAAGGGGATTCTGGAGAAAGTGCTGCAGCCTCCGAAACTGGAAAACAATCCGGCACCCCGTAAATCGACCCACCTGAAGAGGTGTGCACTATACGGCGAACTCCGTTGGTAGCAGCGGCCTGAGCGATTCGAATTGTTGCGAGAATATTCTGCCTTGCATCTAAAAGCGGCTTTTCAACGGATTTCCGAACATCAATCTGCGCCGCCAGGTGAAAAACCACTTCTACGCGTTCTCGCGCAAAAAAAGATTCAAAATCGAAGTCCTCAATATCAGCTTCGATAAAACGGAAACGCTCCGACTTTTGCGCTTGCGAAAGATTATCTAGACGGCCGGTGCTCAAGTTGTCGATCACAACAACCTCGTCGCCTCTGGCAATCAACTCATCTACTAAATGGGACCCAATGAAGCCAGCCCCACCTGTCACAACCGTATTCAATTTCTTGCTCCTTTCAGGAACTAAACTACGACACAAAACAGCGGAGCTAGCAACAATCGGCATTATTTCCGAACTGTTTCTCACCCTAAGACCACCGTCGCGTGCGCCGAAGAAAGCTTCTTACACAGTGGATTACAAATTAGTCCGCGACTTACTCTATAGGATCAAACGCCGGCGCTTCCCAGTCTATAGGTCCAAAACACTCTTGCGCGGCGGAACGATTCCCCTGCAGCAGCTCCCTCCAAGCCGCAAGTACCCTTTGATGATCTAGTGATTTATGATTCTGCAACCTTTCTGTAGTGCGGTGAAACCATTCCACGTCAGCAACTTGACTCACCCATTGGACGGCACTGTCAAAATCGTCGAAGATGAAGTCTTCCGGCCAAAGCGTCTGAATTCCTGGCCAACGCCGAGCTACAGGGAGGGCTCCTGAGCTTATCCCTTCAGCCAAGGCAACGTGCGAGCCTTCAACATCGGAGAGGGATAGGATCACCCCAATTTTCTCGTACCAGCGAGCCATATCGCGCCCTGGAGGATCGAAGAACACCGCGTTCCGCACTAATGGGTCTAGCTCCAATCTTAGGCGGACCTCCTCCCATTGCTGAGCAATCCGAGGATCACGCTCCCAGTTCACGTGTTCGGTAGGCAAACTTCCGCGAACGCGAAGGGTAAAACGCTTATCAATTGCACGGAGCTCTGCAAGTAAGTTCAATGCGAGGTCAAGCCGCTTCAAGGAAGGCGTTATCCCTACAATACCTAGGGTAAATCTAACGTCATCACTTTTTGGCCTAGACAGCATCGTGCCGTTGATGTAATTAGGTATATACACCATTTTCTCCGCCGGCCAACCGAATTCTTGCACAAGCTTTCTTCCTACCCAAGGAACAATAACTACACCTGCATAGTATTTGTCCATATCAATAGAGTGAGGAAAATCGGTAGTTACTTCGTACCGATGCGCGCGGACAATTAGTTTAGCTTCAGCACGTGCGCGGTCCTGAATCCAGAAATTATTAGGCCGGGCCCATTCGCCAATAATGACGTCGCTGGTTCGGACCAATTCGTTTGCATGTTCTTTATTCGAAGGCCCCGACAAAAACTTCCACTCGTTCATCTCAACACGGGCACCAGTGCTGTTTTTAATTTGCTGAGATAGCTCATCAATAAACGTCAACTTAGTGCCCATCACTGCAACCTTTAAATCTCGAAGGTCGGAGTCCCAAGGTGCTACATAGTCCAATAGAGTACTACGGTTGTCTTCGAGTTGTCTCGCACGCGGGCGCCAAGTCGCGAGAGTGGAATCTAATGCTGACCATAAAGACTCAAAACAAGGCTCGTTATGAACGTCTGAAAAATCTGCGTCGTCAAAAGCATTCCATTCAGCGTCAAGGTTAATCTGCTCTCTTAGTGCATCAAACCCTTCTTTCGCGACGGCAAATGCACTTCGACTATGCGTCTGCTCGCACTTATCCACAGTGAGCCTATCTAACAACTCCGCAACCGAGTCCGGTGTACACCCGCGAAACGCGCCATACAGGAGAGAAAAATCAGGCGCCAAAATATATACATTTCTACGCGCAGTGTCAAGCCGCTGTTCTATTACTGACCTAGAAAGCTGACAATCCGTAAAAATGTCAATGCTAGCGAACTTCGGTTCACGCAGCTTCCTAACCCAATCTGCACCAAGCTTTTCAACAAACGAATGAGGTGACACAAATAGTGCCGATGCAATGTGGTCTGCCATTGGGGAGGAAAGAACTTCGTCGGCAAGCTCTAAATCCATGAAGAATACGAAATTCTTGCTGTCTTCTGATAACTCCTCGCTCCAATGCTCGCGTTCAACGAGATGGACTTCAAATCCTTCTTCCTGCAGAACGGCCGCAGCAGTGTACCAACCTGCTAATGCGACAGCATCTCGAGGTTCACTTCTTGGAGGTTGAACAAATATAATATTTGATTCAAATTCACTTTTCATCTTCATAGAAATTAGCTTCCAGTAATAACCTGAATACCCTCTACGGCAACAAGATCTTCGATCCCCCTTGGGATCGCTTCTGCAGGGTACTCACTCATGTCAATGCTCTCGACCATCAAATCTTCACTGAACAGAATTGCCGCGGATAAAAGAGCCCTTGGCCCATAAATACTCTCCAACCAATGCGCATTGGAGCCCACGACGATTTCTTTCACTCCCCGCAACGATCCTTGAAATCTTTCACTAGCGGGCAGGTAAAGGTAGGTGCGGTCACGCCCTGGCAACTGAGCGTTGATTCTAAGGTCGGCTTGGACTTGAAGCGTCGTCGCCTTTGGCGAAATTGAACCCTGGCTAGAATCAAGAGGCGCAACTATGCTTATTCCGTGCGCTTCCAAAGTTCTAACGAAATTGTCCGGCAACGGGTTCGATGTTGAAAACCGACCCTTCCCGCCCCAGAACACGATTCCAGCTAGAACTATTCTCGAGGCCGAGAGTTTCCTCGGGGGCGCATCAAAAATTAAAGAACGCATGCCTTGTTCTGTAGCATCATCCTTAACAGAAAGTGCCCATCGCCCCGTCTGGTTGACTGCATCAAAATCAATCTTTATTATCACGACTCAAAACCTTATTTTCGATGATCTCAACCAAGCCGTATTAGCTTAAAGCTGGGACCACTTTCTTTAATCTCGGCATATCTAATTACTTCATCAATCAATTCGAAATCCTTCGTTAAGACCGCCGAATAGCTCAGCGACCAATCATCACCTTGAAAATCAAATCGATGAGATTCACCATTAATTTGGTTGAATCGCTCATAAATATCGGCACCGGCGGCAATCAAGAGAAGATCGCCTCGTTTTCCCGGTGATAACACGTGGACAATAAATCTGAAGAGTGTATTTGTAGAAATCTTTTGTTCTGAAGATCCACGCAACAACGCTTCAAACCTGGGAGATTCGGCGTACCGTGCTTCCGCCTCGGTCAAATAAACCCCCCGACTTGCAAACTCATAAATCTCCCGCCAGCCTGCGCCGGTAAGAGATATTGCATTAAAATGATGCCTACGGGATGGGCCCCGCCTGTATGATAATTTCTCAAAGGCCCAACCACTTCGAGCAACGAGGTGATCGGGAAGATAAGGCAAGAATCTGGTTTCCCAACTATTCTTATCGGTTGGTCCCCAATCGTATCTCGCCGCCTCCCAGAGCTTCTTTTGACTCCGGCTATTCACCCCGGACTTTAGAAACTCTAGGTTTAAGGATGCTGCATATTTCTGATTTCCCGAGCCAGTGTCGGTAATCCGTCCCGAATGCACCCTCCGCAGTAGACAGATGACGCCCGAGTGTCGTGCTTCGATCCCAGATCTTAGCAAGCGGAACGCCAAGTTATTATCCACTGCGCTCTCCAGCCCCTCATCATAGCCGAAGAACTTGATTAAATCGGTTTTTATTAACCAAGTAGAATGCCCTGGCGCGAAGCCCGTCTTAAGTGCTGAGCCATAGTTGAAGCTTCGACCGTGGTGAAACTGCAACGCTCCGCTATCGTCATCGAAGTTAATAAAGGTGCCGAAAACAAAATCGTCATCATCATTCGCAAATTCGAGCTGTTTTTCGAGTCTCCAAGGAAGCATTAAGTCATCATCGTCATGTACTGCCGTCCAAACGCCACGAGACAGGTTAGCGCCATGATTTCTAGCAGCAGATATGCCCGATTTGCCCGGCGGCGTCGCCGTATAAACAACCCTCGGGTCATTATAAGCTTCGATCACCTGTTTCGTGTCGTCTGTCGAGCCGTCGTCTACAAGAATCAACTCAAAATCGGTGAAGGTTTGCGCAAGTACCGAATCGATGCTTTGCTTCAAATAGTCCGCTCGATTCTTCGTTGCAATCACAACGCTAACGAGGGGTTTGTCGTTCATTTCCACTCCGTTCTCGCTCTACTTGAAGGGGATAGCTCTTCGGCTGGTTCGGCTAAATTAAGCCTAGGAAGGGAAGCTAGGTAGAGACGCGAGGGAAATTCAAAGCTCTTGTCCAATCCCCAATTTACAAGTCTAATTTCCAAGAAATCTCGGCCAGTTTGTCTAAAAAGTCCTAAATCCAATCGTATAGGCGCTTCCTCCGAGGAACTATCAATATATATGTAATCTGCCTCCAAGGATTCCGAATGACGATATCCCTCGAGCTGAGGGAAGCACTCTTTCAATTCGTCGTCCACCAGAATAAGTGCTTGTTTTTCACCAACGGCAAAAGAACCGAACTGAAGGCTGTAATTCCGCCGATCATCCAATCCATCCCAGCGGTAAGATCGGGTAGGGAAACCTACCAAGGAATGATAAAATCGGCTGGCTGATTTCAATCCCTCGCGTCCCCGCGAGGTATAGCCAGCAAATTTATCGGGAAGGGAACCAATTTTCTCCACTGAAACCGCCGTTAACTTCGTCTTCCAACTGCTACTTATCGAAAAAATGCTAACACACCCCTAAGGGGCGGTCGATTAAAGCGGCGACCAAGGCAACTCCTCGTCAACTCAGCAATCCAACGGCATCCACAACTTGCCCTTGAAAATCTGAAAGCGCTGAGCGTAGCGGCAAAAACTTACTGTGGAGCACCAAGACTCCAACCACATCGGACAAATCAAGGATATCTTGAAGCGAGTCCGACCAAACAACATTTGCAAGGCACTCAAGCTGCTCCGGCAGATTTTTCAGGGCCGGGTCATGTACCCGAATAATGAGATCGGGACGTTGCTTCGCAAGCCCGCGAATCACCTCCAAAGCCGGCGATTCCCGTATGTCGTCGACGTCGGGCTTAAAGGTAACTCCAAGCATCCCCACCGCACCGCCTTTTCCCGCCAGATGATCAATCTTTGAGGCCACTTTGTGGGGTTTTGAGTCGTTTACTAATCTAGCGGTTGATATCAATCGTGCTTCCTCTGGAGCCGCCGAGTACAAAAACCACGGATCCACAGCGATGCAGTGCCCTCCTACACCGGAACTGGGTCGTAGAATATTCACTCGAGGATGCAGGTTTGCAAGCGATATTAGTTCCCATACATCCACGCCAATAGTGTCACAGATTAAAGAAAGCTCATTTGCAAATGCGATGTTAACGTCTCGAAACGCGTTCTCGGACAGCTTTACTGCTTCCGCAGTCTTCGCATCTGTGGTTCGAATTGGAGCCTGACAGAATTTGGCATAAATTTCCGCCGCTTTAAGTGCAGCCTGTTCAGAAGTACCACCAACGATTCGCGGATTGTTTTCCATCTCAAAGAGAATGTTCCCGGGTAAGACCCTCTCAGGACAATGCGCAAACAGAGGCGGCATTCCTCCCTCAAAAAGGTTTGGACGGCGTTCACGAATACGTCGTTCAATCTGGTCGGTCAAACCAGGAGGGCTAGTTGACTCCAGGACGACAAGATTTCCTTCTTCCAAAACTTCTGTTAGCGCGTCAACTGCTTCGAAAATATAGCTGGGGTCGACGTGATGAGAAGTATCAAACGGCGTTGGGACCGCAATAATGAACACATCCGATTTAGAAGGATGTTCAGCGGCCGACAAACGCTTTTCCAAGATAGCAGTTCGCACCATCTCGGAAAGCCCCGGTTCATCTACTTCAACTCTATTGCGACGTATCGACTCCACTATTTCACGATTTACGTCGACCCCCTCAACGCTATAACCAGCTTTTGCTAGAAAAGCTGCCGTCGGGAGCCCAATATACCCCAGGCCAATAACCGCTATTCTATTCATTCAATTCCACCTAATAATTATTAGAGCTTAAATGCTCTGGATTTTCATGTCGAAACTCAGCGAATTTTTCCGAAGGCTTCTGGTTTGCACCTCGAGACATTGGGCAGGCTCAACCTTGTTAGCAAAGCGCGAGATCCACCCACGGTGTGTCCCGGCTTGCTCGCCAACGGTAATCTCACACCACACCCGATCGCTTGTTTTCATGCACAACTTCACCTTTTTGCCGATAAGTACAATCTCTCTAGGTGAATATTCAATTCGTACATTCTCAGGCACGATGAACCTATGCACTGGCTTATCACCAGAGATCGAGCTCCACCAATCCTCAACCCGAAAGTGTCTGTTCGAGAGCAACTTTATGGCCCGATGGGCAACATAATTTCCAGAGGCCAAATAGGCTCCCCGCACATTTCCAGGGCGCGGGGAGACTAACCTCGAGATAACCATTCCCGCATCGCCGTAAAGCTTTGCTGGATGAATTGGATCAAATTTTCTAAAGTAAAGCCCTGAATGCCCGGTCTGTGTCCTAAGTGAAAAAACCCTTGGATCCGAATAGTCGTAATTACAGGTTCCTGAGTCCAGAATCAAATCCTCCCCGCCACAGCGAAGACTAAGCGAGGTGTCATCGGCATGCTTATGAACGTCGCTCTCAAACCCGCATTTAAAGGAAAGAAACAGATCTTCACTTTTGTGTACCCATAGGCCCGTCCTTTGGGACCAAGCAGTACCTAGGTCCGAACTGTAAGCGGTCGCGATCGGGTTCGAATCTCCAAGTGCCGGCAGACTTCCGTCATGGTAACAAATCTTTCGAATCGACTCATTAGCCAAGTCTAAATACGAACTAGCAGTATTGAGCACTTCGCGACAGCTGTCAACCTTTTCAAATTTCCCTACAATTCCAGTCAGAATGCGTATATACAAGTGGTGGTAAAATGTCGAATTCTCATTGCAAAATCCATCCTCGCCGAATACATAGGCTAGGATTTCTTCTAATTGAAGTGCTGCACGATGAAAGAAATGCTTATCGCACACATCATTAACGATCTGTGCCGCAATTAACGATTCTAGTAGCATCAGACCGTGATTGTTTCGAGCAACCAACGCCCAGTAATCCTCACCCTGAATTTCGTATTCCAAGAGTTTTCTAGCAGATTTATGCAAAGGCGATTGAGTCGAACTCAGAGCTACCAATGATTTAAGTCGCATAGCACAGCAGTGATCCCAAGACGTACCAAGAAAAACCGACAACTCGTGCCTAGAAATCTTGAAAGCATCGTAAAAAGACACAAGTGCAGCTTCAGCGTAAATGGGATCAGTTTTAGCGATGTCCACGAGATAGTTTAGGGAAAGTGCCCAAAGCATCTCTGATTTGCTCTGTGTTGTCCGGATTAGCTCACTCCAACTCTTCGGACTTCGTACGACTGGATGGGAAGCATTGATCGAATTTTTTACAACATATCCCTCGTCTTTCTTTTCTAGACTCCACCCCCACCCCATCGACCATTCACGGTAGAGACTATCTGCAAAACTCTGAGCCGACATCTAAGCAGTCCTTATCTTCCAAGTATCCTCATCTTCAACTACAAACCGTTTCGGAGGATAGTACCGTTTCGAGAGACTCAACTGTTCTTTCGCGCCGTCAACGTCGCCAGCGTTCCTCAAAGAGATCCATTTCTTATAGGATCCCGAGACCAATTTCGCGTCCCCATCGGCAACTAGCACGCCATCGTTAATCCAAAGTGCCCTGTTACAATTCTTCTCGATCTCACTCATTGAATGGGAAACCAAGAAGACTGTCCCTGCGTCATTCAACATATCGCGCATCCTTTGTTGAGCCTTCTCCGCAAACCCAATATCCCCAGTTGAAAGCGCCTCATCGATTATTAGAATATCCGACCTTATTGCCGTCGAAATCGCAAAACTCAAGCGCGCAGATTGACCCGACGAGTACGTACTTAACGGCCTCAAAGCGGCCGGCCCCAATTCCGCCCACTCGACAATCTCTTCCGATTTCAATATCGCTTCCGCTTTAGGAACCCCTAAGGCCAGACAACCTAGGTATGCATTCTGACGAGCATCGAGGTATCCGATCAATGCTGGCTTCACGCCCAGAAAAGTTGGCTTGGACAATGCCCAAATCGAGCCCGACGTGGGTGCCTCTGCCCCGGCAATCATCCGGAGCAAAGTTGATTTACCTGACCCATTGCGGCCTAGGACACCGATCGATTCCCCTCTGGTTGCGAAGAACGAGATTCCCTTGACAGCAGTATTTACGTCATCTTGATGTCGAGCACCACTGCCTGCGTCCTCAGAAGTCGTGCCTCGCTGACGATATGCTTTGTTAACACGTTCCACCACCACTGAAGGATCGGGCACATATCCGATAAATTCTTCATTATGCAAGGGTTCGATACCTACCCTCAGCCCCCTCAAACACCAGAACGCCAACCGCTAGCGTCCCGAATCCCCAAATGATCATCATTGCCCAACTCATCAACGCTGGTAGCTGCCCCTCCAACACGATCCCCCGGACCGCGTCCATATATACGAACGCTGGATTATTCCGTACTACCGTGTAGACTGCACCAAACCCTTCAAATCTTTCTATTGGGTAAAACACTGCGGACATAAAGAGCCAGGCTCGAATAAAAAGCTCAGCAATGACTTTTACATCAGGTACAAAAGCCGTCATTCTCGCAGCCAAGAACATGCACCCAGTACCAAAAACTGCAGCCAGAATAACAACGGGCACTATCCCCAGCAGCCGAAATGAGAAATGATTTCCGCTTTGAAATACTAGGGCAGCAATGACTGCCACCCCTATTGAAAGCAAACTATCAAGAAACTGCCTTAAAGAATTGGAAAGCACTACGGCGGCTGCTGGAAACTGAAAACTTCTAATCACTTGGAGCGATCCCCGAACCAGGCCAAGTCCTGAAGATGTCATCCTCGAAATCATATTAAATAAGCAGATACCGAGCAAGAGGTAACCAACATAATTATCTATACCCCTCGAGGCTCGGAGCACCAATCCGAACATCAGACCATATAATGCCGCCTCGAGCAAGGGGTAGACCACTAGCCAAGCTTTCCACAACCGATAATCTTGATTTGTTCTAAAGGCTCTAAATCTGGCATCAGCAAGGATGAAGTACCGAAAGTTCCAAAGGCTTCGCAGATGCCCCACTATCGTCAAATCATCAGAAACTGGTCCTAAACACTCAGAGTTAACAAGGTAGTAGCCTTTCAGAGCAGCCTCATTGTCAGGATGCTTCCTAGATTTGTTTACATCAGTAGACATCAGTGCCCGCCTATCCATGGAGCCTCTTCATTGCCGCTGCGTAAGAACTTTTCACGCCTTCAGCAAATCGAATCTTACCCTGCCAACCAACCTGAACAACTATACCCGCTATGTCCGACAGACCTCCTTCAACGTCTCCACGATAGACCTCCGGTTTCCTAATTCCGTCTTGAAATCCAAGTCTAGCTCGCTAAGCGGTGAGCCAGGTTGAACAAACCCCCAAAGCTTCGCCGCCGCCCCAACATAGTCACTATATTTAGATGGCAAAAATGGGTTCACCTCAAAGCAGTCTCGTGTATCCGAGTCAACGACCAACAGGATGTCAAATCCAGAAAGCGTCCGCAGGAAAGGAATATATTGCTGATAGGGATGAACGTAGATGGAAGCATTTCTACCTACCTCATTCAATTTCTTCTGGGCTGTCACGGGATCGGGAACAAAACAATGAAACTCAAATAGTTTACTATCCGCAGTATCGAGCTCATTTAAGGCGTCGACCAAGAGTCCCACCCCTCTGTTGGGATAGAAACTCCCAAAATAACCTATCCTGATTCTTCTGTCACCCCCGTCGACGGCGGCCTTAGGGATTGACGGCCTTCGATAGAAAGTCGCGGGAAGCGTTGACTGAGGTAGTATTGTCGATTTAGCCTCAATGAGCTCTACCCAGCCACCTGGATATGAGGACATTATGATCCGCTTCTGATTTTCGTTCGTAAATATTAATTCGTCTGCCAGAAGTACGGTTGCGGCTTCAATAAGATCAAATACCGATTCGATGGTTATCCTAGGCAGACCCGATCTAAGAATCTTCGAAAGAATCTCCTCAACTACAGCGCCACTCTCAATGACCCCAGAGCGATGCTTACCAGTAACGTCAAATCTAAGCGGATCGGAAAACTCAGCGGTCCAGCGAATGCTGTCACCGGTATTCAATTTAATTAAGGCGCCCGCTAGATGAGAACCCGCCCAAAGAGCTCTAGAATATAGTTTTTCATATTTCCGTCCAGCGAACTGGTTTTTAATGAAAGCCGCTTTCGCTTTCTCACCAAAATCCAATAAGGCGCCCCAGTCCGAGAAATAGTTGGGCGAATCCAGCTCAGTAACCTTACATACAAAGGGGGCCGACACAGCCTTTAAGGTCCAGTCAGTTCTCCTTACCGTTGACATATCATTACAAATTACGTCTACGGGTTCCCTCCAATCATGTATACGCTTGGCGACAACCGAGGATGAGGGGTCAGAAAAAGGCGGGAAACAGAAGCTTATAACTAGACTGTTTGAACCAGCCCCGCGATTCAGTTCCTCCCATATCCACCCCGGCAATGGATACTCACCCCCAACTTCACGGACTCTCTTCAACGATGATGGGTGACTTGCCAAATAACGCTTGACAAAACCCAGCTGAGAACGTATCAATGACTTTTGCGCATCAACCAGTTTGGGGGTTGAATCTATATCAACAAGTTCCTTCAAAACCTCGAACCGTTGAATGACGTTAAAATCAAAGCTCTCACCGACTCGGGAAAGACTACCGTCGCGCACATGTCGGAAATAATAAGACTGGTCCGTAGATTCAACAAACCATATTTCCGGAGAAGACGGCAACATAACCCTTGCGTTAAAGACGACGTCTTCGCCAGAGCGCAGACTTTCCACATATCGGTTGCTACCAACAAGGCCTCGTGGGATTAGTTTCGCAGCATTATACCCCATCACCCAAGGCACTTCCTCTAAAGTCTTAACTGATCCCAAGCAAACCGCTAGGCGATCTGCCAGTGTAGAATTAAGCTCATTCCCTAATGAGTCTAAGTCTTTCATTTGGGCACAGACCACCCTGTTTGCCCCAGCTTTCGACAACAAGGTCTCAAGATATTTCGGCCCAATAGTGTCGTCGTCGTCAAGAAAGGTCAAATATTCGCCTTGGGACGCTAGGATACCAAAGTTTCTTGCATATCCAGCACCTTTCCCAGAAAGCTTAAGGATCTTTGCCCTCAACTTTCCCTTGCACTGGCACTCACTTCTCAAGTATTCATAGGAACCGTCTTCAGGGCCGTTCACCACAAAGATAGCTTCGAAGCTCTCAGTACCTATCGTCTGTTTTTCGAGACACTCAACGATTTCACCTAAGCGGGCGCGCCCCTTGTAAGTAGGAATAACGATTGAAATTTTCACTTTGAACCCCTCCATACACTTTCAATACGCCTCAGGAGCACAATTGCATAGCTAGCGGCCTTCGCTGGTATCCATTTCCTAAAAAAGGGATAGAGGCGCCTAAGCAGTTCACTCAACCTGTTACGTGAGGCTCGCGTTCGCTTTCTTGGCCGGCTATCTTCAGAAAAAATCTTGGTATCGCCTTGCAATTCCTGTAGAAAAGCCGTTGCTTCCGGATTTTCCCCCCGAGGACCATGCTGTTGGGGGGTGTCTTCTCCACAAACGGGCATTTCTTGGTCTACAAAGCATATTCGCTCTGACACTGACGCGACTAAAGATTCAAACTCCAAACTAGGAGCCGCCTTACCACCATAAGATTCATTGGACACAATGATATGCGCACGATTCTCGAGGTTTAGTTCCATCACCTCTAAGAATGCAGAGGTCTCTCTTCTGACCCTTTCACTTTCAACAAGTACTGTCCTATAAGGGGCTCCCTGTTTTTTCAGTTCCTCGAGCAATTCGCTGAGTGTCGAGAAAACGCAGATATCTCTAACCCAAGTAAGCTCTATGTTGCTCTCCCCTGTCTCAAACACACCTACCAGGTCTGTACTGGAAAGCTCATCGTAGAAGTCACTTTTCTGAATCACTATTCCTCCCTCGGCTGGCATTCCGCAATAATCCTAGAAACTGCTCTAGCGTTTGATTGACAACTATCTCCCGCTCGCGTTCGACCCATTCGCTTGCCGTTGCAGAGCCGGTAAAAGCGTCACCCTGCTGCACAGCCTCAGCCCAAGCCGTAGCCAATTGGTGAGGTTCGCCAGGCGGCACCACGATCCCAGCAGAATGCTCTTGGACGATCTGCGCCGTCTCCCCTTTTGCAACGACCGACAAGTGCATTCCTTTCTCCATCAACTCATAGGTTTTACTTGGGATCGCCAACTCCAATACAGGCCAGTTGGCTAAATGCACTAGGGAGGTATCTGCCCACTTATAGTGGTCCACCAAGCTGCCCGAAGGAATTGAATGCAGGAATTCAACGGGCAAATCAAACTCTTCACTTTGTCGTTTTAATGCGCCCCATGCCGCTCCATCACCGATGACTCGCAAGCATGCTTGCACCCCGTATTCTTCTTTAAGAATTTTTATCGCTTTGAGAGCGTCAGATAGTCCTTGAGCCCTACCGACAGTTCCGGCGTACAAAACGTTTAGTCGCCCGTCACTCCTACTATAGGGTTCGACGGTTTGAGAGAAACTTGGAGGGAAAACGTTTCGTATGACGAAGATCGGACAATCGATTGCCTTTGCCTCTGCTAGAAACTTTGCATGTTGCTCCGAAGTTACAATCAACGCAAGTGCTTGTGAATAGACCATATTTAGAAATCGGGTCACACCCGATGCCAACAGTCTGAGAGGCATGCCGCCCAAAACTTTTTCCCTAAAAGATGTTTCCCCAACCTCAAAATTCCAAGACTTGGATTCATCAAGCAATTCGGGCCATGCATCCCTCAGGTCGATCACATACGGCTTCCCTAAAAGCTTTGCCACCACCCAAGTTGAAACTGCTGTTGGCAAAGCTGGAACGGTTCCAATAATAAAATCTGGCCGTCTGTTTTTCCCGTAAATCTTCTGAGAGAATACGGTTCCCACAGTTGAGATAGCAATGACTAGCTGATTAAATGCCCGCCCTGTCAACGAGCTACTCGCTGGTATAAAACCAGTCCGGTAAACGCGCTCAAGAGACGGCCCTAGCTCGACAGCTTGGGGCCTCAGAAGCTGAATCTGTTTACGGACCCATTGTCTTTTGGTTAGCTTACGCAATTCACGAGGTGGCGGAGCAATAGCAGTTACCTCCACCCCACGCTCTCGCAACTGAGCTGCAAGCCAGCTCCAACGCCTTTGGGGCACTCCGTTCTCAGGACTCCAGTATTGCGAAAGCACAAGTATTCGCATCACTTACTCCCCTTTCAATTTCGGCACTTCCCAAGCACTTAAAAGGTCCCGACAAGCATAGAATCAGTTTAATAGACGGAACACTAGCACAATAAGTATTCAATACCCTGCAGAGTAGGAAGCCTAGTTATTTAGGCCTCATTGGAGAAGAAATAGCCTCAATTACCTGCTGATTTGCCCCCAAGCTTCGCAAGCATATATAGTTAGACCTCGTTGCAGAGAGAGCGCATCTCAGCTCAGCTCAGCTCACAACACATTCCTCCATAGCTCAGTTGGCAGAGCATTCGACTGTTAATCGAAGGGTCACTGGTTCGAGCCCAGTTGGAGGAGCAGACAGGAACCGCCTGATTTCAGGCGGTTCCTTTTTTTCGTTTTGTATCGCGTTGGTGGGATATAGGGATATACGACAAAAAGTGTGTCCGCTGGGGCTAAGACTTCCCTACCGCTCGTCGAGCACAGTGGGCTTTAGTGCCTCAAGGATATCGTTGTGGTCGCCGGTCTTGTTTGCGCGCTTTATGTAGTGCCGGCCGGTGATCGCGGGGCTTGTATGCCCAAGATGTCTGGCAGCCTCCTCGGCCCCCTTTTCGCGGGCGATTACGGTTGCGACGGTGGAGCGGAAAGACTTCAGCTTGATGTGCTTAAATCGCGCGCCACGCGCCTGCCGGAACCTATTGCCGAGGTTGTGCATGCTGTGCATCGTTCCGGCCCTGCTAGGAAAAACATAAGGCACGTTCGGATCGCGGCGGGCAAATCGCTCACGCAACATCTTCGCAAACCATTCAGGGATAACAATTTCGCGAAAGCCGGCCGCGGTCTTCGGTTCCGGCTGCCGGACTAGCTTTCCGTCTTGGTATACGGCACAGCCACTGACAATCATTGTCGCCGGCTTACTATCCAAGTCCACTTCTTCCCACAGCAGCGCGGGAAGTTCGCCCGGACGAATTCCGGTTGCCATGTAGCAGCACACAATCCCTGAAAGGTCGGTACGCTTTCCTTGACTTTCCCAAGCAAGGATCTGCGCAAGGAGCTCATTGAACTCCTCCGGTGTAACCTCAACCGGTTCAGCGCGCGGCAAATGCGGCAGCTGAGCAGTCCGCGCGGGGTTCTGTGCCCATAGCTCAAGCCCTTGCCGCTCAGCTATCGAGAAGGCATGTAAGAGCAGAATTCGCAGATGCCGCGCTGAAGCAAGCGAGCTGTCCGCTACTCGTGACAGCCAAGAATGGACTACGCGCGCCTCACAATCTTCCAGGCGGAGATTCCCCAGCGCTGGAATGCCACGCTCGCCTACGAGAAACCGCCGTGCACGCTGATACATGTTCACGGTTTGAATTCGATTTCCTTGCCCGATTTCCCCAGTGCGCAATGCTTGCAGAGCAATGTCAACCAGCTCCAACACCGTCATCCGCGCAGTGACGGCAAAGCGCTGCTCGTTGAACACCAATGCCCAACCACGCTCTTCCAACAGACGTTGCACTTCTTCCCTGCTGGCGCCAACCTCACTAAGTTCAACGATGGCACCGCTGAAGTCCTTCGTCCGCCCCATGGCCTTCCACCCCGTATCAGTGCGTACTACGTTGTCAATCACAACGCCGCCTACCTTGGGCTCACTATTTTCCTCCATGCTCTATTGGACTGATCAAAAGTGCGATTAGTTCCAATCCCAAATGAAGACTTAAATTTGGCCTACCCACTGAGAAATACAAAACCGCCGCATTGGAACACAATGGGTGTTCCAATGCGGCGGTTAGTTTATGTCAGAGTGAACTGCGGGCTGATTACTTTTCCAGCTCTTCCTCCGGAGCTACGACCTCTTCAAAACGCGGTACCTCATCCGCCACCAACTCAGTGCTAAAGTCTGGCAGACGCTTTCCCACTTCTAGAAGCTCTGCAATTGCTGCAACCGAGCGCTGAGCGCCCTTGCCATCGCCATATGGGTTAACGGCATTAGCCATTGCAGAATAAGCGGCATTGTCATCAAGCAGAAGCTTCGCTTCCGCCACGATCAGATTGCGGTCGGTACCGACGAGCTTAACGGTGCCAGCCACCACTGCTTCTGGGCGCTCAGTGTTTTGGCGCATGACCAAAACCGGCTTGCCCAAGGAAGGTGCTTCCTCCTGGACTCCGCCAGAGTCGGTCAGGATAATGGCCGCACGGTTCTGGAGCTTGGTGAACTGATCGTACGGAAGAGGATCAGTAATGATGACGTTCTCTAGCGCCTCAACCTCCGGAAGAACTGCTTCGCGGACCTTTGGGTTCAGGTGCAGCGGCTGCGCAAAAATAGTATCCGGATATGCCTTTGCTAGATCCTGTACAGCACCACCGATCTCCTTCATCGCGTCAAGGTTCTCGCGGCGGTGTGTGGTGACAACAACGAAACGCTTGTCCGAGTTTGCGGCCTCAGCAAGAGTTGGATCCGAAAATTCGATGTCCCAAGTTGCTGCTTCAAGGAGAGCATCAATCACCGTATTACCGGTTACAACGATGTCCTTAGAACGAACGTCCTCGCGGCGCAGGTTCTCCATTGCGCCTTCAGTCGGCGCAAGGTGCAGGGCTGCAACCTGACCGATGATCTTACGGTTTGCTTCCTCCGGGAACGGGGACAAGATGTTGCCGGTACGCAGTCCTGCCTCCAAGTGAACGATCTGCACACCGCGGTGGAAGCCAGCAAGAGCCGCTGCCATGGCCGTTGATGTATCACCCTGGGAAATGATGACGTCCGGCTCCTCAGCAGCGATGATCTCATCGAGGCCGGCAATGGCACGGGAAACAATCTCATTGAGGGTCTGTCCCGGCTTCATCAATCCCAGGTCATGCTTGGGGGTAATTCCAAACATGGTGTTTACCTGCTCCAGCATTTCCTTGTGCTGGCCAGTAGAGACTGCAACGGACTCGAAGCGATCATCAGCTTCTAGAGCTTTGATGACCGGTGCGACCTTGATTGCTTCAGGTCGTGTACCGTACACAGTCATAATTTTCGGCTTAGCCATTGTGCTCCTTGAAAGCGTTTTAGGTGTCATACCATCATTTGCTGTTTCGCCAATGATTACACGTTTCTGTCTCTTCGCGCGCAGGTATGACCAAGACTGGGGGAGGTTCCTGATGCGATCTGTTTAATTAGAGACTTGAACTGCTCCATCTGGATTGACAGTTACCGTCGCAGCCATGGCCTTTGCCAGATTTAGGCGCTGCCAGGATCCTGCTTCGCCCTGCCAGTCGAGGGGGTGGCCAGCGGGGTTTGCGGTTTGGCGAAGCACCTCGGCGCGTTGCTCCCAAGTGAGCTCGGGATGGGTTGATTCAAGCAGGACCGGCGCGGCCTTCGGGACAATCATTGGAGCATCGGTGGCATAAGCAGGCTTAAAGCCGTAGTCCAGCATCGGAGCATAACGCTCAACTGCCTGCTCGTCGGTAGCGTAATTCTTACCCGCATCAGCCTGCTGGGCTACGAGCTCGGAAATGTCCTTGCCAGTGCGCCACTTCATCTCTGCACGGATTTCGGCCGCTGCTTGGTCAAGCGCATCGTGCATACGTGGATCGTTGAGACGGTCGGCCGCTGCCGCCTGACCCGTCATACGGCCACCGATAACGTCGAGCGGATAGTGCACGCCCATGACCACGCGGTGGTTGCCGGCTTCCGCGCCGCGCAGCACGAGCTGCGGTGCGACCTCCGGAAGCATGTGGGCCATCAACGTGGTGATCCACGTTGCCTGGTTTGTATGGCCAGACGGGAAAGCCGGCGTGGTGCCGTAATAGTCCTTCTTACCGTCGTTGTACTTGTGAATAGCATCGGGTGCTACCTGGAAAGGACGCCGCACGTTGAAGTGGTACTTTTCCGCGAAGGTAGAGCTAGCTAGTCCGCCCGCACGAGCTAGGTAGCCATTTCCCAACAGGTACTCCGTCTTTGGCAGGCGGTGCTCGGCAAGAGCATCGCGGAAAGCGCCGCCAAACTCCTCACCCAGTGCGTCAGAAACCGCAAGCATCACTCCATCAGTGTCAGCAGCAGCATCTTGCTGAGCGCGCTTAATCAACGCAGGGTCATCGGAGGCAGCGTTGTTGATGGCGATGGCCTTTTCGAGGTTCTCATCCATGATTGGCTGCTGGGTCTTCACATGGTCAAACATGCGGACTACTTCCCAGTAGACGCCGTATTGGTAGGAAGAGACATCGGAAGGAAAGCCAACCAAGTAGTCGGTGGTGAATGGAGTTGGGGTTGGTGCGCCGTCATGCTGGACTGCTGGGGCACCACTGCTCGAGCCGGTAACAGCCCCCGTAAGCGCTGGCATCGAAGACGATAGCTGTGCACTAGCCGGCGCAGGATTCACATGTGCGCCTGCACCCGCTACACCCACTGCCAGAATTGCGGCCGCTACAGAACGGCGGGAAGTAGCAACTATCGAATAACGATGACGAACCATATTTACTTTCTCCATTGAATTAGCGACAAGAACGCACAGAACGCTAGCTGCATAAGGTGGCGAGAAAGTTAAATTTTTCCGGCTAAAAGATGATCTTTTGCGGCAAAGTGAGGACCTTAGCTGAGTTGAGCTTAGGTCCGGACGCTGCTTACTTTATCTTCGTTCGAATCCGAGCTGACAGGAACAACACCGATGGTGGCCGTGGTCAGGGCGGCCATGGCTATTGCGGCTGATGCCGCTTGCGAGAGACAGGATCGAGCGGTCACGTCTTTAAGCTATCGTGCTTTACCCGCGTTGGGAAGCGGTCACAATAAATTTCATCAATGAGGGTACCCACCACTACACCACCGATACAGGTAGGCTGGGTGAGGTTATTAGCGTTAAATCACTACCTGAAGGGTGAGATACTCCAACCATGATCCAATTCGTAGTAGGCGCCGCCGCAGGTTATGTCTTTGGCACCAAGGCCGGCCGCAAGCGTTATCACCAGATCAAGGGCGCATACGAAAAAGCGATCAACTCCCCCGTCACCAAGAACGCAGTAAACGCCACCCGCAAGGCAGTGGCAAACAAGCTCGATCCAGAACCCCGCATGAAAGAGGTAAAGGATCTAAGCCGCGGCCGCCGCATCAAAGGAAACCAGCTAGACGGCCACGACCGTATCTACGAGCCCGACGAAGACTAGCTAGGCTGCCGAAGACTAACTAGGCTGCGGCCCACGAAACGCCCTGTCGTTGAGCTCGCGGCGGGCTTGCTCGAGGGCGACGAGATCGGCGAAGAGCGAGTTATAGGCTTGCTCGTCGTCGGAAGGGCGCATGCGGCCTAGTTGGGCCTTGATTTGGGCTACTTGGTCGCCCACGCGGGCTTCCTGGAGGCGGGAAAGCACGCTGTCAGCATAGACCTCCCAAGCTTTGGGATCGGACTCATCGCCCACCTTGATGGGTTCCACGGCAAGCTCACTGACAAAGTTGCGCGCAGTGAGATCGAGCATCTCCCCTGCCACAGCGGCGATCCATTCCACGCTGGGCAGGTTGGCTCCGGCAGCAACGCCACCGACGGTAGAGATTGCCTCGCGGATGATGCGGTAAGACTCGTTCGAGTACGCATCGGCGGTAATCCCGTCAAAATAAGAACCGGCAAGGCCCGGGTACTGCAAGGCCAGCTTTAGGGCCTCCCGCTGCGGCCACAGGTGGGTCTCACGGGGGCTTGGCACGTGGAAGACCGGAGTGTTCTGTTGTGCGGGAGCGGGCGTGCCGGCTTTAATCGGGGCGTCGGCAAGCCGTGCCTTCTTGTCCTTTTTCTTAGGTCGGCGAGCCTCCTGCTGAACCTGCTGCAGGACTTCCTCCGGGTTGGGCCAACCCACCCAGCCGGCTAGGCGGCGGGCGTACTCACGCTGCAGCGGGGCATCGCGAATCTGTGCCACCACGGGCACCGCACGACGCAATGCTTGCAGACGCCCCTCAGCGGTATCGATGCGGTATTCGCTAAGCACCGACTGGATGACGAACTCGAACATCGGGATGCGGTCCGCGATGAGCTCACGCACCGCGGCGTCGCCCTTGGCCAGGCGCAAATCGCAAGGGTCCATGCCATCAGGGGCCACCGAAACGAAAGACTGCCCAGTAAAGGACTGCTCCCCCTGGAAAGCGCGCATGGCGGCTTTCTGTCCAGCCTCATCACCGTCGAAGGTATAGATGAGCTCGCCATTGAAGTAGGAATCATCCAGCATCAACCTGCGCAGGACCTGCAGGTGATCGCCGCCGAACGCGGTGCCACAGCTGGCCACGGCGGTCTTCACGCCCGCGGCATACATCGCCATGACGTCGGTGTAGCCCTCCACCACCACCGCTTGGTGTGCTTCCGCGATGTTGCGCTTGGCCAAATCCAAGCCAAAGAGCACCTTGGACTTGTGATAGAGCATGGTCTCAGGCGTGTTCATGTACTTGCCCAGGTTGTCATCATCAAAAAGCTTGCGGGCACCAAAGCCAATGACGTTGCCCGAAAGGTCCTTGATGGGCCACAGCAGGCGCCGATGAAAGCGGTCAATAGGCCCGCGCTTGCCCATCTTGGAAATGCCGGCAGCCTCTAGCTCCTCAAAGGAAAAGCCCATGCGCAGAAGGTGCTTGGTGGCAGTGTCCCACCCCTCCGGGGCATAACCGCACTCGAAGTCATATATGGTCTCGCGGCCAAAGCCACGATCGAGTAGGAACTCGCGCGCCTTGGCTGCTTGCGGGGTCTCTAGCTGCTCTCGGTAGAACTGGTGGGCCGCCTTGTTCGCCGCGATAAGGCGCTGCCGAGTGCCAGGTTTTTCGTTGCGATTGCCGGTGCTGCCGCCTTGGTAATTGATGTGGTAGCCAATCTTTTGAGCCACCGCCTCGACTGCTTCGGGGAAAGAGACCTGCTCCATTTCCATCAGGAAGCTAAAAACATCGCCGCCCTTGCCCGTGGAAAAGCAGTGATAATAACCGCGTTGCGGGCGCACGTGGAAGGAAGGCGTTTTCTCTTCCTTGAAGGGCGACAGACCCTTCAAGGAGTCATAGCCAGCTGGTTTGAGCTGTACATACTCGCCCACTATTTCTTCCAAAGGCGCGCGTTCACGGATTGCTTGGATGTCGCTCTCCGGAATTCTGCCTTGTGCCATGCGCTAAAGACTACCCCGCTTGTGGGTTGCTGGCTTGCCTTGGGGTGCAGATGCAGTTGCCCAACAACTACAGATGGAAAAGCTGCTGGAAAGAACAGAAATTTACCCACCCTTGGGGTAGACAAAAAGCGGCAAAAGCCAAACCTGGAAAATGCAGAAGGTCCGAGTGTTTTCCCAGTGCTAGCTAGATTTTCATTGCAGGAAAATCCCTGCAAAGATGGGGGTATGGCCAATCCCCCCTCCTCCAAGAAGAAGCCCTTAGCCGTCCTCGGCAGCTTGCTCTTAGTCGCAGCCGCTGGCTACTTCGGAATCGACCTTGGCAGTGATTCTGGTAGCTCGCAGTCCACGAGTTCAACTGCAAGCTCCGCTTCATCATCCAACGCCGCGAATTTTTCCGGACACTACGCCTCGTGCGCGATGGATACCCTGCCCGAGGAAGCAGAAGAAACGGCCGAGGATATCTTGGCAGGCGGGCCCTACGACCATCCGAATAATGACAACAAGCGTTTTGGAAACTACGAGGGCGTACTGCCCAAAGAGTCCAAGAACTACTACCGCGAATACACCGTGGATTCGCCCGGCCTAAACCACCGCGGCGCCAAGCGCATCGTCACCGGCGGCGGCAGCGAAACCGACCCCGATGTCTGGTACTACACCGACGATCACTACGAATCCTTCTGCGAGATCCCCGATGCTGAATAATCTCTCCAAAGTTCTAATCACTCAGCCGCTTGAAAGCCGCGCAGATCTGTATTCCGCACTCGGCACCATCCGTGGCTGCAATACCTGCACTGCCCCGCACAACCTCGACGACTTGGCGGACTTCCTGCGCGAGCACAAAGTGGAAACCATCGTGTCCTCAGCATGGAAGCTGTCCACCACTGACACCGCGGCGGTTCTCGAGGTGCTCGGGGACAACGGCGTTCGTCTCTTCCGCTGATCTTCTTGCACTGGGAGCTCCAAGTTCACCTGCCCATACCAGTCAAAGCGCAGTAAGTAGTAAGACTTCCAACCAAAACTCTAACCTCACTCTTCAGTCAACAGGGGTGCCGTGTCTACGTCTCATTTCTGCAAATAAAAAGAAAATGCGATGGCCCAGAATACGCGGTTAAAATGTAGTTTTATCTGGAATCGCAGCTCGGATTTTCGAATGGACTTAGATTTGTTCGAATTCATCAACTCACAATGTCTACCCCACATGTAGATTGCGAGATAATCAAATTAGAGGAGGTACACCATGTCATTGACCATCAGTCGAACAAACAATTCAGAATTGCAAACTCGTAGAAAAATGCTCACTCATCAGCTCGTGGATAAGTACTCTTCTATAGAGGGACAACCAATCACTCGACGCGATCTGCGAGACCTAGCCTCCATGGGATGTCTCACTCTTGAAGAGCGTGAGCTTTATGATGAGCTTCGCCGTGTCGAAATGATGCTCGACCTCGATGAGTGAATACCCACACCCGAGAATCTTCGGGGAGGACGCAGCACGAGATTTTGCGGACGAAGTACATTCAACGATCAAAGCTGCACTACCTGTTTCAGACAACGATTTAGATGCCGATTTCATACTCAATGAAAGCAACGGCATCTTCGTTTTGTCGGTATTAGCACCGCTCTACTACGGACGGAAAACAACCTCAGCAGAAAAGCGAGTCGAATCAGAACGCAGCGATCTTTATGCCCTAGTTGTGGAATACAAACTCACGCAGGATCGCGATTCGAAGTTCTTAACCGTCAGGAACAGCGCATTCGAGATTCGTGTTCACACTCAATCTGCAATTAAATTTGAATACGAACGTGAGAAAGAGCGCGCACCAGCAGCACATATCCATTTTTCTGGGATCGGCGGCTTGTTGAGCCCTGCGCTAATGAAAAACGGCAAGACAAAGAAAAATGACCCTCGCAAAGACGGAAATCTGAAGGCTCTCCACATTCCTGTCGGCGGTCATCGGTTTCGGCCTTCACTCGAAGACTTCTTGTATTTCACGATTGAAGAGTGCGGCTTTCAGAGAAATGAAGGTTGGGAGAAGGCTCTGAAACTTTCGCGCAATTCATGGTTTGATATTCAGCTACAAGCTGCCGTTCGAGATAACCCTGCAGTGGCGATGAAGGCCCTTCAAGAGCTTGGATTTAAGGTGTCTCCTCCAGAGTCAGGGTGCCCAGCGCCACGGAGACATTCCAGCTGGTAACTGTAACGATGAGCATGATAGTCAATTTGTCAGCTCCTCGTTCTACGCCGTTGGCGGTTTCTCTTCGCCTCGTCCACAATCTCTCCGTGTAAGGACAAGAAAAGTCTTCAGCTGCGGGACTTTCGCGCACTATTTAGCAACCTGAATGGTGCGCGAAACTTGACAATTCGATTTTCGGAATCGATGTCGGCATGGCGCTGCGGTCTGGCTCCCACTCCATAGAACTCATGGAAGCCAAGGAACAGATAAAAGCCAACCATACGCTCCACCCCGATTCCTGGTATCTCTCAGCGACGAGCTGGATCGCTTACAGATTCAATGACTTTCCATTGCGCTGGGTTGCTTTCCACGAACCGGGCGTTCCCATAATGTCGGAACAAAACGAGGTTTGGGGAGTCCCTCTCTTAACGCTGAATCCGTCTAAGAAGCTGCATAGAGATTGGATTATGGATTGAGGTATCGGCCACGCACTATTACCCCATAAACCCAGAAAACTCCGCGGTCTGGCGCGCTAGCCGCTCCAAACGGGACTCGGTCATCGAGGCGATCTGATCCACAATGACCCGCTGGCGCTCGGCATCCGATTCAGCGCGGTTGTACCACAGGCGGAACATCGGGTCGAGGGCGCCCGGTGCGCCGGCGGAAAGATAATCAAAAACGCGGTAGATGCGCTCTCGCTGGCGATCCTGGCGCGCCAAGTGCACCGGCTCATCCATCACGTAGAGCACCGCGATGGTCTTCAAAAGCTTGACCTCATTTGCCGCGCGCGCTGGCACGGCAAGGTTGCCCTGCTGGCGCCCCAAAACCAGCTCCGGACCATTGGCCTCACGGGTGGCTTGCACCGTGGCACCAACGTAGCGGCCCACTAGCTCCGAAGTCATCTTTTTCAGCGTGGTATAGGCGCGCAGCGAGGAATCAAACTCGCTGACTTGCTGGATGACGGGCAGGGCACGCAGGGAATCCGCGGCGTCGAGAAGCTCGTCCGCACTGCCACCGAAAGCTTTGGCGCCTTTCTCCGCGAGGGCAGCCAGCTCCACCAAGTCCCAGAGCACGGCGAGGGAAACGCGACCAGAAACGATGCCATCCTCGACGTCGTGGACGGAGTAGGCAATGTCATCGGACCAATCCATCGCCTGTGCCTCCATCGAGGGGCGGGAGTCTTCGTGTCTTTCGCGCAGCCAGGCCAAGATGTGGGCGTCCTCGTCGTAGCAACCATACTTGCGGTTCACGCTGCCATCCGGATTGGTTTTGGTCCGCGGGTACTTGCATGCCGCGTCCAATGCGGCGCGCGTGAGGTTCAGCCCAAAAGAATTGTCCTCCGCATCGACCACCTTCGGCTCCAGGCGGGTAAGGATGCGCAGGGTCTGCGCGTTACCTTCGAAGCCGCCGCAAATATCCGCTACCTCGTTGAGTGCGTTCTCACCGTTGTGGCCATACGGCGGGTGCCCGATGTCATGGGTCAGCCCGGCCATGTCGCACAGATCTGGGTCAAGCCCCAGCCCAGAGCCGATACCGCGGGCAATCTGGCCCACCTCGAGCGAGTGCGTGAGACGCGTGCGGGGCGTATCGCCGTCGTGGGGGCCAACCACCTGCGTCTTGTCAGCGAGGCGTCGCAAAGCAGCAGAGTGCAGGACGCGGGCGCGGTCGCGGGCGAAGGCGCCACGGTGATCCGCGTCAGCCGGGCCAGACTTGCTTTTAAAAACCGAGCCCTTGGGGCTCTCGTCGAAGAGGCGGGCGGCGTCGTGCGGGGTATAGGAATAGCTCACATAGTGCAGTGTAGGCGCAACGAGCTTGTACTTTTCTGATTCTGGTAGGGGTGTCTGGCTGCCATTGCAATGCAAAAGCTCCTGCCCCAGCCTCCCTTTTACGGGAAACCTTGGGCAGGAGCTCTAACTGTGTCCGAGCTTACTTGCTGGACAAAGCGCTGGAAAGCTTGTCAGCGAAGGAGAAAGGCAGGTTAACCAGTGCCTGCAGGGTGTCTGCTACGAGGTTGAAGACGTTGTTGATGATGTCCAACATGAGTTTTCCTTTCGATATGCGCAACTTGCATTAACCACGCTAGCAAGCAGGAAGTGGTTTTGCCACCAAAATCAACTGGGAATTTCCTGCGATAGCTGGCAAAACATTCAAAAAGCCGCTGGCAAGGCGCTTTATTTCCCGGTTTTATTGCGAATTTCTTCGTGTCGAGCGCGTCGCGTCGGGCGGATGAGCGCCTCGATGCGGTGTAGACCGCTGCGCAGATGCTCAGCTCGCTCCTCCCCTAGTACCTTCCGCGCGCCGAAGACCACCAGGCCACCCAACTCGTGGGCCAAATAGCGCCACCACGGCGGCGCGAAGGTGGGCGTGGGATAGCCGGCTGCACCGACCCCCCGTGCCGCAAACCCCTCGTCGCGGGCGATGAGCCAGGCACGCAAGCGATGCACCGGGTCGGTCACGATGATGACGCGCTCGAAGCCATGCCTGCGGCGGATGGCGCGCAGGGATTCCACGGTGTCGTTGCCCTCCGGCACGGGCAACACAGTGGCGTGGCCACTAAGGTACTTGGCGCCGACTTCTGCCTCGGTGAAGCGATCCCCGGGCAACTTGCCGCCGACGGTAACGATGGGCACGCCCGGTATAGCAACCGCAATGCGGCGGGCCTCGTCGAGGCGCGCCTGCAGGATGCGCGAGGGCCTGCCATCGTATTGAGCCGCACCGAGCACGATGATTGCCTGCGCTTCAGACTCCATCAGATTAAATTTCTGGGCAATCTTTTCCCGGAATTTCCGTGCTTTCCTGCAGCAGCTAACGCGTCTCATTTGCACTAGCCTAACGGTATTCTGGTGGGCATGACTTCTTCTGCGCGTATCGGTTCAGCCGCCCTAGCGGCACTCATCGTAGGGCTATCGCAGCCTACTGCTTTTGCAGCAACACCACCCCACAGCAACGCGCCGGCGGTGCTAGCGCAGGCTGCCCCCTCAAGCATTACTTCTAAGGTCACTGACAACTCTGGGGTGCTCTCCGCTGAGGAAAAAGACCAGCTGGAAGATGAAATCAAGACGCTGCAGAAGAACGAGGGCCTAGTGCTCTACGTAGTCTTTGAAAAGACTCTGTCTGGCTCCGCGGAAGACTTCGCGCAGCAATTCGTCACCTCCAAGGGCCCGAACTCCGCCATTTATGTTGTCTCCGTCGAAGACCGCAAGGTCGGCGTGCAAACGGGTGGGGCCTGGCCAAAAAGTCGGCTGAATGCCATGTATGAAGCCGCTTCAGCACGCCTGGCAGACGATGACTTCGGCGGTTCTGCTTTGGAGTTAGTCGCAGCTGCCTCGGGCCGCGGGAAGGGTTCTTCAAGTTCTAGCTCCGCTGATTCTGGTTCAGGTGCCGGCTGGCTAGCCGGCGGTGCCGGTGCCCTGGCGCTGGCCGGCGGCGGCATATGGTTGGCAGGCCGCCGCAAGACCAAGAAAGATTCCGCGGAGACGCTCAAGTCAGCGCGCGCCATCGAGCCGGGCGATACGAACTCGCTGAATAAGCTTGATACCGCAACGCTCGAATCCTTGGCGCGCGAGGAGCTGGTCTCTACCGATGAGTCCATTCGCCGCGGCAAGGAGGAGCTCGACATCGCCACCGCCGAGTTCGGCCCCGAGCGCACGCGTCCTTTTACCCGCGCGATGAACCACTCCACCTCCACCTTGCAGAAGGCCTTTGCTATGCAGCGCTGGCTTAACGACGCCGCGCCAGAATCCGAGGCCGAGCGCCGCCAGATGCTCATCGAGATCGTCTCCTCGTGTGGCCAGGCCGATGATGCCTTGGATGCCCAAGCCGCGGATTTCGCCGCCATGCGCGATCTGCTGATCAACGCCGATTCCAAACTGGACGAACTCACGCGCCGCAGCGTGGACGTGCGCGCCCGCATCCCGCAGGCCCAGCAGATTCTGGCACAACTGCAGCAAGACCACCCGGGCGCGCTGGACTCCATCGCCGATAACCCGCACATGGCAGAAATCTCCGTGGGCGAGGCGGAAAAGCAGCTCGACCGAGGCCGCGAACTCGCCGCGGCACCTGCCGGCCAGCAAGGCGGCCTGGTGGGCCTCATCCGCGAGGCCGAGCACGCCATCGAGGTGGCAGACCGCCTCCTTTCCGGCGTCGAGCACGCCGAGTCCAACCTCGCGGCCGCCAAGACAAATCTCGCCGCGCTCATCGCTGAAGTCCGCGGCGAGGCAGACGAGGCCCGCCAGTTGGAGCAGCAAGGCAAAAAGCTTGGCACTGAGGCCGATTGGCAGGCACTTGCAGACGTAGCCACCCGCGCCGAGGCGGCCGTTACGGAGGCGGAGGCCAGCCAGGCCAGCGACCCACTCGTCCACTACACCGCGCTAACCACCATCGACTCGGAGCTCGACGAGCGCCTCGACGCCGTGCGTGAGGCCACCGCCACCCGTGCCCGCCAGCTCGACCTGTACAACCAGCAGATGCACTCCGCGCAGGCCGCAATCCAGGCCGCCGAGGACGTCATCTCCACCCGCGGCCGCGTGGTGGGTGCCACCGCCCGCACCCAGCTTGCCGACGCCAAACGCCTGCACGCCCAAGCCATGCAGCTGAAAAACTCCGATCTGCGCAACGCCATCGACGCCTCCCGCCAAGCCGCTAACGCCGCACAAAATGCGGCGCGAACCGCGCAGCAGGACATCAACTCTTATCAGCGCCGCCAGCAGGTCCAGTCTGCCGGCTCCACCGCGGGAGACATCATCACCGGCATGGTCATCGGCCAGATGCTCGGCGGCGGCCACAGCCATGGTGGCTTTGGCGGTGGTTTCGGCGGCGGATTTGGCGGCGGTTTCGGCGGAAACTCCGGCGGCGGGGGCGGTGGCTTCCGCGGCGGTTCCTTCTAGATCCGCCGGCGCTTCGGGGCGTCGACAAGCGCGCAGCAATAGGTTAAAAACGCGGCGTCGACGTCCGGCACCTGCTGCGGCCGCATATCCGTAATCTCCAGCACACCCTTAAAAGTGGGGCGCGTGCGGATAATCTCGTTTCCGGAAGCGTCATAAATGCGGCGCTCCCTGCGGAAAGGATTAGGCCTATCCAGCGTGTACTCACGGCCCATGCACTTGGCCTGCATATGGCTGATTGATACGCCCTGCTGCCCCACGTGCAGAGTCTCACCCGTGGTGGCCGTGCCGCGCACCCAGAAATGGCGACTGCCGCTGTCGATGGAGTGCTCCAGCAAAATGCGCTCCTGCGCCGCAGCCAGCTGGGATTCATTGACGTTCAGCACGTCAGCGCGCACCGTGGCCCATACGGTGCCCTCTTCATCACGCAGGCAATCTTCGGCCCACGTCCAATGCCGGTGTTCTGTACTCACGAATATCGCTAAATGCCTAGAACACGAAAAGGGAAAGCAACGCCACCAAGGAGGCAAGCCCCAGCGTGGCAATAACGGGCACCGCCATGCCGCGGGTCTTGGCCTCCAGAATGAGACGGGTAAACCAGCTCAAGGCGATGATCTCGGCGTCGTTCAGTGCGGCCGCCTCGGGCTCCGCGTCGAACTCCAAGATGGCCTTGCGCACGCCGGAATTCTTTGCCGAAAACTGCGCGACCTTGTGGCCGGCGGCGTCTTCAACGATCCAGTCGCCGCCGTTTTCATTGATGAAGGAAAACGCGCGGCCAGCGGCATCCGCCTCTAGGCGCTTGGCGCGGCCCAGCGGGCCCTGCAGCGTATAGACGCGGCCATCCACGCGGGCCGTGGCGCCTTCTTTCGGGTCCGCCGCAAGCTGCCAAACCTCGCCGTCAATTTCTGCCTGATCTGCAGAAAAGACGCCGAAGGCCAGGGGCCCATCCTCCTTCAGCAGGACAGGCTTTTGGCTGTCAGTGCGGTCCCAGCTGGTGTATTGCATCGCTACTTTCTTCTTTACTTGGCCTTTAGCAGCCGATGAGGCGGGCGGCCAGGTATGCCTCGAGCTCGTCGAGCTTGACGCGCTCTTGCTCCATGGTGTCGCGCTCGCGGACGGTAACTGCGCCGTCTTCCAGGGAATCGAAATCGTAGGTCACGCAGAAAGGCGTGCCGATTTCATCCTGACGACGGTAGCGGCGGCCGATGGCACCGGAGAGGTCAAAGTCAACGTTCCAGTGTTGGCGCAGCTTGGCAGCCAGCTCGCGGGCCGGGGTGGACAGTTCTTCCTTCTTGGACAACGGCAGAACTGCAACCTTGACCGGGGAAAGGCGGCGGTCCAGGCGCAGGACCACGCGCTTATCGGTGCCGCCCTTGGCGTTTGGCACCTCTTCCTCGTCATATGCATCGACCAAGAAGGCCATCATGGAACGGCCTAGGCCGGCTGCCGGCTCGATGACGTATGGCACCCAGCGCTCCTCGGTGGTCTGGTCGTAGTAGGACAGGTCCTCGCCGGAGCCCTTCGCGTGAACCGAAAGGTCATAGTCGGTGCGGTTAGCCACGCCCTCGAGCTCGCCCCACTTGGAGCCGGTGAAGCCGAATGCATACTCGACGTCGACAGTGCGCTTGGAGTAGTGGGACAGCTTCTCCTTCGGGTGCTCGTACAGGCGCAGGTTTTCTTCCTTGATGCCAAGGTCCACGTACCAGTTGTAGCGATCATCAATCCAGTACTGGTGCCACTGCTCATCCTCGCCCGGCTTGACGAAGAACTCCATCTCCATCTGCTCGAACTCGCGGGTACGGAAGATGAAGTTGCCCGGGGTGATCTCGTTACGGAAGGACTTACCGATGTTCGCGATGCCGAAAGGCGGCTTCATACGAGCGGAAGTCATCACGTTCTTGAAGTTAACGAAGATGCCCTGTGCGGTCTCCGGACGCAGGTAGTGCAGACCCTGCTCATCATCAACCGGTCCCAGGTAGGTCTTGAGCAGACCGGAGAATGCCTTCGGCTCGGTCCAGTCACCCGGCTGGCCGGTTTCAGGATCGTTGATGTCTGCTAGGCCGTTTGCAGGCTCGTGGCCGTGCTTTTCCTCGTATGCCTCCAGCAGGTGGTCAGCGCGGTAACGCTTGCCCGTGTGGCGGGACTCCACCAGCGGATCGGTGAAGACCTCAACGTGACCGGAGGAAACCCAGACCTGGCGCGGCTGGATGACGGAGGTATCAACACCCACGACGTCCTCGCGGGACTGCACCATGTGGCGCCACCACTGGCGCTTGATGTTTTCTTTCAGCTCCACACCGAGGGGGCCGTAGTCCCACGCAGAGCGCGAACCGCCGTAGATCTCACCTGCCTGGTAGACCAATCCGCGGCGCTTGCACAGGCTTACAACGGTATCGATGACGCTTGCCATGGTTAAAAAAGACTCCTCTGTTAAGGGACAGCCGTGAACAATGTTCCTAGTCTATCCTGCCTCCTTCCGCCTGTGGGCGGAGGGGTGAAAATAAATTTTGTATTTTATACAACACTGTGCAAGATGTGGGGTATCGTACTGTTTCAAGCGATTAACAGAAATTGGATTGAAGGTGATCTGCATGACGCAGCCCTCCACGGCGCTTCACACACTCGACATCGACGCCGCTACCCGCATCATTGGCGCTTTAGATTCACCCCTGCGCATCACCCTGGTATTAGCCCTTAACCGCCACGATCACTACGTTCACGAGCTGGTGGCCGCCACCGGCAAATCCCAGCCGCTAATCAGCCAACACCTGCGCGTACTAAAAGATGCCGGAATCGTCGATTCCAAGCGTTCAGGCCGCGAAGTGCGCTACTCGCTGGCCTCTCCCGAGGTGCTTCCTTTGTTGGAGCAGGCTGCAGCACTGTTTAACCGTTAACTTTATTGGAAACTAATTGATAAACTAGCGGTCATGGCTCTCCATGAAAGCATCCCTAAGCTTGGGGCTCGCAACACCAAGCAACGCACCGCTGTCGTCGAGGTTCTGCGTGAACTAGATAAGTTCGCCTCGGCAAAAGACATTCACCGGGCGTTGCAAGACCGCGAGCACAAAGTAGGCCTGACCACGGTCTACCGCACCCTGCAATCCCTCTCCGATATTGATGCAGTGGACGCGCTTCACATGCCTTCGGGCGAAACGCTCTACCGCCACTGCGAATCCGCTAACCACCACCATCACTTGGTATGCACCAAGTGCGGCCGCACCGAGGAAATCGACGGCGGCCCCATCGAGCAGTGGGCATCCAACGTGGCTGCCGAGCACGACTTTGAGCTAACCGGCCACGATGCCGAAATCTTCGGCATCTGCTCCAATTGCCGCGCGAACTAGGCAGCACCACGTAACAAATAGCTTTAGCTATTTTGTACCGCCGAAACGACGATCCCGCCGCGCGTATTCTTCTACCGCGGCGTACAAGTCCTCCGGAGTGAAATCTGGGAAGAGCTTGTCTTGGTAGATCATCTCCGCGTATGCCGACTGCCACAGCAGGAAGTTCGACGTGCGCTTCTCCCCCGACGGGCGCAGGAATAGATCCACATCCGGCATGGTGGGATCATAAAGCGCAGCGCTTAGCGACGCCTCGTTAATCGCGCTCGGCTTCAACTCACCCTTGGCCACCTGATCGGCGAGCTTGCGAACGCCGTCGACAAGCTCGGCGCGCCCACCGTAGTTCACGCACATCGCCAGCGTCATGCGCGTATTGTCCTTGGTCAGCTCCTGTGCGGTCTCGAGCTCCTTGATGACGGAGCGCCACAGGCGCGGGCGGCGGCCCACCCAGACCACACGCACGCCCTTCTCGTTAAGCCACTCGCGCTGGCGACGCAGCACATCGCGGTTAAACGCCATCAAAAAGCGCACTTCTTCGGGGCTGCGGCGCCAATTTTCCGTGGAAAAGGCATAAGCCGAAAGGTACGGGATGTTCATGGAAAGGCAGGCATCGACGACGTCGAGAAGCACTGCCTCACCACGGCGGTGCCCCTCGGTGCGCTTCATGCCACGCTCCTCGGCCCAACGGCCGTTTCCGTCCATGACCAGCGCAATGTGCTGGGGCAGAAACTCCTGAGGGATGGCAGGCGGGTTTAAAACTCGGTTCGGATCTGGCGTAATCACGCGCCTTATCTTACTGGTCCATGACCCCTAACGCGGTAACCTTGCGTTCCAAATGCCACTGCAGATGCGCGCGGATGAGTTGATGCGCCTCCCCGCGCTGCTCAAAGGTAGGGCTCGTGGGGTGTCCATGCGCAAGCAACCACATGTGATGCAACGTCTCCGGGTCCACCTCGGCGGCGCCTGGCGGGCGGCACTCGTGGCACATCGCGCCGCCAACGGCCGGGTGGAAAGCATGATGCGGGCCGGGCTTCTGGCACTGCGCGCAATCGAAAAGCCCCGGCGCCCAGCCGGCATGCGCCATTGCCTGAAGTAGGAATTGGTCCAGCGTCAGGAGCGGATCGTCGTGCTGCAGGCGCTGCAACGTGGCGACCAAGGCGTTATAAAGGTATGGGTCTTGGTCAGAATCCGCAAAAGCCAGGCGTTCGGCGGATTCAAGTGCGGCGCAGGCGGCGGTATAGCGCTCATAATCTCCGATGATGGCGGCGCCAAAAAAGTCCACGGTGTCGGCCTGCGAAATCGTGTATAGATTCCGGCCGGGATACAGCTGCACATCCAGGTTTACAAAGGGCTGGAGGCGCGAACCAAAACGCGACTTCGCCCTGCGTACGCCCTTGGCAACCGCGCGCACCAAGCCATGGCTGCGGGTAAGCAGCACGATAACGCGGTCGGCCTCGCCGAAGTCATAGCTGCGGATGACCAAGGCGCGGTCGCGAAAATTCTCCCTTGGCATACCTAGATTTTTAAGCCTTGGGTTTTAGAAGCCGAGACGGCCCAGCATCTTCGGGTCAGACTGCCAGTTCTTGAGTACCTTGATGCGCAGGTCAAGGTAGACGTTCTGGCCCAGCAGCTGGATGATCTCCTTGCGGGCGGTGCCCACGATGCGGGTAAAGCGGCGGCCGTCCTTGCCCTCGATGATGCGCTTTTGGCCTGGGCGCTCCAGGTAAAGCACCGCGTGGACGTTCATAACGTCGGGGCGAGTCTCATCGGGCAGCATCTCATCAACCTCGACGGCCACGCTGTGCGGCAGCTCGTCTTTCAAACCAGACAGTGCGGCCTCGCGGATGAGCTCAGCGATGCGCTTTTCCTGCTCTTCGTCGGTGATGTGATCATCGGGGTAGAACTTCGGACCTTCTGGCAGGTGATCGATGATCACCTGGGTCAGCTCATCCAGTTGTACGCGCTGGGTGGCCGAAACCGGGATGACCACGGCGTCGGGGTTCTCCTCGCTGAGCAGCTGGTGCAGCGCCAAAAGCTGCGCGCCGACCTGATCCTTGCTGGCCTTATCCAGCTTGGTCACGATTCCGATGATTGGGGTCTTCGGCGCTACCTTGCGGACGTTTTCCAGAATCCAGCGGTCACCCGGGCCAATCTTTTCATCGGCAGGGATAGTCAGGCCGATAACATCCACATCGGCATAAGTGTCCTTGACTACCTCGTTGAGACGCTCGCCCAGCAGCGTGCGCGGGCGGTGCAGGCCCGGCGTATCCACGACGATAACTTGGGCGTCTTCGCGGTGTACCAAGCCACGGATGGGGTGGCGGGTGGTCTCGGGCTGGTTCGCGGTGATGGCGATCTTCTGCCCCACCAGCGCGTTGGTGAGAGTCGACTTGCCCGTGTTTGGGCGGCCTACGAAGGACACGAAGCCAGAGCGGAAGCCCTGTGGCGTGTCGGTGAATTCTGTATAGTCCAGCGCCTCCCCATCGGCGGGAAGGTTCTCAAAGGCGGCGTCAAAATCGGTACTCATTGCTAGTCATCATAGCCCAGCCGCGTCACAGTAGTACATACGCGTTTGAGGCTGCCCGTGGGCCTCTTCACCGGCGTTCTCGTCTCGCAAATACCCAGGGCTGGAAATGCAGCTTTCTGGTGGATTGCGCGACGTCGGCACGCGTGGCGAAACGCGAACAGGACCTCTGGGTTTCCAGGGCTGGGTATCTATGCCGCGCGCCTCGGGCCCATCGCCAACATTCGGCGCACCGTCGCGACAAACTCCTCCGGCCGGGCGCGCAACTCCTCAGGGCTAAAGCGCAGGACCACATAACCCATGTTGAGCAGCTCCTTCTGGCGGCGGTGCTCCGCGCGAATCGCCTCCACAGGCCTGTCTTGGTATTTGACATCGCCGTCAATTTCAATGAGCAACCAGCCGTCAATTGCCAAGTCAGCGCGGTACTTGCCCACTATGTACTGCGGGCGCACGTTTATGCCCGCACGCAGCAACAACGCGCGGGCGTAGGACTCCCACGGCGACTCAGAATCAACCACGGCCGCGGCCACCACGGCGCGCGCCGTCGCCACGCCCTTGACGCGGCCCAGCGCGCCCAACGTATCCTGCATGCGACGGCGGCCCACCTGTGCACGCACATAATCCGCGGCGACCAGCCCTTCTTCGAAGCCGTGCAGGCGGGCCATGTCAATCGCGGTACGCTCCAGCGAGGTGAGCTTAATGCCGTGGACCGTAGTGGTTTGCCCGTGCAGGCGGGCGGCTTTATAAGCGAAGAAATGCCCCTTGGATTTCTGCGGCACCGAGCCCGAGGGCAGCACTGCTGGGTATTCGGTGGGGCGACTAATGGTGGGAACGCCGTGTATCAGAGCGGCGGGCTTTCCGATCAACACGGCTTTATGCACGGTCCGTGCGTGGATATACACCCGCGCTATGTCGCGTTCCCAGGGTTTGAGCCGGTTCCAGAATTGCTTCGGCAGCGCGAAGCACCAGGCCGCGCGCACGATTTTGCCGTGGTGCAGCTGCAGCCAGCGCGGGTCTTCGTTGGATAGTTGGCGAAGGTCAATAAGGTGGGCGTCGATTGTGTCAAAAAGTAATGCGTTGTCCATGCCTTACTTTTAACCGGCGGTAGGTGCTGGCGCGCGGCAACTGCGGCCAAGATGGTCAAATTCCCAGGGCTGGGCACCCAGACCTCCTGTTCGCTTTTCGCCGCGCTTGCCGACGCCCCGCAATCCACCAGAAAGCTGTATTTCCAGGTCTGGGTATTTGCCCAAAGGCGTGGGGCGGGTGCGCTAAAGCTCCTCGACCTGGAACTGCAGCTGCGGATTCGCAAACACGTCCTGGGACTCAATGAGCTGCAGCTCCTGCGAGTCTGCCTCATAAGTGTTGTGTAGCAAGTCGTACACCGAAGACGCGGTGCGCTTGAGCGCGAGCTTCGCATCGTGGGTTTCGACGTAGTGGCCGGTAAACAGCGCGGCAGTCACGTCGCCGGAGCCGTTGCGCTTGAACGGCAGGTGCGGGGTGGCAACGATGTAGGCGCGGTCACCGTCCACGGCGAGCATCTCGATAGTGTCCTCAGGGGTCTCCGGGCGCTTTACCGAGGTGACCAGCACGGTCTTCGGACCAATCTCCTGCGCAGCCTTCACCGCCTCCAGGGTCTGTTCCAAGGTGCCAACCTCGTGGCCAGTCAAGTAGCCCAATTCAAACTGGTTCGGGGTGATGATGTCAGCCACCGGCACGACCTTATCGCGCAGCAGCGGCGGAATCTCATCTGAGACAAAGCAGCCCGACTTCGCGTTGCCCATGACTGGGTCGCACGCGTACAAAGCCTTGGGGTTGACGGCCTTGATGCGGTTAACGGCATCGATAATTGCGCCGGCGATGTCTGGCCCGCCCTGGTAGCCAGAGAGGATTGCGTCGATCTTCTCAAAGGCGCCGCGCTTCTCGATGCCGTCGATAATGCTGGTGACATCCGATGCCGGAAGCATCGGCCCGCCCCAATCACCGTAGCCGGTGTGGTTGGAGAAGTTCACCGTGTGCACCGGCCATACCTCGTGGCCCGCGCGCTGGAGCGGGAATACTGCGGCGGAGTTGCCAACGTGGCCGAAGGTGACGTGAGACTGGATCGACAGAATATTCATGCCGTCTATTGTGCAACGTAACGCAACACGTCACCAACGAAACGGGGAAATTAATTTTCCTGTGGCTCGCCCACCGCCGGGATTCCACCGCCGGGGACCTCTTTGTCAAGGTTGGCGCGCTCGGCCGCGTCGGGGAAGGCCTTGGGGCCAGACGGCTTCGGCTGGTAGCTCACCCCGCGGGCGGCGAGGTTGTCGTACCAGTCCGCCAGCAGCTCGTTCTGCAGGCTGAACATTTCCTTTTCCTCTGCCGGGGTGGCGTGGTCATAGCCCAAAAGGTGCAGGCAGCCATGCACCGTCAACAGCGCAAGCTCGTGGCCCAGAGAGTGGCCGGCGGCATCGGCCTGGCGCAGCGCGAACTCCGGGCACAACACGATATCGCCCAGCATGGACGGTCCCATCTCGGGGGCGTCGGGACGCGCGCCCAGTGCGCCTGGGGTGATTTCATCCATCGGGAAGCTCATAACATCGGTTGGCCCCTCGAGGTCCATCCAACGCACGTGCAGGTCCGCGATGGTATCCAAGTCCACTGCGGTGATCGTGCACTCGGCATCCGGGTTGATGTCCATGGCGCCGAAGGCATAAGAGGCGACGTCGATGAGCATCTCCTCGTTGACGCCGTCGAAGCCGGACTCGTTGATGAATTCGATGGACATTTAGTTCTCCTTATCCGCTTGCGCTGCGGCTTCAGCAGCATCATAAGCATTCACGATACGGCTGACCAGCTGGTGCCTGACGACGTCGCTCGAGCCCAGGTCCGCAAAGTGAATATCCTGCACGCCGTCCAAGATGCGGCGCACCAAGCGCAGGCCAGAGACCTGGCCACGCGGCAAGTCCACCTGCGAGACATCGCCGGTGACCACGATCTTCGATCCAAAGCCCAGGCGGGTCAAAAACATCTTCATCTGCGCCGGCGTGGTGTTTTGGGCCTCGTCGAGGATGACGAAGGCGTCGTTGAGCGTGCGGCCACGCATGTATGCCAGCGGGGCGACCTCAATAATGCCGGCTTCCATGAGCTTCGGGATCATCTCTGGATCCATCATGTCGCGCAGAGCGTCGTAAAGCGGGCGCAGGTACGGGTCGATCTTGTCATTTAGCGTGCCGGGCAGAAAGCCCAGCTTTTCGCCGGCCTCAACTGCTGGGCGGGTCAAGATGATGCGCGAGACCTGCTTGGCCTGCAGGGCCTGCACGGCCTTCGCCACCGCCAGGTAGGTCTTGCCAGAGCCTGCGGGGCCGATGCCGAAGACCACGGTGTTGTCATCAATGGCCTGGACGTACTCGGATTGGCCCACCGTCTTTGGGCGCACGGACTTGCCACGGCGGCGCACGATGTCCGCCGCCATCGCCGCGGAGACCGATTGCGGCGCTTCCACCGCAATCATGTCCACGGTGTGTTTCACGGTATCGGTGCTGACGTGATGGCCGCGGCGGGCAATCGCCTCGAGCTCGTCGAGCACCTTCGCGGCGCGGGCCACCTCATAGTCAGGTCCGGTTACTGTGACCGTGGTTCCGCGCGCGAAGAAGTCTGCGTCCAGTAGGTTGTTGAGCACCCGCAGGTTATCGTCAGCGTTGCCGAGTACGGTCGCGACGTAGACGGAGTCAAGCTCAAACTTCTTGGTGATAATAGGCACCCCAACAGGCTACCAGCGTGCGGTGCGCACGCCGATTGCGGCAAGGGCCACCATGGCTGCCGACGCCGTGCGTAACACCTCCGGCCCCAACTTAACCGGATGGGCTTGCAGGCGCTCCAGCTCCTCGGCACCGATTCCGCCTTCGGGTCCGACAAGGAGATAAATGGTGCCCTCCAGCGGAACATCCCGAATAGAGTCGGTGGCTTCCTCGTGCAGCACGTAGGCGGTCTGCCCGGAAATCAGCTGGGCCAGCTGCGGGGTGGTCAGGGGGCCAGTAACCTGCGGGATGCGGTCGCGGCGGGACTGCTTCGCGGCAGCAACCGCCGCCGACTCCCACTTCGCGAGCGCCTTCGGCGCCTTCTTTCCATCCCACTTGGCCACGCAGCGATCTGCCTGCCAAGCGATGATCTCATCGGCGCCTGCCTGGGTGGCAAGGTCCACCGCGAGCTCCGAGCGCTCCGACTTCGGAATGGCCTGAACCACCACAACGCGGGGGTTGGGCTCGGGCGCAAAAGTCACGGCGTCGACAAGCGCGGCCAAATGATCCTTGCCCGAAACGGACTGGATGGTGGCCAGGGCGGCGGTGCCCGTGCCGTCGATGAGTTTGAGCCGCCCCCCTACGCTAAGGCGCTTGACCGTCACCGCGTGGCGGCCCTCGGGACCTTCGAGCCCCACCGGCTCGCCAACGCTAGCCAACGAGAGATCAGGATGAATGAAGACGGGCAGAGACATTAACGGCGGAACCTATCTCGGATACGGGAGAAGAAGGATTCTTCCTGTCCGTCGCCGGACTCGCGCACGCGGGCGCCCTCGTCGCGGGAATCGCGGACCTTCTCGAGCAGCTCGCGGGTCTTCTTGTCGAGCTCCTTCGGAACCACGACATCGACGTGGGCAAACAGGTTGCCAAAGCCATCGGTGCGCAGGCGCGGCATGCCCTTGCCCTCGACCTTGATGGACTCGCCCGGCTGGGTGCCTGGCTCGATGTCGATGTTGAGCTCCTCGCCATCTAGCTGATCGATGGTGAAGTTGGTGCCCAGTGCAGCATCGACCATCGGCACGCGCACGGTCAGGTGTAGGTCGTCGGCGTTGCGCTCAAAGACGGCGTGCGGCTTGGTGGAAACCTCCACATAAAGATCGCCCGCCGGGCCGCCGCCGTGGCCGACCTCGCCCTGGGAAGCCATGCGGATGCGCATGCCATCACCAATGCCGGCCGGGATATTTACGGTGAGATCGCGGCGCTTCTTCACGCGGCCATCGCCACCACAGTGGTTACAAGGATCAGTAATGACTTCACCGAAGCCCTGGCACTTCGGGCACGGGCGGGAGGTCATAACGTTGCCCAGGAAGCTGCGCTGCATCTCCTGAACCTCGCCCATGCCGCCACAACCATCACAGGTAACTGGCTTGGACTTGGAGGCAGAACCCGTGCCCTCGCAGCGGTCACAGAGCACAGCGGTATCGACGGTGACCTGCTTCTTCAGGCCGGAATAGGCCTCTTCCAGGCTAATGGTGGTGCGCAGCAGGGCGTCATTGCCCGGCTGCACGCGCGAGCGCGGGCCGCGGGAGCCACCTGCTCCACCGCCGAAGAACTCAGCGAAGATGTCGCCTAGGCCGCCGCCACCGAAACCACCGCCGAAGCCGCCGCCGGCAGCGCCGCGCTCTTCCATTGGGTCGCCGCCCATGTCAACGATTTGGCGCTTCTGCGGATCCAGGAGCACCTCTTGCGCGAGGGAGGCCTCGCGGAACTTCTCCGCCGCCTCTTCATCGCCCGGGTTAACGTCCGGGTGATACTTGCGGGCGAGCTTGCGGTAGGCCTTCTTAATTTCGGCGTCGGTTGCGGATTTTTCTACACCAAGGATGCCGTAATAGTCACGAGCCACTTAATGAAAGTCCTTATCTAAAATTAGAGTCACTGGGAAAAGTTTTCCGTGCCAGCTTACTCGCCGGCCAGAACTTCGCTTACATAGCGTGCAACAGCGCCAACCTTCGAGATTGTTCCCGAATAATCCATATAGGTCGGGCCTACAACGCCAAGGCCGCCCAACGTTTCATTGCCGGCGCCGTACGCAGTGGCGACGACGGATGCCTGCCGCAGCTTGTCCTCCTCATTCTCCTCACCGATGACGACGGAGACGTTGCCCAAATCCGGCACGCGAGCCAAAAGCTTCAACACCACGACCTGCTCTTCGAGAGCCTCGATGAGCGAGGGCAGCCCTTCTGGGAAGTCTCGCGCGATACGCGTGAGATTAGAGGTACCAGCCATGATCAGGCGGTCGGAGGGGCGCTCCACCAACGTCTCGATGAGAGTCGTGGCGGCATTGAGCACGTGCGGGCGGATGTCCAGCGGGGAGGTTTCGACGAGGCTGGCAAGTTCCACCGAGGCGTCGGTTAGCGTCTTGCCCTCCAAGGCGTTGTTGAGGACGTCGCGTAGGCGTGCGGTCTGCAGTGGGTCGATGATGCTGTCCAGCTCGACGTTGCGCTGATCGACGCGCCCGTTATCCGTGATGAGCACCAACAACAGGCGCACTGGCGAAAGCGCCACGACCTCGCAGTGCTTCACGCGCGAAACCTTGAGGTTGGGCATCTGCACCACCGCCGCCTGCTTGGTCACCTGAGCAAGCAGCTGCACGCTGCGGCGCAGTACATCCTCCAGGTCGACGCCGCCTTCCAAGAAGGTCAGCATGGCACGGCGCTCCGGCGCAGACAAAGGCTTTACGTCGTGCAGCGAATCGACGAACTGGCGGTAACCCTTCTGCGTGGGCACGCGCCCGGAGCTGGTGTGCTCGTGAGCAATCAGGCCCTCCGATTCCAACACCGCCATATCGTTGCGGATGGTGGCGGAGGAAACGCCCAGGTGATAGCGCTCCAGCAGGGTCTTGGACCCCACGGGTTCCTGGGAGGCAATATAGTCCGCCACAATGGCGCGCAATACCTCGCGGCGGCGAGCATCAGTGGAATTGGACATGCGCCCTATGTTACCTACCTTCGCCGTGGCCTTTAAGCTTCCTCGGCAACCAACAAGTCGGTGATGATGCCGTCTGCCAAAAGGCGCCCCGGCTTGGTCAAGCACAGCCGGTCGCCGGCGCGCTGCAGCAACCCACGGGAGATGTAGTCCGCGATGACCGGCTCCGCACCCGGAGCCAGCCAGCCAGCCGGAATGCCCTCGCGCAAGCGCAAACCGAGCATGATCTTTTCGGTGTGCCGCTCGACCTCGGTTAAAACCTCGCGTTCCTTCACCGGCAACTCGCCGCGGCCTAGCATCTCGATGTAGCGGCGCGGCAGCTTCACGTTATAAAAGCGCTCGTCGTTCAAATGCGAGTGCGCGCCAGGGCCCGCGCCCCACCAGTTGCCGTCGACCCAGTAGATGCGGTTGTGCTCGCATTCGCCGCCGGGCTTGGCCCAGTTGGAAACCTCGTACCACTCGAAGCCTTCCGCTTCGAGCGTCGCAGAGACGGCCTCATAGCGCCTTGCCAGCACGTCCTCGTCGGGTGCAGGCAAGATTCCCTTTTTCACCTTGCGCGCCATCCGGGTGCCGTCTTCTACGATGAGCGAATACGCGCTGACGTGGTCGACTCCCGTTTCGAGAACGCGGTCAAGGGTAAGCCGCACGTCGTCGTCAGTCTCCGTGGGCGTGCCATAGATCATGTCCAGGTTTACGTGCTCGAAACCTGCGGCGCGGGCCTCACGCGCGGCGTCGAAAGCCCGGCCCGGGGTATGCGCACGCTCAAGCACTCGCAGCACGCTATCCGACGCCGACTGCATGCCCAGCGAAATGCGCGTAAACCCCGCCTCGCGCAGCTGCTCGAAATAGCGCGGGTCCGTCGACTCCGGATTCGATTCCGTGGTCACCTCCGCCCCTGGGGCCAAACCAAAAGTCTCTTTCACGCGGGCCAGAATGCGGCTAAGCCCCTCGGCGCCCAACATCGAAGGCGTGCCGCCGCCGATGAATACGGTCTGCGCCGGCCTTCCCACCTGCTGCGCCGCCATGCCCAGCTCGCACTCGAGGGCGTCCAGGTATGCGGCGGTCAGATCGCCGCCCAGCTCACCTGGGGTATAGGTATTGAAATCGCAATACCCGCACCGCGAAGAGCAAAAGGGAACGTGGATATAGAGGCCAAAGTCTTGAGACATGCCCTCTAGGCTAGCTTGGGCCAGGAACTAAATAACCCACCGGTACGTTGAAGGATGTAATCTATTCTGCAGTTTCCCATAAATAGAAAGGCAGCTTCAGTGGAACCTCCGAGTCGATGTCCCCGCCTCACCGAATGGCAGGCGGGGTAGGCCATGGTGCAAGCAATCCTTATGATTTTGGCGGGATTTCTGGTCATTGGCCTGATTATCGTCGCGAACGCGTACTTCGTTGCGCAAGAATTTTCTTTCATGTCGGTGGACCGCGCACAACTGCGCTCCATGGCTTCCGAGGGCAATAAGACAGCTGAGCGTGCCCTGAAAATTACCCAGCGCACCTCCTTCATGCTCTCCGGTGCCCAGCTGGGCATCACCATCACGGGCCTGCTGATTGGCTATGTGGCCGAACCCCTGGTGGGCCGCGGCTTGGGTGAGCTGCTGGGCGGCGTGGGCATTCCCGCCGGCGTTTCCATCACCATCGGCACGGTGGCAGCACTTTTCATCTCCACCATCGCCACGATGCTTTTTGCGGAGCTATTCCCCAAAAACTACACCATCGCAGCTCCGATGAAGACGGCGTTGTTCTTGTCCACCTCCACCATGTGGTACCTGCGCATTTTCGGCTGGCTTATTCACTTCTTTGAGTACGCCTCGAATGCGATCTTGAAGGTCTTCGGCATCGAGCCTGTAGAAGACGTGGATTCTTCCGCCACCACCGATGATCTCGAGTCCATCGTGGATGCCTCCCACGAGGCCGGCGACATCGACGAGGCAACCTACCTCGTGTTGGACCGCCTGTTGGACTTCCCAGAACACGACGTCGAGCACGCGATGATTCCGCGTTCCCGCGTCGACGTCATCGATCCGCAGACCACCATCGGCGAGGTTCGCGAGATGATGTCCACGGATCACACGCGCTACCCCATCATCGACGATGAACACAACCCCATCGGTGTGGTGCACTTGTTCGACGTGCTGGGAACGCAACTTCCCGACGCCACCGCGGCCACCGAGATCATGCAGCCCGCCGTTGTGGTGCCAGAGCTCATGCCGCTTCCCGACGTCGTGACCGAGTTGCGCGACGCCAACGACAAGCTGGCCTGCGTCATCGACGAGTACGGCGGCTTCGTCGGCATCGTGACCATGGAAGACCTAGCCGAGGAGATCCTGGGCGATGTCAGCGACGAGCACGACATCGAAGAGACCGAGGAAATCACCGAGCAGGATGAGTCCCACTGGCTCGTCGATGGCGATACACCGATTGACGAAATCGAGCGCGCCATCGGCCACGATCTGCCGGAAGGCGACTTCGAGACCGTGGCTGGCCTGCTGATTTCCCACTCCGGCGCGCTGCCTGAGGAGGGCGAGGAGTACACGATCGAGCTCGAGGCGGAGCCGGATGACTGGGTAGAGCGCGACGACGCCCCAGTGCGAAAGCTGCACCTGCGTGTCGAGGAGATTGACCGCCACGTGCCGGCGACCTTGGCACTGGAGCTCGTTGAGGAATACGCCGATCAAACGGAGGAGGAGAGCTAATGACTGATACTTGGTGGTTTAACCTCCTCATCACGCTTGTCATCATCGCCGCCTCGGCCTTCTTCGTCATCATCGAGTTTTCGATGATGGGCGCGCGCCGCAACCGTTTGGAAGAAACCGCTGAGACCTCCCGCACCTCGCGCTCGGGCTTGCGCTCTTTGAACGAGCTGACCATCATGCTCGCCGGCGCGCAGCTGGGTATTACGGCGACAACTTTCGTGCTGGGTGCAGTGACCAAGCCGTGGGTCCACCACCTGCTCATGACCCCGCTGGAGGCACTCGGCCTGCCGCTGGGCGTGGCCGACGTGGTCTCGTTTATTTTGGCGTTGTTCATCGTGACCTTCCTGCACCTGGTCATCGGCGAGATGGCTCCGAAGTCTTGGGCGATTACCCACCCGGAGACCGCGCTGCAGCTCATCGCGGTTCCTGCCCGCGGCTTCATCTGGCTCTTCCGCCCGCTTCTGAAGTGGATTAACCACATGGCGAATGCGATGGTGCGCTGGACTGGCGAGGAGCCCGTCGACAGGGCCGGTGCCGCCGGCTACGACGCAGATACCCTGCGCCACTTGGTGGAGCATTCCCGCGAGACGGGCACTCTGGACGATGATTCGGCGAACCAGATCACCGGCGTAATTGAGTTGGAGGCCTCTACCGTTGGCGCGCTGGCTCGCGAGCACGGCTCCCAGGTCGTCCCGCTGTCCCCCAACGCTACGGTGGCTGAACTCCATGACTTGGTCACCCGCAAGTCCATCATGCGTGTGCTGGTCTTCCCGAAGGATTCCCGCGTGCCGCGCATCGTGCACGTGCGCGATACGCTCCTCGCCGAACCGGACACTCCAGTGCTCGAGTTCTCCCGCCCCGCGCTGACGGTTTCCTCCTCGTTGACTGTCCAGAAGACCTTGGACCACATGCGCGCTCGCAACGAGCAGCTCGTGGCCGTGGGCAAGGCGGACAAGGATAAAGCGATGTGGATTCTGACGTGGGATGACATCATGGGCCAGCTATGGCCGCAGATTACGGAGCAGTTGGACTTGGCCAACTAGCGCCCAGCCCTCCTTCCTGCCCCCCCTTCCCGCTTCCTCTACCCCTTCCCCGCAAATACCCAGCCCTGGAAGCCCAGACGCCGTGGTCGCGATTTTCAGAGTTGAAAAATATTTTTTCGCGACCACGGCGTCTGGGTTTCCAGGGCTGGTTTTCTAGGGCTGGGGGTTCAGCCACAAGATTTCACACCCAGTTGTTGACGCCGCCAACAAGTTATCCACAGCTTTCAAAATTGTCTCTAGAGCTACACACCCGCGGCGGGCGAAACTAGTGCCATGACCACTCTTGAGACCATCCACCCAGCCAAACCCGCCACGTCCAACGACCTTAAATCCGGCACACTTTTACAGCTAGCACCGCGCATGGCCGTAGACCGCGAGGAATACTTAGCGCTATCCGCCGTCGAACGCCAGCGCCTCGAATGCATAGCCATAGCCCGCAGCTCTTATACCGCGGTACTGATTAGCAAGTCCGCCGCACTCCTGCATGACCTTTGGCTGCTCCCCTGCCCCGAAGACCCGGTCGAGCTAGCGCTTCCCTGCGGCAGCCTGCCCCGCCACAACCGCCATGCGCCGGGACGCCGCTACCGCAAGACCATGGTCGGGGACGTAGAAACCATCGACGGTGCGCGCGTGGTTAGCATTGCCCGCGCGGTTGCCGACGTCGCGCGTTACCACGGCTTCCGCCACGGCCTCATCGCCGCAGACTCGGCGTTAAACATGGGTATTAGCCCTGCCCGGCTGCAAGCCGAGGTCGATGACTTAGGGCGCGTACATAATGCCGCAGCAGCCCGCAAGGCAATTGCCTGCGCCAGCTCCCTATCGCGCTCGCCTTTCGAGTCACTCGTGCGCGCACTGGCTGTGGAGCTGGGCTTAGACGCCAAGCCGCGGCAACGCGTGGCCCCTGGCATCGAGGCATTGCTCATCGAAGAGGCCATCATCGTCGAGATTGGCCCGCAAGCGGTCCTATCTCGGCGCTCGAGCCGCACGGCATACCTGCGCTCCTTGGGATACCGAGTAGTTCAATTTACGCCCGAGCAATTAGCCATAGATCCGGATACCTGCCGGAGGACCCTGCACATGCTGGCGCAGGCGCACGCGGTTAAGGCGAGCTAGAAAAGACAAACACCGCCGAACGAGGGAATCGGCGGTGTTGGTGTCTCCTTGTGTGTTGGCAACAAGGAAGTCTATTTATTGGCTTTTAAGCGGTAGTCGCGGCCTGTCGCGCGGCTTCGCGCTTGGCACGGACGCGGGCAACCACAGCGTTAACGCGGGCACGCTCTTCTAAGAACGGCGGCGGGTTGTGACCACGCATCGTGCGCACGTAGGCCGGGTGGGCTTCGACGACGGTATGGCGCCAAGCCTGCACCGCAATGAGCGCGGATTGACCGGCACGCTTGTACAGGTGCGGCAGGGAAATCATGTCCAAGTTGCGGGCCACGGCGTCGGTTTGGCCGAGCACATAATCCACCAGCTCGCGCAGGTAATCCGCCACCGCCCCAGTGCGGCCGCGCAGCGTGGCAGCGAGCTCGGAGACCACGATGGTCGGGGAATCAATCGCAAAGGCGGCATCCAGGCTGCGCGCGGTGAGCTGCTCTGGCTCGGCGATATCGTTGTTGCCAGATGCGGCGGCGGAGATAGTGCCCGAGCGCACCCCTGAGACCAGCGCGTGGCGCAGGCCAATCAGTTCGCCTACGCAGCGCCCGGAATCAATGCGGGCGTCCTCGACGATGTCGCCGAGTTCCGCCAGGCAGTCCAGTGCGAGTTCATCGTCCCAATCCTCAATCGCCTCGATGAGGTGCTCGATATACTCGACAACTTCGTCGCCGATGTTGTAAATCTCCTGGGTCAGCTCGCGGTGACGTAGCTCGGCGGCGATTTTGTGCATGCCGGTCCTTTCCGCAAACTAACCTCTAGTTGAGGTTGAGACTTCTCTGTAACGAGTGCTGACTTTATTCCAGATCCTGTGAACGATCTGCGCGACACTCCGAACAAACTCACAGACTTGAAAATTGCGGGGAGCCGGCGAAGCACCCGCCGGCCCTAGATGCCTACTGCTTCTTCGAGTAGATGTGGTCAATCGCGTTAGCGTAGCGCTGTGCCACAACATAGCGCTTGACCTTCATCGTTGGGGTCAGCTCGTTGTCTTCCTCAGTCAGGTCAGATTCCAGAATGTAGAACTTCTTAATAGCCTCCGCATGGGAGACAGTGGTGTTGACCTGGTTGATAGCGTCCTGGATTTCCGCACGCAGCGTGGCGTCGGTAGACACCTCGCGCATGGAACGGTTGGCCGGGATATTATGGTCAGCCTTCCATCGCTTGAGCTGGTCCTCATCCAGGGTCAGCAGCACACCGATGAATGGCTTGCCGTCACCCACGACCATCGCCTGGGAAATAAGCGGGTGTGCACGCAACATGTCCTCCATCGGCCCTGGAGAGACGTTCTTGCCGCCTGCGGTAACGATGAGGTCCTTCTTGCGGCCGGTGATGACAACGTGGCCGGAATCCATGATTTCGCCCAAGTCGCCGGTGTTGTACCAGCCATCTTCCAGCGCATCCGCGGTGGCCTCCGGGTTGTTCCAGTAGCCCTTGAAGACGATGTCGCCCTTGATCAAGATTTCGCCGTCTTCGTTGACACGGATGGTGGTGCCCTCCAGTGGCGGGCCAACGGTGCCGATCTTCAGATCCTCAAAGTTCACGGCTGCAGCTGCCGCAACCTCGGTAAGGCCGTAGCCTTCGTAGACGGTCACGCCGATGCCGCGGAACCAGTGCAGAAGGTCATGGCTCATCGCGGAGCCACCGGTGATGCAGTATCGCACCTCGCCGCCCATGGCATTGCGGATGGTCGAGTAGACCAAACGGTCAAAGAGCTGGCGTTTTGCACGCAGGAAGCGGTCCGGCCCCTCCGGGGTATCCAGCGCGCGGGAATACTCAATGGCCACTTTCTCGGCCTCGCGGAAGATGCCCGCCTTAATTGGGCCGCCCTCCTTGGCCTTGGCAGCCGCACCGTTGCGCACCTTTTCGAATACGCGCGGCACGCCCAGAATCAGGTTCGGGCGGGATCGCTGGAACTCGATGGTGATGGTGCTGAAGTCAGACCAGTGATTCTGCGAAGCACCGCTCATGGCAACGGCCAGGGATACTGCACGCGCCAGCACGTGGGCCAGCGGCAGGAAGGTCAACACGTGGTTGCCCGGCACCGCGATGCCGCCAATCGGGTTAGTCAGCAGGCCGAGAGTCTCCGCCAGCCAGTTACGGTGGGTCAGGATGCAGCCCTTCGGGCGGCCGGTGGTACCGGAGGTATAGACCAAAGACGCGAGGTCATCGGTCTTGGTGGCAGCGATGCGGGCGTCAACGACGTCGTCGGAAAGCTCGCGGCCCTCAAACATCAAGGTATCGATGGCCGAGGAGTTGATCTCCAGGATGCGGCGCAGCTGCGAAGGCGAATTCTTCAGCGCCGGCTTGCCGTCCTCCTGCAGCTTCAGGTGCGCCACCAGCTCAGAGTGCTCGCGCGATTCAGTAATCGCCAGCACCGCGCCGGAGTCCTCCACGATCCACTGCACCTGGGACAGCGAGGAGGATGGGTAGATGGGCACCGAAGCTGCGCCGGCAGCCCAGATTGCGAAATCCAGAAGCGACCACTCGTAGCGGGTGTTTGACAGCAAGACCACGCGATCTCCCTGCTCCACGCCAGCGGCAATAAGGCCCTTTGCAACTGCATAGACCTCTTCGACGAACTGCTTGGCAGTGACGTTAACCCACTCATAGCTGGCCGGGCGGGTAAACATCACGCCGTGTGGGCGCGCCTTCGCCGTGGCCATCATGCGGGTTAGACAGGTTTCACCGTCTTCGATTTCAAACTTTGCAGGAGTGTGCGCTTCTTGCATAGTCACTGGATATCCTTTCGCACATCTATATAACTCCAGCCCACTCTATCAACCGATCCCCCGGCGTGTGGCCTAAAACCGTGGCAGAATGTGGCCTGTGACTACGCGTGAACTGCTCGAAGAACTCGCCCAGCGCCATGGCGTTGCCGCTAAGTACTCCTCCCAATCCGGCTACCCGATTTATGTAACGGATGAAACAATCGCCTATACCCTGCGCGCATTGGGCGTGGCGGTGGAAGACCGCGCGAGCGAGGAGCGCCTGACGCACCTGCTCTACGAGGATTACTTAGAGCGGGCATCGCGCCCGTTGCCGCCGTGCGTGGTGGCCAAAGAGGGCGTCGAGAAGCAATTCCTAGTGCACGTGCATGCGGGCCAGCCGGTGGATATCCAGGTAGAGCTCGAAGATGGGCAGCTCCGCCAGGTCTATCAGGACGAAAACAACGCCCCGCCTGCCGACGTCGCCGGTACCCACTGGGGCGAGGCCACCTTCCACATTCCGGGTGATCTGCCGCTGGGCTTTCACGAAATCCAAATGTCCTCGCCGGGCATAGGCGCGCATTCATGCCCGCTGATCATCACCCCGGCACGCCTTAACACTGCTGACCCGTACTTAGAGCGCCCTGCCGCAGGCGTGATGGCGCAGCTGTATTCGGTGCGCTCGGAAAATTCCTGGGGCATCGGCGACTTCCAGGATTTGGGGCGCCTGGCACAGACCGTGGCGCCTTTCGCCGATTTTCTGCTGATTAATCCCCTGCATGCCGCCGAGCCGGTGCCGCCTGTAGAGGATTCGCCGTATCTTCCCACCACGCGGCGTTTTATCAATCCGCTCTACCTCAACATCGAGTCCATTCCGGAGCTGCAGCAGCTTTCCCCGGAGCTGCTTGACGACGTCCACGAGCTCGCTGCCGAGTTCCGCGAGCGCAACCGCAGTGCCGCTGAAATTGAGCGCGATTGCATCTACGAAGCCAAGCTCCAGGTATTAAGAGAGCTCTATAACCAGGAATTTTCTGCTGAGCGCCAAAATAAGTTCTTGGAATTCCAGCAGGCAGAAGGAAAAGGCCTACAGGACTTCGCGCGCTGGTGTGCCGAGCAAGAGCTTTCGCTGCGCACGGGCCAGCGTCACGCGGTGGAGGAAGAGGCCGGCGAACTCGCGCGTTTTTATGCCTGGCTGCAGTTCTTGTGCGACGAGCAGTTGGCTGCCGCGCAGCGTCGCGCCAAGGAGGCGGGCATGCGCATCGGGTTGGTCACCGACCTAGCCGTGGGCGTGCACCCGGGTGGCGCGGACGCGGTGAACCTCGCCGAGTACCTCGCGCCGCAGAGTTCCGTGGGTGCCCCGCCTGATGATTACAACCAGCAGGGCCAGGACTGGTCCCAGCCGCCGTGGCACCCGGTGCGCCTGGCGGAGTCGGGCTATAGGCCGTGGCGAGAGATGTTGCAGACCATCCTGCGTCACTCGGGCGGCGTGCGGGTGGACCACATCTTGGGGTTGTTCCGCCTGTTTTGGATTCCGCGCATGACGTCGCCGCAGAACGGCACCTATGTCTATTACGACTACGAGGCCATGCTCGGCATTCTCGCACTGGAGGCCCAGCGGGCAGGAGCGGTGCTCGTGGGCGAGGACTTGGGCACTCTCGAGCCGTGGATTCAGCATGTGCTGGCAGAGACCGGGGTGCTGGGAACTTCCATCGTGTGGTTCGAGCGCGCCGAGGATAACGAGTCGCCCTTGCCGCAGCACGCATATCGCCGCTTGGCGCTTGCCTCCGTGGGCACGCATGATCTTCCGCCGACCCTGGCTTATCTGCGCGGCGAGCATATCGCGCTGCGTGCACGGCTGGGCGTGCTCACCCGCTCCGTGGCCGAGGAAGTAGCAGATGACCGCAAGTGGCAGGCACGGCTTCTGAATGAGGTGGAGCGCACCGGGCTGCTGCCGCGGCGCGAGCCAGAGGAAGAGGTTGTCTTGGCTTTGCACCGCTACATCGCCGGCACGCCTTCGGCGCTAACAAGTACGAGCCTGGTGGACATGGTGGGCGACGTTCGCGCGCAGAACCAGCCCGGCACCACGAAGGATCTCTACCCCAACTGGTGCGTGCCGTTGTGTGATTCAACGGGCACGCCCGTGCTCATTGAGGACTTGGAAAGCAACGAGTTCTTCCAGAAAATGGCACGCGCTAGCGCCCGCCGCGGCGATTAAATAAGACGATTAAATAAACAGGCCGATGATTGCCACCACAACGACGAGCGCGATCATCGTCCACAGCGTCAGGCTGACGCGTGACTTTGGCAGGGCGCGCTTGCGGGGTGCGGGAGTTTGATTGCGTTCGGGATCCCAGAGGCCTTCGCGCGGATCTTCGGGCGTTGACATGGTTTCCAAGCTTAGCGGGTGGCGGAAGTGGAAGTCTTCTTCGGCCCCTTCAGGTGGCGGGCCGTGAAGTCGATGGCGAACATCAATGCCCAGGCTGCGAGCGCAAGCAGCGGCACCGCCACCGCGATGAGCACCGGCATTTGCAGCCACACCGGCGCCTGCACCATCGCCTGCGATAGAGCACCGGTCAAATTTGTCCACCATTCCATAAAGCGGGATTTTAGCCGAGTACTCTAGCCCGTATGACTAACACGCCAGTTCACGTCACTTGCCCGGCAGGCACGATCACCGGATACACCACTGATACGGTCAATTACTTCCACTCCGTGGACTATTCGGAGATCCCCAGCGACTTCGCCGATGCGCGGCCGCTTCAGACACCGCGCAACCAGGACGCACGTGTTCCGCGTCCGGAGGCGGTTGCGCTGACTATCACCGCGCCTGCCGAGACCACGGATGCCCCAGTGTTGGTCTACATCCACGGCGGGCGCTACGAGCATGGCACCCACGAGGATCCACGCGCCGAAGGCACCGCCAACGCGCAGGCCGGAATCGTGCAGGTGCAGGTGGGCTACCGAGTGGGGCTGCCAGGCTTTGCGAGCTTCCGCGACGACGAGGCCTTCCGCTTCCGCGGCATCGATGATTGCCAGCTGGCGCTCGAATGGATCCAGCGCAACATCGAGTCCTTCGGCGGCGACCCCACTAACGTCACGCTCATCGGCCAATCAGCCGGCGCCACCACCGCGTTGTGGCTGATGCGCCGCGACCACTACCGTGGCGCTTTCCGCCGCGTTGTCGCGCTTTCCCCGGCCTTCCCGTTGCAGCCCTTCGAGGAACGCAAGGCCACGCTGCGCCAAGCCATGGGCACCGCGATTACCCGCGGCTCGCTAGAGAGCCTGCCACAAGAAAAGCTCGAGGCGGGCTACCGCAAGTTTGCAAAGAAGTACAAGTACGGCATGGCATTGGGCCCCGCGCCTTTCGACGCCCGCGAGCTCGCCGACATCCCGCTGGTGCTCGGCTCTACCCGCGATGAGTTCTACGACGTAGCCTCCGCACAGAAGGCCGACGCCAGCCCGTTCCGCAGGCTTATCGCGCGCTATCTCGCGCCCAAGTTCGGCTTCCCACGCAACTCGGTAGATACCTGGATGCAGGTGGCCAACTATTTGGACGAAACCCGCCCGCTGGGCCGCATGATTGGCGATGGCAATATTCGCCGCTGGGTGGCACAAGCAGGCGCCGACGCCCCTGGCCCTACCTGGATGATCGAATTCACCCGCGCCGATGGCCCGGCACTCCACTGCGCCGAGCTGCGCTATCTCTTCGGCGTGCACAACAACGACTCCACGAAAAGGCTCAACCGCTGGCTGCAAAAATTTACCTGCACCGGCGAGACCGGTTTTCCGGAGTATCGCCCCGACCACGCCATCTGGGAATACGAGATGGATAGCGGCAAGCAGCGAGTTGCTTACGCCAGCCTCGACTACGTGGCCGCCGCTTTCAGCGAGGACACCCGCCCCGGCGGGCTGCTATAGCGCAGAAATGGCCTTGCGCAGCGGGGCCTCTGCAATTTCCTCAACCATCCAGGGGCTAAAAGCAAACGGAGTGGCAACCGCGGCGTCGATAAGCGCGGCGGGTGCTGCCCACGCGATGGAATCCACCTCATCAGGATTCGGGTGCAGCTGCACATCCTCCGGGAGCTCCAAGACGAAGACCGGGCAGATCTCATGCTCGACGATGCCGGAGGAATCAACGGCCCGATAAGAAAAGTCTGGTAGAACCTCGCGCACCTGGTCCGCCTCCGCGTGGATGCCCAGCTCGAAGTGCGCCCGACGCAGCACCGCCGAGACGTTGTCCTCCCCCGGCGCTGGATGGCCACAAAAAGAATTGGTCCATACGCCAGGCCAGGTCTGCTTTGCCAGCGCGCGGCGGGTCACAAGCACCTTGCCGCCTGCTATAACCCACGCAGAAAACGCGAAGTGCAGCGGGGTATCCGTGGTGTGAACGGCCGCTTTATCAGCTGTTCCGGCAGGTAGTCCGTCGGGGCCGGCGAGGACTACGAGTTCTGTCATAGGTTGAGGTCTCCCACGTAGGTGACGTTGCCGATGCTAAAGCGGGCATTCCAGAGGTTGCCCGGGGTGACGTTGAAGCGGTACTGCAGGTTCGTCGAAGCACCCGCGCCCAGAGGCAGGTCCAGGCCCGGCGCGGCTACGTCGGCGTTGGCCTCTGGGTCATAAGGCAAAAGCTCAATCTTGGACCAACCGCCATTGCCGTCAGCGCGCTCTAGGACGGGCTCTTCGATGGCATCAGGCGGCAATGCGGTGTCATTCAGGTTGTGCACGCGGACGGTCACCACGGATCCCTGCACGGAGTCGCTGTATACGCCCTGCAGATCCCACTCGACGTTCAGACCATCGTCTTTGACCTTGGCGCCCAAGTCGGAGGAGATCTCCTTGTTGTCTACATCTTTGGGCTCATAAGGCGGCTCTTCCGAGCTAGAAACCACGATGTCTTCGCCCAATCCGGTTTCCTCTGGCTGCAGGATGGCACAACCGGAGGCAAGGGTACCGATTGCTGCCACAGCAGCAATCAACTTCAGAGACCTATTCACCGCGAATTCCTTTTGCTTTTTGGGACGGATCAAAACTTTTCTTTAATACCTTAACCTAGTCAGTGTTTATTGCCGTACAGGTGGCATACTGTCCCTTCTCGAATCCTTCTCACCCCTACCTCAGAATTGAGAGGCGCTAGCTAGCTTTATGAATTCCATCTTGCGCATTACTCGCAGTGCTTCTGCGCTGTGGCCTTTTTATTTGGGAGTGCTTGCCACCGCCACGGTGACCGCGGTGCTCTCGCTCATCTCGCCCTTCTTGGTCCGCGAGGCAACCGACGCCATCGTTGAGTCCTTGCAGGGCGACACCCCGGCCGAAAGCGCCCTGCGCACCGTCATGTGGCTCGTCATCGCATTGTTTGCTGCCGACGCCCTGGGCAACCTGATTAAAAACGTCGGCGGCTATATCGGCGACGTCATGGTGGCGCGCCTGCGTCAGATCCTGTCCACTCGCTACTTTGCCAAGCTGCTTTCCGTGCCGCAGGCCTACTACGACAATCAGGTCACCGGCACCATCATCGCCCGGCTGGATCGCTCGATCTCCAATATCACGCAGTTCGTGCAGTCCTTCTCCAACAACTTCTTCACCATGCTGATTCAGGCCATCGCGGTGTTGGTCATCATGGGCATTTACTACTGGCCGCTGGCCATCCTGCTCGCGCTGCTGTTTCCGCTGTACATGTGGCTTACCGCCATGACCTCGACGCGTTGGCAAAAATACGAGGGGAAAAAGAATGCCGATGTGGACCAGGCCAATGGCCGCTTTGCTGAGGTCATCGGCCAGGTTAAGGTGACCAAGTCCTTCGTGGCGGAGGTGCGCGAGCTAGATAGCTTTGGCAAGCTCTACCGCCGCATCGTCGATACCACCAAGCCGCAGTCGCGTTGGTGGCACTCCATGGATACCCTGCGCGGCGTGGCCATGTCCCTCATCTTCCTGGGCATCTACGCCATCGTGTTCTGGCGCACCCTCCATGGCCATTTCAGCATCGGCGATATGGTCATGATCTTGCAGCTGGTCAACCTGGCCAAGCAGCCGGTGTTCATGATGAGCTGGATTGTGGACACGGCCCAGCGCGCCATCGCCGGTTCCAAGGACTATTTCAAGGTCATGGAGGAAAACTTCGAGCCGACGGCGAACAAGGGCCTCATCGAGGCCACCACGGCTTCCGACGCCCCGGTGCTTGACCTCAAACCGGTTCAGCCTTTGGAGCCGACGCCGGGCAAGCCGGTCTTTGCTTTCCAGGACGTGTCCTTTTCCTATGAAGAAGACAAGCCCGTGGTCGAAGAAATCACCTTTGCTGCCGAGAAAGGCCACAAGGTGGCTTTGGTCGGCGAATCTGGCGGCGGCAAGTCCACGCTGGTCAATCTGCTGCTCGGCCTCTACCACCCCACCGCGGGCCGCCTTAGCGTGCTGGGCCACGACGTCGACGAGCTCAAGGCCGCGCGCCTGCGCGCCTCTGTCGGCGTGGTCTTCCAGGAGTCCTATCTGTTCTCGGGCACCATCCGCGAAAACATCGCCTACGGCAAGCCCGGTGCGAGCGAGCAGGAGATAATCGACGTCGCCAAGCGCGCCAATGCTCACGACTTCATCGAGGCTTTCCCGCAGGGCTACGACACCGTCATTGGCGAGCGCGGCCTAAAGCTTTCAGGCGGACAGAAACAGCGCGTTGCCGTGGCGCGGGCGATGCTCAAGGACGCGCCGATCTTGGTCCTGGACGAGGCCACCTCCGCGCTGGATACCAAGGCCGAGCGCGCCGTGCAAGCAGGCCTGGATGAGCTGATGAAGAATCGCACCACGCTGATCATCGCCCACCGCCTGTCCACCATCGCCGACGTGGATACCATCATCACCCTGGATAAAGGCCGCATTGATGAGATTGGTTCGCCGGCGCAGTTGTCCCAGTCCGGCGGCATCTATGCCGAGCTGCTGCGCCTTACCCAGTCCAGCTCGCGTGCAGACCGTGAGCGTTTGAAGCGCTACGGATTCGTCGAAAACACCGCCGCTGAGACGGAAGAATAATAAACCTGTTGCCTGCTTTTGCCCCGCGCTAGTGTGGGGCTTATGCAGTTTCCATCACTAGAAAAGTTACAAGCCCGCGGCACCCGGAAGTGGACGGTGTACGGCGATGACGTACTGCCGCTGTGGATTGCAGAGTCCGATTTTGAAACTTCTCCTGCGGTCAAGGATGCAATCCAGCGCGCCGTGGATGCCGAGGCCTTTGGCTACACCCCCTCGCCGAAGTCGGCCGGGCTTAATGACGCCGTGGCTGACTTTTATGGGACGCGCTACGGCTGGCGCCCCAACCCGCGGCAGATTTTCTGGATCGGCGATGTAGTCCGGGGCCTTTTCTTGGCGCTGAACTACTTCACGCGGCCCGATTCCCCAGTGGTGGTTCCGGTTCCTTCCTACCCGCCGCTTTTGGAATTGCCAGAAGCCGCCGGCCGCGAAAAGATTGAGACCACCCTCGATCTTGCAGACATCGAGCGCGCCTTCCAGCAGGGTGCTGGCTCCATCTTGCTGGCCAATCCTTTCAACCCACTGGGCACCGTCTTTGAGGAAGACTATCTCACTAAGTTGGTGGCGCTGGCGGAGAAATATGACGCGCGCATCCTCGCTGACGAGATCCACGCTCCTCTGGTCTACGAGGGCAAGCACATTCCGGTCGCTTCCTTGGGCGAGGCCGGCGCACGGCGCACCATCACCGTGACCGCTACGTCCAAGGCGTGGAATATTGCGGGGCTAAAGTGCGCGCAGATCATTTTCTCTAACGCTGGCGACGTTGCCACCTGGAATAGCTTGAGCGGCGTGGCCAAGGACGGCACCGGAACTTTAGGCGTGCTAGCAGCCGAGGCCGCCTACCGCGACTATGAGTTCCTAAACCAGGAGATTGAGTATCTACGGCAGACCCGCGATTGGCTCGTCGAGGAGCTGCCAAAGCACATACCGGGGCTGAAAACCACCGTTCCGCAGGCAACTTACCTGCTTTGGCTCGATTTCCGGGACACCGCGATTGGTGATAACCCCCAGCCCGCGAAGTGGCTGCGCGAGAACGCCAAGGTGGCCCTCAACGAGGGCGAGACCTTTGGCACCGGCGGCAGCCACCATGCTCGTTTGAATTTCGCGACTTCTCGCGAGATCTTGGAAGAAGCACTAGACCGTTTGGAGAAGGTTTTCTAATAGCAATTAGAAATTTGCCAGACTTCCCTCCACCGTATAACGTGTTATGAGACAGTTATCCCAAATAGTGGGAAACCAGAGGGAAGATATGACAACACAAACACAAACACCTGCGACTCCGACCGGCAAAAAGGGCGGCTCCGTCACCACCATCGTGGTGGCCTCGCTGATGCTCTTTTCGATGTTCTTCGGCGCCGGCAACCTTATCTTCCCACCCATGGTCGGCGTAGCCTCCGGCACCAACTTCTGGCCAGCCATCCTGGGCTTTTTGGCAGCCGGCGTATTACTGCCGGTCCTGGCGGTCGTCGCCGTGTCCATCTCCGGCCAATCCGTGCGCGACATCGGAAACCACGGCGGCAAGTTCTTCGGCATCGTATTCTCCGCCATGGCCTACCTGGCCATCGGCGCTTTCTACGCCCTGCCGCGTACCGGTGCCGTTTCCATGGAAACCGCCATCACCCCGCTGTTCGGCTGGGAAGGCTTCGGCGCCAACGTCACCTACAACATCATCTTCTTCCTCGTGGCGCTCGTCTTGTCGTGGAAGCCGAATAGCATCATCGACACCCTGGGCAAGTTCCTGACCCCTGCGCTGGTCATCTTGCTCTTCGTCCTGATCACCCTGGCCTCCTTCGGCGCCGAACGCGTCCCGGCCACCCCTTCGGAGGACTACACTTCTTCCGCCATGGTCACCGGCCTTTTCGAAGGCTATAACACCATGGACGCCATCGCTGGCTTGGCCTTTTCCATCGTCATCGTCACCTCCCTGAAGTCCAAGGGCTTCAAGGAAGGCAAGCCGGTGGTTTCCGGCACCATCACCGCAGCCGTTATCGCTGGCGGCCTGCTGGCCGCCATCTACCTCGGCCTGGGCTGGATCGGCCAGACCATCCCGAACGGTCAGAGCTATGAATCCGGCGCCACCCTGCTTGCCGACGCCGCGAATTCCACCATGGGCGACATCGGCCAGGCAGTCTTCTCAGCCATCGTCATCCTGGCGTGCATGACCACCGCGGTCGGCCTTATCGTCGCCACCTCTGAGTTCTTCGTGCAGCTGGTTCCAAAGACCACCTACCATTTCTGGGCCGTGCTCTTTACCCTGCTGTCCATCGCCTTTGCTTTCCAGGGCTTGGAGACCGTCCTGGCCATCGCAGTTCCATTCATCACCTTCCTGTACCCGCCGGCCATCACCCTGATTGCACTAACGCTGCTGCAGCCAGTGGTCAAGAATGCCGTGCGCTTCCGTTGGGCCTTCTTGCTCGCACTGTGGACCTCGGTGATCTGGTCTGCGCTGTCCGTCCTGGCGGGCCAGGGCTGGCTCGCAGGCATCCAGCAACTGTTGGACATCTCACCGGGCCAGGCCGTGGGCCTGGGCTGGTTCGCGCCGACGGCGATTGCAGCCCTCATCGGCATGGGCATCGACTTCGCACAGCGAAATAAATAGTCCGGGCGTAGCGTTGGAAATAAGAGCACTTTCCAACCTGCAACTTCAACCTGCAACTTAAGGACTATTAGTGACCAACCGCGCAAAGCTTTCCCTGCTTGACTTCTGCACCATCTACGAGGGCGAGACCGCCGCAGAATCGATGGCTCGCTCCGTCGAGCTTGCACAAGTTGCAGAGAAGGCTGGCTACTCCCGCATCTGGTACACCGAGCACCACAACATGCCGACGATCACTTCCTCGTCGCCCGCGGTGCTCATCTCCTACATCGGCGCCAAGACCAACACCATCCGTCTTGGCGCCGGCGGCGTGATGCTACCCAACCACGCCCCCTACGTCGTGGCCGAGCAGTTCGGCACCCTGGCCGAGCTCTACCCCAACCGCATCGATCTCGGCCTGGGCCGCGCGCCTGGCACAGACATGCACACCCTGGGCCGCGCACTGCGCCGCGACGCCCACGCAGCAGAGCGCTTCCCCGAAGACGTTAAAGAGCTGCAGGGCTACTTCTCCGGCAAGTCCTTGGTCCCGGGCGTGCAGGCCATTCCCGGCGTAAACACCCACGTGCCGCTGTACATCTTGGGCTCTTCCATGTTCGGAGCATCGCTGGCCGCCAAGTACGGCCTGCCCTATGCCTTCGCCTCCCACTTCGCGCCCACGCACCTGCGCCAGGCCACGGCCTATTACCGCAATAACTTCCAGCCCTCCGAGGCGCTCAGCGAGCCCTATGTCATCGCAGGCGTCAACGTCACCGCCGCCGATACCAAGGAGGCTGCCGACGCCGAGTATGAAAAAGTGTGCTTCAACCGCGTCAAGGCCTTCGCCGGCCGCGGCAAGTATCTAACGGATCAGCAAGTCGAACAGATCAAGAACTCCCACCAGGGCGCGCAGATTCTCGGCATGATGAAATACAGCGCCGTGGGCACCACCGACCACGTGCGCGACTACCTCGCAGACTTCCAGGAGCTAGCCCAAGCTGACGAGCTGATGATCTCGCTGCAATCCACCGGTCATGACAACCTCCTGCAGAACATGAACCTGCTCGCGGATGCATGGGAACTCGGCTAGAAATACCCCCACCAAACACCCCCTAAAAACTTGTGCATATTCTAGTCTCGAGCGATTAAGACGCTCGATTTAACTTGATTAGCATTTCCATTATTTGGCTTCCAATATTTTCGCTACGTAAGGAGGAGGCATGCCACCACGCGAGGTGCAGCAGCACAAGAAGATCGCGGACTATCTACGCGGCCTCATTAAGGACGAGAGCATCAAGGCGGGTGACTTTCTTCCCAGCGAGGCGGAACTGTGCGAGAAGTTCAACTCCTCCCGCGGCCCAGTGCGCCAGGCTATTGCGAGCCTGCGCGCCGAAGGCTTAGTAAGCTCCGGCCGCGGACGTCGCTCCGTGGTGTTAGGCAGCTTCACCGCGGAGAACTTCGACGCGATCTGCTCCATCACCAACTGGCTGAGCGGCCGCGGATACAACGTTGGGCAAAAGACCCTGTGGACCGCCCGCCGCCCTGCCCCCAAGGAGGCGGCAAGCTACCTGCGCATCAGCGAGGACGAACAGGTGGTGTTTGTACACCGCATCCGCAGCATCGACGGCGAGCCGGTTGCCATCGAGCGTATGTATTTCCCGCTGCACGTGGGCAAGCACATTTTGGACTTCGATGCCGATTCCGGCTCCATCCACAATCATCTGATGGCCCAAGGCGTCGAATTCGATAACGCGCACCGCGAGCTGACTCTTACCTGCGCCTCCGAAGAGGACGCAGCAGCCCTTAGCTGCGAGCCTGGCACTCCGCTGTGGCGCATCCACATTGAGCTTTCCGATCACGCTGGCCGCCCCGTGGAGTACACCACCAATCTCCTGCGCGCGGATCGCATGAAGGTCGGCATTACCAACGTCCGCGGCACTACTTCCCCACTTGAGGTCATCCTTACTGACTAACCCTCCCCCCGAGGGACATTCGCTTAACCGAGCCGAAACGCTTAACCTGCTTACATGAAGAAAGTACACCTAGCGCGTGCAGCGAGCGCGCTGGTTCTCGGGGCGTCGCTAAGCGCGTGCTCAGCCGGACACACGGCGGTCAAACCCACCGCCAGTGATTCGCTGACCATTGCCGCAACCGGCGCTGCTACCTCTCTCGATTTCACCAACGTCGGTGGAGCTGCCATCCCCGCCGCACTCATGAGCAACGTCTACGAAACCCTCGTACGCATCGAAGGCGACGAGATTGTGCCAGGCCTCGCCGAAAGCTGGGATGCGAAAGACACCACCTATACCTTCCACCTGCGCCATGGTGTGCAATTTAGCAACGGCGACGAATTCACCGCCGAGACCGCTGCTTATTCCATCAACAACGTGAAGGAAAAGTGGACCAACGGCATCTCCAAGCAGATGGAGGTAGTAGAAAGCGCCAAGGCGCTGGACAAATACACGCTGCAGGTAAAGCTGAAGAAACACTCGAATAGCTGGCTGTGGTCCATGGGCACGGCAATCGGTGCGATGATGACGCCAAACGCCATGGACTTGGCCACCCAGCCCGTGGGTACGGGCCCCTTTGAGCTTGCCGGATTCGCGCCCGGTGAATACATCTCCCTGCGCCCGCACCAGAATTACTGGGGCAAAGTGCCAAAAGAGCAGGTGACCATCCAGTATTTCCCCGATGCAATCTCTTCGGTCAATTCCCTAAAGTCCGGCGGCGTCGACGTGGTTTGGGCGATGCAGAACCCAGAGCTGCTCGATAACTTGGGCGAAGGAATCCGCACCGCCGTGGGCACCACCAACGGCGAGGTGCTGCTTTCCATGAACAACAACGCCGCACCTTTCGACGACCCACGCGTGCGCCGCGCAGTGGCCTATGCCGTCGACCGCAAGGCCGCGAATCAGATTCTGTGGGACGGCCTGGCCAAGGACACCGGCGGCGCGCCCGTACCTCCTACCGACCCATGGTTCAACGAGAAGGACTATTACCCTTACTCCCCGCAGCGCGCGAAAGAGCTTTTGCAAGAAGCCGGCGCCGAGGGCGCGCACATCACGATTACCGCGCCGACCCTGCCCTATGCCCAGCGCGTCTCTGAGCTTTTATATTCGCAGCTAACTGAGGTCGGCTTCGACGTCACCCTCGAATCCGCCGAGTTCCCCGCCGTCTGGTTGGGCCAAGTCATGGGCGCGAAGGATTACCAAATGTCCCTGGTCTCCCACGTGGAGCCGCGCGATATTCCGACGCTCTTCGGCAACCCGGACTATTACCTGGGCTATGACTCGCAGAAGACCCGCGACCTCCTTTCCACTGCGGATTCCGCCCCGGAGAGCAAATACGCCGCGGGCATGGAAAAGGCCGTGGACCAAATCATGGCCGATGCCGGTGCGCTGACGCTGATGAACATGCCCAACATCGTCCTCTACCGCGATGGCATCGAGGGCCTGAACCCGAACCAGGTAACCGACGCCATCGAGCTGGCAGATCTCAAGGAGGCACCGTGACCTATCTCAAGGCTCTCGCCAAGTTCGTGGTGACCTTGTTCGCCGCCTCCATCGCCATCTTCCTGCTCATGCGCGCAGTCCCGGGCAACCCGGCGCGCGTTGCACTGGGCGTTAACGCCACCGACGACGCCGTCGCCGAGCTGACCACCGCCTTGGGCCTCGACCGCCCGCTTTTGACGCAGTACTTCGATTGGGTCGGCGGCCTGCTCAGCGGCAACTTCGGCACCTCCCTGGCCTCCCAACAGGACATCACTCCGCTGGTGGTTGACCGCGCGCAGGTCTCACTGATCTTGGTGGGGCTGGCGATCCTCTTGGCCCTCGCCGGCGCCGTGCCGATTGGCATGTGGCTGGCGCGCACGAGCAACACGTTCGTCTCGGCACTGACCCAGATCGGCATCGCCGTCCCAAGCTTCCTCGTGGGAATCATCATGGTGGCCTTCTTCGCGGTGCGGCTGGGTTGGCTGCCGGCCAATGGCTGGATTCCGCCGGACCAGGACTTCGGTGGCTTTATCGCCCGCCTCATCATGCCAGTGATCTCCCTGGCCTTGGTGCAGGGCGCGATGCTCACCCGCTACGTGCGCTCCTCCATCGTGGATGTGATGGACCAGGATTACATCCGCACTGCCCGCGCGCTGGGTCTATCCCATGCGGAGGCGCTGCGCCGCCACGGCCTGCGCAATGCGGCCCTGCCGGTGCTCACGGTCACGGGCTTGCAGCTGACCACGCTGATTGTGGGTGCGGTGGTCATCGAGTCCGTCTTCGTCATTCCGGGCCTGGGCAGCATGCTTCTCGACGCCGTGTCCAACCGCGATCTCACCACCGTGCAGACCCTGGTTATGCTGTTGGTCTTTTTCACATTGGCCATCAACTTGGCCACCGACTTGGCCTACCGCGTAATCGATCCGCGTTTGAAGGAGAAGCGATGAAGAAGTTGGGTTTCGTTCTCGTCGGTATCACCGCCCTCCTCGCGGCGGTCTCCCTTTTCTGGACGCCTTATGCCCCGAACATCGCCTCGCCCGATTTGCTGGCGGGCAGCTCCGCTGAGCATCTCCTCGGCGCCGATCGCTTTGGTCGCGACATCGCCTCGCGACTGATGGTCGGCGCACGCATCACGCTCTTCGTGGGCGTCATCGCCGTCGGCATTGCCGCGCTCGTCGGCGTTCCGCTCGGTGTGGTGGCGGGCATGCGCCGCAATAGCATCCTCGACTCCCTCATCATGCGTGGCTCCGATCTGCTGCTGGCTTTCCCTGCCTTGCTGCTGGCCATCATCGCCGGCGCGGTATGGGGTCCGTCGACGATTTCGGCCATGATCGCCATCGGCATCGCGGGAATCCCTTCCTTCGCCCGCGTGGCGCGCTCTGGCACCCTGCAGGTGGTCACGCAGGACTTCATCGCCTCGGCGCGCGTGTCCAAAGTTCCAGCGCCCACCATCGCGGTGCGCCATATCCTGCCTAACATCGCCCCGCTTATCATCGTGCAGTCCTCCGTCTACTTCGCACTCGCGATCCTCGCCGAGGCCGGCCTTTCCTACCTGGGCCTCGGCACCACCCCGCCCACCGCGTCGTGGGGCCGCATGCTGCAAGATTCCCAGTCCCTGCTGGCCAGCCATCCCATGCAGGCCTTCTGGCCGGGCCTTGCCATCGCCGCCACGGTGCTGGGCTTTAACCTGCTTGGCGACGCCCTGCGCGACATCCTCGATCCCCGCCTGAAAGGAGGCCAGCGATGAACCGCCCCATGCTTTCCGTACAAGACCTGCGTATCCGCACCGGCAAGGAGACCATCGTTGGCCCGCTCAGCTTTAGCATTGAGCCCGGCCAACGCCTGGGCATCATCGGTGAGTCCGGCTCCGGCAAGTCCCTGACCGCGCTGTCCATCATGGGCTTACTGCCAAAGAACCTCCACGCTGAGGGTTCCATCGAGCTTGGCGGACGCGAGCTCGTGGGCCTGCGCGACCGCCAGGTGCGCAAGCTGCGCGGCGCCGACATGGCGATGGTCTTCCAGGAGCCGATGAGCGCGCTTGATCCGCTGATGAGCGTGGGCAAGCAGCTGCGCTACGCCGGCGCGTCTGCTGAGGCGCTCAACGAGGTGGGCCTCGATCCGGCCCTTGCCTCGCGCTTCCCACACGAGCTGTCTGGCGGCCAGCGCCAGCGCGTAATGATTGCCATGGCCATGGCCCGCAACCCCAAGCTGCTCATCTGCGACGAGCCCACCACGGCCCTCGATGCCACCACGCAAGACGGCATCCTGGACCTCATCATGGAACTGACCCAGCGCCACAACACCGCGCTGCTGTTCATCAGCCATGACCTACGCGTCATCCGCCGCATGTGCCCTGAAACGTTGGTTATGCAGGACGGCCAGATCGTCGAATCCGGCGCGGCGCTGGACACCCCCCAGCACCCGTACACCAAGCACCTCATCGCGGCCTCCCAGTCCAAGCCGGCTGCCGCTGAGCCGAAGCTTGGCGAGGTTGTCATTTCCCTCGACCACATCACCAAGGCTTACGGCTCCACTACTGCGCTTTCCGACGTCTCCCTCGAAGTACGCAAGGGCGAGCGCATCGGCGTCGTCGGCAGTTCCGGCTCCGGTAAGACGACGTTGCTCAAGCTCATCACCGGCCTTGAGCAGCCAACCTCCGGGTCCGTGAAGGTGGAAGGCCGCGTGCAGATGGTATTCCAGGACCCGCAAGGTTCCCTCAATCCGCGCATGCCGATCTGGAAGATCGTGGCTGAGGGCTCGCCCACACAGGTCACGCGTGCCGAGATTGCGAAAATCTTGGCGGAGGTCGGCATCGACGAGGATGCCTTGGACCGCTTCCCCCACGAGTTCTCCGGCGGCCAGCGCCAGCGCATCTCGATTGCCCGCGCGGTCATCGGCAACCCGGACATCCTCCTCGCCGACGAAGCGGTCTCCGCCCTCGACGTCTCCGTGCGCGCCCAGGTCCTCGAGCTGCTTGAAAAGCTCGTTGAAAGCTACGGCCTGACGCTGGTGTTCATCTCGCACGATCTGGGTGTGGTCAAGCAAGTGTGTTCCAGCCTGACTGTCATCCACAATGGTGAGCTGGTCGAACGCGGAGTATGGTCCGCCCCACAGCACCCGTATACCAAGTCGCTTCTAGAGGCTGCGCAGGGGTAACGTATGCCGCGATATGAGCGAATTGATTGAGCATCCCCTACCGCAACGCCCGCGCCCGCTACAGCTTTTCACCGCCTACAACTCTTCGGTGACTCGCTGGCCGGGCGCGATGCGTGCTGCTCTCGCCATCGCCATTCCCGGCGCGCTCGCCATCCTCACCGGCCACCCCGACGCCGTGCTGTTGGTCACCGCGGGCGCGATGTCCGTCATTTACGGCGAGGGGCACCCCTATCGCACCCGCCGTTGGGTGATTCTCACTGCGGGTGTGCTCCTTACCTTGGCCGCTACCGTTGGTTCGCTGGTGGGTGAGCTCGTCTTCGCCCCGGGCCACGGACACTGGTGGCTTTTGCTGTCTGCGGCCTTTGCTATTTCCATTGGCGCGCTCGGCGCCTTCCTGCAGAATGCGCTACGCCTGCCGCCGCCGGGTTCCTTCTTCGTGGTGATGGTCGGCGGCGGCTCCACCATGCTCGCGCGCACCGACATCACCCCCTTTGCGGTCGCTGCGTGGTCCGTTGCGGGTGTCATCGCTGCGTACTGCCTGGGCATGCTGCCTCGCTTCCATTCCCCGCACGGTCCGGAGACCCGCACTGTCGCGACCCTAGAGAAGGCCACTGCCGCCTTTGAGAACTCCACAACCGACGTCTTGGCACGCCACCATCAAGCACAGACGGCGCTGGCGAATACGTGGCAAGCGCTTTCCGACGCCGGTATCGTCCGCGGCGGCCGCGTCGTCCAAGCATCACAAGGCCACCTCGTGGAGCGTGCCCTTGCCGCGCAGAACCGCATCGTGCAGCACAACCAGTCGCTGGATCTCTCTGCCAACTCGGATGAGCTTTCTGACTCCCCGACCTACGTCGACCCAAACCGCACCGCCATCCCGCACACCAAGCCGACGATGCGCTACCGCATCTACCGCGCGTCGGTGGGCAACTCGCATGCGGTGGTGACGGTAGAAAAGATTCTGCTTGCGGCCATCGCCACCACGCTCGTGGGCCTTGCACTGGGCCTAAACCGCCCGGACTGGGGCGCAGTTTCCGTGCTGCTTCTTCTGCAGTGGGGCCCGGACCACGTACCCGGCACCATCCGCGGATTGCAGCGAATGGTGGGCTCGCTGCTCGGTGTGTGCGTGTTCTACCTCATTGCGTCCTTCGGATTAGAAAGCTGGACGCTGCTGCTCGCGCTCGCTGCCTGCCAATTCTGCGCGGAGATCTTCGTGGTCAAGAACTACGCCATCTGCGTCATCTTCTCCACGCCCCTGGCGCTGCTCATGGGCCATACGGCCGATCACTTGGCGTTCACGGCCTTCTCCCGCATCAGTGAGATCGCGCTGTCGGTGGTCTTTTCCTTGCTGGTGCTCTGGTTATGGAAGCCGCGTGCCCAGCTGACCAACCACTACCGTCTGCAGGTCCGCTGCCAGGAAGCAATCACCAGCCTGCTGGGCGCACTACTTTTCTCGACCCCCGACGAGTCCCTAGCCGCTCGCCGCGACCTGCAGTACGAGCTGCTTTCTGAGCGCCGCTCTATCCAGTCCATTGCAGTCAACCACCCGCAACACGTGGGTGAGTTCTGGCAGCGCCACCTTGCCCTGCAGCATGCGGGCTATTTCATCTTGGACTATTGCTCAATTCACCCAGACGAGGTTCCGGGTGACATCAACGCGCTGGTATCCCTAGCTCGAATAGACTTCGAAAAGTAGAGATTTATCGAGCACATGCTCTTCGATGCGCTCAAAGACCTCAAAAGCCGATAGCAACTCGGCATCTGCGACGTCGTACGAAGAATCATCAAAATTTGGCAGTTGCATTCGTGGCAATCCAATCCATTAGAAACTCTGATTCCCTGATACTAGCGGATAAGCTAGCGCTGCTCCAGCACCGCAATCGCGATATGCACGCGGTTCGTGCCGCCAATCTTTTCCAAGATGTGCTTGATGTGCGTCTTGACCGTGGCCACAGAGACATAAAGCTGCTCCGCGATTTCATTATTGTCCAGTCCCTTCGCAACCAGCTGCGCCACCTCGTTTTCGCGCGCACTCAAATCCGCCAGGACGAGCGGCTCTTGCGGCTGGGTATGCGGAATCGCCAGCAGGTTCTGCAGCGCTTTAGGGCTAAGCAGCTGCTGGCCCTGCGCGGCCGCCCGCACTGAGGCGACTAATGCCTCAGGCCCCGTGGCCTTCAGCAGAAACCCCATCGCTCCCGCGTGCAAGGAATCGACGATGAATTCGTCGGTGTCGAAGGCCGTCAGCATCACCACAGGAATATCGGGCACGGCCGTCTTCAGCTGCGCCACCGCCTCAATCCCGTCCATGACCGGCATACGGATATCCATCAGCACAATATCCGGGCGTTGTTGCGTAATCAGCTGCACGCCATCGCGCCCATTGCTGGCCTCGCCCACCACTTCGATGTCGCCTGCGCCCTCTAGAATCAGACGGATGCCGCGGCGCAGCAGCTCCTCGTCGTCGACAAGCACTGCAGAAATCATCGTTCCTCCATTGGCAAATACAGGCTCCAGCTAAACTCTTCGCCATCTTCTACGTCTAGGCGCCCGCCCACCAAGCGTGCGCGTTCGCGCATTCCGATAAGCCCATGCTCGCCGCCGCTTGCCGACGCCCCTTCTACCTTCCGGTTGCGCATCGTCACCCGAGCCAAAGCACCATCTTGGGCTACCTCGATCGCAATCTTTTGCCCCGGCGCATGCTTGCGCGCATTCGTCAGGCCTTCTTGCACGGCGCGACTCAACGTATGTACACCCATAGTCGAAATCTTATCTAAGCAATCATCGCGGTACTCAAGCGTGACCTTGGCACCGGCGGCGCGCGCCCGCACTACGTGATCGTCGATGCTGGTGCGCGGGTCAATTCGATCATCGATACGCAAAGAGCGAATGACCTGCCGCAGATCGGTCACTGCCTGCTCGGCCTCTTTTTGGATAGTCGTAGCGGATTCCGCCACCTGCTCCGGCGGCAAATCCTTCCGGTACGCCAGTCCACCGGCATATACAGAGATAAGGCTTAGCCGATGTGAGAGCGAATCGTGCATATCGCGGGCGATGCGGTTGCGCTCATCCTGGCGAACTTTTTCGTTTTCTGCTTCCAGGGTCTGTTTATTCAGCTCCGCGCGCGCCACCAGCGTGGCCTGACGTTGCCGGCGACTATGGCGCGCGACGCCTATCAACAGCCCTGATAGAACCAACACGGCCCAGAAAAAGGCATACCCGAACAACGCCATCGGCACGGTTTCGAAAGAGTCCGGCTTATAAACCTTGACGCCATAACTTAAGGTGAGCACCGCCGTTGCGACCAATGTCCAGCGCTTGCTTCCACGCGAGACCAAAGAAACATAGGCAACGAAGACTGTCAGTGATAACTGATGCACTCCCGCCGAAGCGCAAATGATCACCGCGCTGACCAGCGCGGAGACCGGACCAGGATAGCGTTCGTAAACGCTAAACTCCCGCGGCACGTGCCGCAGCGCAAAGGCCAGCAAGACCCAGGTGAGGATGCTCACCGACGTCCCAATAACGGCCTCAGTAAGGATGCGATCATCCCACGAATTGCCAGAGCGCTCGTCGAAGCGCAGGAGCATCGCCCCCATCGTGGCTATATCAGCCAACACACACACGGCGACGATGGCGGCACGCCGCCACCGCGTTACCCCGTTTAACGTGTTGAGGTAGGTGGCATGCCGCTGCTTTTCAATCCAGTTCTTAATCTTCGACTGTGCCGTACTCATCTCCACCCACAGTAGTAGGAGGCCTAGAGCCACAAATCCACCCTGGGGTGGATTTAACGCATAGCCATTCTCCGTAGCGTCGAAGACATGGACAAGAAAGTACTAACAGCCCTAGCCGCAGCTACTGCGTATTTCGTGGCAGTGCCGGCGGCAAGCGCACTGCTGCCTGAGCCCACTACCCCGACAAGCGCCGTCGCCTTCCACGATGTAGCCATCACCGATCTGGAATGCGCGCAAAGCCCGACATATCTTAACGACTCCCCCCGATGGGAATGCGGGGATACCACCATCGGCGCTGACCCCGCCCAGACCTTCGGGGAACCTGAGACTTCGTTACTACGAAAGCACCGCTATATTCTCGATACCCCTTTCCTCTCGGATGCCCCGGTACGTCAGCCTCAGAAAAATCTCTATCGCCTCGACGAAGGCGACAAGGTAACTATCCTGTACGACTCCGACGATAAGAAGCTGTTCTTCCATCTCGAGGGGCCTGACGCCGCCCGCTATGCAGACAAAATGGAGGTCAAATAATGAAATACCTATTTTATGTGCTCGCTACCGCGGGTTTCGCTTACTCCGTGCACTTCGAGTTTAACCAGTCTTACGTCACCGCCAGCCTCATCGCTGCACTCATCCATGTGGCGATCTGGACTTGTGCCTCCTGGCTCGCGTTCCGAGGCCACCGCGGCACGGCCCTAGGCATGCTCTGGGGCGCGGCGTGCACCGGCCCGGCTGTCTTCTTCAACTCGCACTTCACCACCATCTTGGAAAAACTGCAATTGCAGTGGCTAGATGCCGCTGGCTTCGCGCCAATTACTGAAGAGACTCTGAAGTTCATTGGTGTTCTGCTCATCTGTACTTACTTCATTAAGCCCCAACGCACTCGCGACTTCGTCTACGTCGGTATCGCCGTAGGCATGGGCTTTGCGATCGTGGAGGATTGCACCTTCATCGCACACCTAACGCTGCAAGACCTCGACTCAGATCTCATGGGCGCAACTACTGGGGTGCTCATCAGGTTTATTGGTTGCACCTTCGCACACTCCCTCTTTACCGGCATCGCGGCATATGGCTTGGCCCGTGGCCGCGCACTCGCCGGTTGGATGGGCGGCGTCACGGTTCACTTCTTCACGAACCTCTTTCCCTCGCTGGATGCCACCTTCCCGGAGAGCCTCTGGCTGCCCATTGCAACTTTAGTGGTAGTGGGGGCAATCTGGATCGCGTCGCTCTGGTTTATCGTCCGCCAAGTACGGCGATCGCGACGTGAACGCGGCTCGTCCCGCCGAGTTTCTTCAAAATCTTCTGCACGTGAGTCTTTACTGTCGGTAGCGAAATAAAAAGCTGCTCTGCAATCTGTTGATTACTTAACCCATCTGCCACCAGCTCCGCAATCTCCATCTCGCGGTCGCTAAGGTGCGCCAGCCGCCTGTTCTTCCGCTTTGGCCGCGGGGAGAGCAGGCGTTCAAGTACCTCACGGCTGAGCATCGGTTGGCCTGCCGCAGCCGCGCGAACGGCAGCAACAAGCGCTTCCGGTGGCGTCGATTTCAATAGGAATCCAACGGCACCGGCTTGGAGCGCATCGACAATAAATTCGTCGGTATCGAAAGCGGTTAACATCACCACGGGAATCGACGCCGGCAACTTCCCTAGCGCCTCGATACCATCCATGACGGGCATGCGAATGTCCATGAGCACGACGTCGGGAAGCGCGTCCAGCACCGCTGCTATCGCATCCTTGCCATTAGAGGCCTCCCCCACCACCTCGATACCGGCATTGGCCAGCATGAGCCGCAGGCCACTGCGCAATAGCGCCTCGTCATCGACCAGCACCACCTTTAGCGCTTCGTCGGCAGCTGCAATTCCCATCCGAATTCATCTCCCTCCAGCATCCGAAGTTTTCCTCCGATAAGTTCCGCGCGCTCAGCCAGACCCCGCAGCCCAAAACCACGCCCCACTGGACCCGTATGCGGGTTGGTTACGGTGAGCACGAGATTGGGGCCGCGCTTGGCGACGTCGAAAAGCACCGGCTTTCCCCGCGCGTACTTGCGGGCATTGGTGGCTGCCTCCTGGACCGCTCGATACAACGTGTGCTGGCCTAAGGTATCGAGCCTTTCTACTATGCCTGGATCAGTGGAATAGCGCAGCTTAACGTTGTCATCTCGAATGAGCGTTTCGATGCTTGCTCGTGGATCTTCTGCTGCCTCCTGCCGCAGAGCATAAAGCACAGCGCGCAGATCCTGTACTGCAGCATTCGCTTCTTGGCGAATCGTCTCCGCCGCCTCGGAATACTCCTTGGGAACCTGCTCGTTCTGAAAAGACAATGCCCCTGCATGCACGGCAATCAGCGACAACCGATGCGACAGTGAATCGTGCATGTCACGCGCTATCTCTTCCCGAATTTCGCGCTGTAGATTCTGTTGCTTCTCGCGGTTCTTGCCGCGCTGCATGCCGATCAGAAGCACGATTACGAGTACTGGAACGATGCCAAATTCCAACCAGCCTTCGAACTCACTCGCAGGGTTGAGAGGATAGACAGCGAGATAGCTAAGCGACGCCACTACTGCCGCCACCGACCACTTCACGGACCTCCGTGATGTCATGGACACCATGGCCACCAGCTGAGATAGCACGGCAAAATAAGAAAAGCCGCAAGCAATCACGACAACCCCGCAGACGAAGGTCTTCCGCGTTCCTGGGAAGTCAGATTTCTCCAGCTCCCGCGGATCATGAGAAATGGCCCATGGCAGCAAACCGCACGAAACCACCCCAGCGATGAAACTCAAGCAAACGAAGCCGGCATAGGCTCTATCGGTTTGCGGATCGATGTTGGGCACCCCCATGTCTTCTAAGTCGATGCCGATACCGATCAGCCCAAAGCAGCACCCGCCTAGGACGCAGAGCACGACGATGAAAGCTACCTGCCAACGGTTCCTAGTCATGATTCATACCTTAAAGGCCGCAAACTCATTCTTAGGGATGATTAATTACCAGCGACTGTTTAGTCATGACTTTTCATCGCTGTTTAAAACGCCCGATCCTTTACTTCTTCTTTTGGGCGGTGCTGAGCGCCGTGCTCTTCGTCGCGCTCATGATCGGTTACGCAATTTTCGCGCCAGACTCAAATCTCGACGACATGAACGCGCCGCTGCCATTTAGCATCATGATGCTCTCCATCATTGTGTTCCTCCCAGGCGCCTTTTGCCGACGCCGGCCCGGCACGGTGTGGTCAGGTGATGGTCGGTTTCGGTGGGATTACGCCCGGCGCGCCCTTCTCGTGGCGTTGCCCGTTACGCTGTTGAGCTTTCTTCCGATTCTCCGAAATGGATTCTCCCCTGCTCCAAACGCTCTATTGATGCTGGGGCTGGCGGTCATCTTGGTGCCGCTGCAGTCAGTGACGGAGGAAGTTATCTTTCGCAGTCTGCTTCCCCAGGTATTCGGCCGGTGGCTGCGCTCGCCGTGGTTGGCCTATTTGCCCTCGATTCCGTTATTTGTGGCAGGCCATACTTATAACTGGATCGGGCTTGTTGATATCTTTGTCTTCGCCGTCTGCCTAAGCGTGCTCACGGTGAAGACGAACGGGATCGAGTACGGATGCGTGATTCATGCGTGCAATAACTTCGTCTTTTTTGCTGCTGGCATCTTGGGCTTTGTGGACGTTAACGCTGAGAATGTGGGGTGGGGCCAAACCCTGCTCAGCGCATTGACCTGCATTGTTATCTCGGCGATCTTGTACTACTCAACGCCCTCCACCGCAGAGCGCATCACTCTTGTTGCCGGCGAAGGATGCGCGTCTTCGGCAGCCAAGCGCTCAAAGGCTACGGCGGCGAGTGCTGCGGCTTGGTCACCGAGCACCGAATCATCGAACCTCGCCAGCGGCGAATGATTCCACTCGCGCAGGTGCTCCGGGGTATCCGGATTGACGGTGCCGAACCACATAAAGGTGCCAGGTACCTGCGCTAGTACGCCGCCGAAGTCCTCCGAAGCCATCATGGGCGTTTCCATCGGAATGACATTTTCTGCTCCGAACATGCCACCCCACAGCGTCGCGGCGAATTGATTCTCGCGCGGGTTGGTTTTGGTTGCGGAATACAGAACCTCGAAATCCACCTTCGCGGTGCATCTATGCGACGCCGCGACAGAACTGGCCACTTCCACAACCATCTGGCGCACTTGCTCAATCTTTTCATCGCGCAGCACACGCACTGTGGCGCCGAGCATGGCGTGATCAGGGATGACGTTGATGGCGCCGTCGCCAGCGCGCAGATTAGTCACCGTGATGACGATCGGCTCGTTGGCGTCGAAGCGGCGAGTCAGTGCAACCTGCAAGGCCATCTGAATTTCCCCCAGCGCTGCGACGGGATCGATGGCGTCATGCGGCCGCGAACCGTGGCCGCCCTTGCCATAGACAGTGATCTTCAGATTCGACGATGATGCCATCATGGGCCCGGAAATATGGTGGAAAGTGCCGCGATCCTGCGGGCCGACATGCAGGCCATAAGCAGCAATCGGACGGCGCCCCGCCGCATCGAGGACGCCCTCTTCGATCATCGGGAGCGCACCACCGGGGCCTTCTTCGCCGGGCTGGAACATGAAAGTGACGTCGCCAAGCAAGTGCTCCTTCTGCGCGCACAGCAACTTCACCGCTCCGATGAGCCCGGCGGTGTGAAGGTCGTGGCCGCACGCGTGCATCATGCCGTTGGTGGAAGCGAAAGGATCGCCCGTCTGCTCACGGACCGGCAAGGCGTCCATGTCTGCGCGCAGCAGCACCGAAACCGGCCGTGGGCCGCGCTTGCCGCCGCGAAGGACCGCGACCACGGAGCTTAAATCCTGGCCGACCTGAATCTCCAACGGCAGGCCTTTGAGCGCCTCGAGGACCTTCTTTTGCGTCCGCGGAAGCTCGAGCCCGATTTCTGGGTTCTGGTGCATATCCCGCCGGAATTCCTGCAGCTGCGGTAAGAGCTTTTGGCCTTCCTCCAAGAACACCTCACTGGCAATGCGCTCACCAATCTTGGCAGCGGTAACTGGCAGCGGTGGAAGCTGCTGGCCGTGGCGAGGTGCCTTCTTCTTGATGGGTTCCATGAATCAATCCTTCCCGGGTTTGACCATCGAGCCTACATGGGACCTACCCCGTATCAAGCAAAGGAGAGTACCCCTCCTCTCGCTTCCCAGGCTTCCATCCTTTGGGCAACGGTTTGGCGCCAGTTCGCGGTGTCTGGCACGAGCACACCCTCTGGAGAATTGGATTCCCAGCGGCCGTCTTCGAAGAGCCAATAAATCTCCCCGGTAATTGGGTCCATGATGTAGAAGGCACGGCCATCAGTCTTGATGTTGTGACAGTGCTGGCAGAGGCTGACCAAGTTATCGGTGGAAGTTGGGCCATTTTCGCCATAGGGAACGCGGTGATCGAGCTGGTTGCGGTGGGCTGGCTTACTGCATCCCGGGCCGCGGCAGGTTCCATCGCGGGCCTCCACGAAGGCGCGAATGCCGGCGGTGGGACGATAAGTCTCGGTCTGTGCTGGCGCGATGTTGCGATAGGAGGCATCTGCAGGCGGGGTGACGTAGCCATAGCCCGGAGCGAACGCGAGGGTGGTTTCTGCCTGCTGGAAAAGGTTAATCACGACCTTTTGTTCAACTGGCTCGAGCACGCAGGAAGCAAGTGCGCGAGCGAAGGAAATTCCTTCGTCCTCGGCGCGTTTGCGGACGACGCGGTCGATTTTTTCGGCGGTCACGGCGTCAAGGTTGGCTGTAAACTCCCCGCGGCCTGCATGACGCTCGAGTTTATAGCGGTCACGTTCTTCTTCGTCTTCGCCCTTCAAACAATTGTGCAAAGAGAGGACATCAGAAATTACGCTGCGGATGCGCGAAGCCTCCGGCAGGCGCTGGTTGGCACGGCTGGGCGTAAACAATTCCTCCAAGGCATCGTCGACATGGGGCAGGACGCGCTCCTCGACGCCTTGTAGAGCCCTGCCGACGGCGAGGATTCGGTCAAAATCAAGGAACCAATCGAGCTTATTGAGACGAGTAAGTTTCGGTAGAAAAGAAAGTTTGCGGATGCCGTAGTAAAGATGTTCGGCTTTATAGGAAGTGATGCCGAGGTTGCGTGAGACGTCGTTGAAGGCTAGGTCAGCGTCGTCACCGGGTTGCGGAATGATCGATTGCAGTGCGAGCCAGTTGAGGCGATTGCTTTCCGTAAAAGCCCGCCCGGCCTGGTTCTTTGGATTCAGTGGAGCGAAGTAGGGTCCGTCCATCGAAGTCTCCTAGGTTTATTTTCTGTTATCCGGCGATGCCGGTCAGCTTCCCCTCCAAGCTGTACAAACCCAAGATACAAAACACCCCAGACATCCGCAAGAGTGTTCGAAAAATTAGCCCCCGGCTACTCCCCGGGGACGTCGATAAGCGCAGTATTAACCCTCACCGTCGGTAGAAAGCGCCGCCACGAACGCTTCCTGCGGAACAGATACCGAGCCGATGGACTTCATGCGCTTCTTACCAGCCTTCTGCTTCTCCAGCAGCTTACGCTTACGAGAGATATCGCCGCCGTAGCACTTCGCCAGGACGTCCTTGCGCATAGCGCGGATATTCTCACGCGCAATGATCTTGGAGCCAATGGCGGCCTGGACCGGAACCTCGAACTGCTGGCGCGGAATGAGCTCTTTAAGCTTCTTCGTCATCTTGTTGCCGTACCACTGCGCCGAATCGCGGTGAACGATGGCAGAGAAGGCGTCGACCGGATCACCGTTGAGCAGGATATCCACCTTGACCAGATCAGACAGCTGTTCCCCAGCCTCTTCATAGTTCAGCGAAGCATAACCCTTGGTGCGAGACTTCAGCATGTCGAAGAAGTCGAAGATAATCTCACCCAAAGGCATGGTGTAGCGCAGCTCTACGCGGTCTTCAGAGAGGTAGTCCATGCCGCCCATCTGGCCGCGCTTGGACTGGCACAGCTCCATGGTTGGGCCCACGAACTGCTCCGGCACAATGATGGTCATCTTCACGATTGGCTCGTAGACCTCGCGCAACTTGCCGCTCGGCCAATCCGAAGGGTTGTGCACGAGGGACTCAGCGCCGTCTTCTGCAACCACGCGGTAGGTAACAGAAGGCGCGGTGGAAATCAGGTCCAAGCCAAACTCGCGCTCCAAGCGGTCGCGCGTGATTTCCATGTGCAAAAGGCCCAAGAAGCCGCAGCGGAAGCCAAAGCCTAGAGCAACGGAGGTCTCTGGCTCGAAGGTCAAGGAGGCGTCGTTTAGCTGCAGCTTTTCCAGCGCATCGCGCAGGTCTGGGAAGTCCGCCTGGGAGATTGGGAAAAGGCCCGAATAGACCATCGGGTTCGGGTCCGCATAGCCTTTCAGCGGCTCCTCAGCGCCGTTGGTTGCCCAGGTAACGGTGTCACCGACCTTGGTCTCACGCACATTCTTCACGCCCGTAATCAGGTAACCAACCTCGCCCGGACCCAAGCCCTCGCACTTGCGCATGGTCGGCGAGACGATGCCCACCTCCAGCAGCTCATGGTTTGCGCCCGTAGACATCATGGTGACCTTCTGACGCGGGGTCAGCTTGCCGTCCATCATGCGGATATACGTGACGACGCCCCGGTAGGTGTCATAGACGGAGTCGAAAATCATGGCGCGCGCGGGGGCGTCGGCAGGCGCATCCGTGGTTGGCGCTGGCACCAAATCCACGAGCTTATCGAGCAGCTCCTCGACGCCCTCGCCCGTCTTGCCGGACACGCGCAGGACGTCCTCCGGCTCACAGCCGACGATGTTGGCGATCTCGAGGGCGTACTTCTCCGGATCCGCAGCGGGGAGGTCAATCTTATTGAGGACCGGGATGATCTCCAGATCATTTTCCATCGCCAGATAAAGGTTGGCGAGGGTTTGCGCCTCGATGCCTTGGGCGGCGTCGACAAGCAAAATAGCGCCCTCACATGCCTCGAGCGCGCGGGAGACCTCGTAAGTAAAGTCCACGTGGCCCGGCGTATCAATCATCTGCATGACGAACTCCTCGCCCGCATGCTCACCGGTGCGCGGAACCCAGGGCAGACGCACGTTCTGCGCCTTAATGGTAATGCCGCGCTCGCGCTCGATATCCATGTTGTCGAGGTACTGATCGCGCATATCGCGCGCGTCAACGACCTGCGAGAACTGCAGGATGCGGTCAGCCAGCGTCGACTTGCCATGGTCGATGTGGGCGATAATGCAGAAGTTTCGAATCTGGGAAAGATCCGTAAACGTAGTGGCCGCAAAGTTTTTAGACATGCGTCTACAATAGTCGACATGACTAGCGGCAACCCACTTACCCGCTTAAGGCAGGCGCTTGGCATCGCAGAACGCGAGCCAGTCGACGTCGGCCTTGCTCACATATCCAACAGGCTAGGCATGAATAATGCTGCTGAGCACCGCGAACCCCGCAAAGCAGCAAAGATTCGCATCGAAACCACCTCCTCGCATCCGCGCACCGTTTGCTTCTCCCCCGACATGGATGGCCAAGCCGATTCCGGCGAGGTGGTGTGGGTCTGGGCGCCTTCCGACGGCAAGCAATCACCGCCGCACGAACGCGCCGTGCTCATCATCTCCCGCACGCGCACCACTGTTTTGGGGCTTTTGATCTCCCCAAATCCAAACCACGCGCACGAGGAAGAATGGCTCGACATCGGCACCGGCGAGTGGGACGAAAGCGGCAGGCAGTGCTGGGTACGCCTAGATCGCATCCTCGAAATCTCTGAGGAAGAATGCCGCCGCCAAGGCACTCTTTTCCCGGAGCGCCGCTTTGAGCGCATCGCCAACCGTTTGCGTTCCCGCTATCACTGGGCGTGATTTGGGTTTTATCCCAGCTCCTGCTAACTTTTTGTAGGTTACTTACTTTCCGGGCGCGTTGGTCGGGGCGGTCAGGACCTTGGGTCCGCTCATCGAACATCAACGCCGCGCATTAATTCAGATGCAGGACATGTCCGGCAGGTTGGTTGCAGTTCAATCACTTTCGATTCCAAGAGGTAATTCAAATGGCAAACATCAAGTCCAAGAAGAAGCGCATTCTCACCAACGAGAAGGCACGTCAGCGCAACAAGGCTGTCCGTTCCGCAGTCCGCACCGAGATCCGCAAGTTCCGCGATCTTGTCACCGCTGGTGACAAGGAAGGTGCTGAGAAGCAGCTCCGCGTTGCTTCCCGCGCACTGGACAAGTCCGTGTCCAAGGGAGTCTTCCACCGCAACACGGCTGCCAACAAGAAGTCCGGTATGGCTAACGCCTTCAACAAGATGGCCTAAGCTTTTTAAAGCCTGACTTTTAATGCCTTTCCTCGCAAGAGGGAGGGCATTTTTTAATCTCCACTCCGAAAGATCCGCACTGATTTTCGAACGTGTCCGGCGAGCACGCTAGGATTTTGAGCTATGAGTCTTGCCAAGCAGCACACCATCAAGCCGCTCCTCAAGTGGGTCGGCGGAAAGCGCCAGCTCCTGCCCGCAATCCACGCTGCCCTGCCGGAGTTTAACCATTACTACGAGCCCTTCTTGGGCGGCGGCGCGGTGCTGTTTTCTTTGACCCCGGAAAAGGCCACGGTCAACGATCTCAACTCTGAGCTCATCAACGTCTACGAGACCGTGCGCGACGATGTTGACGGACTCATCTCATTGCTAAGCACCTATCCCAACGAGGAAGACTTCTTCTACGAGATGCGCGGCAAAGACCGCGATTCTTCCTTCGCACACATGACGCGCACCGAACGCGCCGCGCGCACCATCTACCTGAACAAGACCTGCTACAACGGTCTCTACCGCGTCAATAATGCCGGGCAGTTCAACTCCCCCTTCGGCCGCTACGCCAACCCCGCCATCTGTGACGAAGAGACCCTGCGCGGGGTATCGGGGTACCTCAATGACAACGAGGTTTCCTTCCACACCGGTGACTATGCCGCCATCTTGCAAGACGCCAAAGAGGGGGACTTTGTCTATCTCGATCCTCCCTATGACCCAGTCAATCCCACAAGCAACTTCACCGGGTATCAGTCCGGCGGCTTCGGCCGCGAGGATCAGCTCCGCCTTAAGGAAGTCTGCGACAAACTCGACGCAGCCGGCGTGAAGTTCCTGCTATCGAACTCCGCCACGGATTTCATCCAAGAGATCTACTCCGCCTACGAGATAGACATCGTAGGGGCCACCCGCGCCATCAATTCCGTGGCATCCAAGCGCGGCAAAGTCGACGAAGTATTGGTGCGTAACTATGGCACGGCTTAACGACGTCGCATGGCAGCGCATCCTCGACGCCGAGACCTTGGCACGCATCGAACGCGAAGGCTTCGTGGAATTTAGCGCCAAACAGCTCAAAGAAAAGGGTGGCCGAGAGCCGCGCCTTCTGGCCAAACATGACTTTTCTGCTTCCCGCCCGGAGATTTTCCAGGAGCACAACTTAAGCATCTTCCCCATCCGGCGCGATGGATACGTCGTGGGCAACTTCGACGTCTACGAGCCTTTTCCGGAGACCGTGACGCCGCTTAAGACGCTGCCCGTTCCGCAAGGGGTTGAATCGCTTGACTTCGACAATTTAAGCTCCGAGACCCTCGTGCTCAATGCCGCGGTGATTGCGGGAGTGCTGCAGGATTTCCTGGGCGTCGATAAGCTGCATGCCACCGTGGCCGGGCGCATGTCCACCGGCACCGTCAGCATGCGCCTGCGCGGCGAGGAGCTCGTGGTGGACCGTGCGCAGATGGAAATAGACGGCGGGTTTGAGGCGCCCGAGTGCCTGGTGCTCATCGAGTGCAAGAATCACATCTCACCCGATTTCAACATTCGCCAGCTTTATCTGCCTTTCCGGCGCTTTAGCCAACAGCTGGGAAAGGAAGTTGTGCCGGTATACCTGGTCTATTCCAACGGCATCTTCCACCTGTATCGCTATCGTTTCAGCGATGCGGAGGATTTCCGCAGCATCCAGCTCGAGGCCGCCGCACGTTATATGCTCGGCGAATCCGAGCTCAACACCGAATCCGTCAAGGCGGTCCTACGGCGTAGCAGCACACGCGAGGCGGACATTCCCTTTCCCCAGGCCGATTCCTTTGCGCGCGTGGTCAGCCTCTGGGAGATGCTGCCACTGCCCAAGGCGGAGATTCCCGAGCGCTTTGGGTTTAGCCACCGCCAGGCTGACTATTACTTGAATGCTGGCCGTTACTTGGGCCTAATGCGCATTGAGGATGAGCTGGTCGAGGGAATCGAGCTGGCCGATACCCGCGACGGGCGCAACCTACAGCTCATCGAGGCGCTAGCTAGCCGGCCTGTCTTCCACGAGATGGTGGCCGCCGTGGCTGAGAAGCAGCGCATGCTGAGCAAGGAAGAAGCCGTGGCCATCATGGAGGCGGCCGACCTAAGTATCTCTGGTTCTACGCTTCCCCGCCGCGCCCAAACCGTGGTGGCGTGGTCGCAGTGGGTGGCAGAGCTTTTCGCGCCGCAGCAACTTAGCCTGTTATAGCGGCAATAATTAGGCCCACACCGGCCACGGCGAAGAAACAACCCGAAGCGATGTCGATGATGGGTCCGGCGGCAAGAAGGCGGCGTCGGATAGCGTTGGTGGAAATCACCGTTGCAACGGTCACGAAGACCAAGTAGCTGGAAATGCCCATGCTCAGCACGAGCCCCGCGGCCAGCCACAGCGGCGGGTGCGGCGGCAGCAAAGGCGCGATCATCGCCGCCAAGTAGAGCACGATTTTCGGGTTCGAAAGGTTGGTGAAAAGCCCTGTGCGGAAGACTTGCTTGACACTACCCAACCGCGATACCGCCTCGTCTAAGTTCAACGCCGGCTGTTTGCGCTGCGCCAGGCCCGTGCGAACATTCTGCAGGCCCATCCAGATGAGGAAGCAGCCGCCGATGCCCTGAATGAAGCGGAGCAGCCCCGGGAATGCGGTCAGCAACGCCGCCGCGCCGAACACCGTGAGCGTGCACCAGAAAAGCACGCCGACCTGAGTGCCCGTGACGGCCGCAACCGCATGCTTGCGCGAGCGGGTGGCGTAACGGGTCACCAGTACGATGTCTGGTCCCGGCGCGAGGGCGCCCACCATGTTCATGGCGATGAGGAACGCAAACGCGGACCAGCTCATGAAAGGCGCTCGATCAAATCTTCGCGGCCGAACATGCGGGCAGAATCCAAGGCATTAGGCTGGCCGGCCTGCGGATCGGCACCGGCTGCTAAGAGGGCTTCGATCACCGCATCTTCCTTCTTAAAAATTGCGCCTGCCAGCGGGGATTGATTGCGGTCATTGAGCAGGTTCACGTTTCCGCCTGCGGCAGCTAACTTGGTCACGAGCTCCGCATGGCCGTTGTATGCCGCCAACATGACGAAGGACTGGCCGTCCTGGTTGACCATGTTCGGGTTCACGCCTTGGGCGATGTACTCCAGCAACGTGCCGTCGCCATTGCGTGCGAAATCAAAAAGCTTCGAGGCAAACTCTTGGATGTCTTCCATGCGAAGTAGTTTATCGCGCAAGCTCGGCTACTCTACGCACAGCGGCCTCTACCGCAAACTCTTCGTCGCCGCCTTGGCCTTTGACTGCGGCATCGAGCTCGGCCATGAGCACCACTGCCTTGTTCACGGAATCCTCCGACCAGCGGCGCGCCACCGGGTGAGTCAGCTTCACCACGTAAGGAGCAAGGCCGGTTGCCTTGGCCAAAGAGTATTGGTCGCCGCGGGCGGAATAGAGCCTGGCGATTGCGCCTACCTTATTCGCCAGCGCCGCCGAGATGGCAACGGGCGAGGCACCTAATTGGAGAGCGCGCCGGCACGTGGAGACGGCGGCTTCCACGCGCCCGGCTACGGCGGCGTCGGCGATGTCCCAATTCGCCACCTCAGCCACGCCGACGTAGTAGTTGTGCACGGCCTCGCGGGTGACGTTGCCGTTGGTATCGAAGACCAGCTGGGAAATCGCCGAGGCCAGCTCACGCAGATCGGAGCCCACGCCATCGAGCACGGCCTGGACGACGTCGGGGGTTGGCCGTACCCCGTGCGAGGCGAACTCGCGGGTGGCCCAGGTACCCAGCTCGTTGGGATAGAGCGAGAACACCTCGTGCACCTCGCCTACTTTGCGCAGCTTGGCAACGAGCTCTGGTGGCCTCTTCTTGCCTTTGAGAGTTTTGGCCGTCACGCTGTAGATGAGCACCAAGGTCATGCCGGGGCCTGGATCGGCGACGGCCTTAAGGAGGATTTGGGTGAGTTCCTTGCCCACCTTTTCGACGTCGCTGATGACGATGACGCGGTTATCACCAAACAGGGAAGGGCTGGTCGCCATGGCGATTTCCCCCTCCGAGACCTCAGAAGCCTTGAGGCGGACCACCTCGACTCCCTCCCCGGCCGCCTTCTGGATGGAAAGGCGGGCACGTTCGGTGAGGAATTCGTCGTCGCCAAGGATGAGATGGACCTGATTCATAGGAGCAATTCTAGCGGTAGAAAACTGCGATTCCATCTGCTGTGCGCGTGGGGTAATCGGGCGGCGAATCTTGCGTAACAATGATGCTCCGTGTGCCCGGCGGAATGGGCTCGATGTCTTCCTCAGTGGCCACCACATGTATCGGTTCCTGCGGGGTATCAAAGTGCCTCGGCCACAGGAATGCAACCACGCAGGCAAGTGTGAGCAATGGGCGTTTGTAGAGGATGCCCGCCACTATCCAGCCGTAGCCCAGCAACACCAGGAAAGGGCTAGCGTCAACGGTGCTGACCGGCAAGGCCGCGCAGCCGCGGGCGATGGTGTTGATCCACCAGGTAAAAGGCTCGGCTAGGCACAGTACCCCGGCGCCCAACACGGAAAGCGGGCCCAGCTGCGCGAAGAGGGCTGCCAGCAATCCCAGGATGGTCACGGGAGCAGTCGCGGGAGCAACCAGCACGTTTGCAAGTACCGAGACCACCGATACCTTCCCGGACATCAAAGCAATGATCGGCATCGTCACGAGGTCGGCCGCAATTGCCACGGCGAGCGCGCGGACGAAGATATCCGGCCATCCAATCACCGCCAGGTGGCGATAAAGCAACGGCGAGAGCGCCACGATTCCGGCGGTCGCCGCCACCGACAACGCAAACCCGAAGTTCTTGGCCAACTCGCTGTCGATAAAAAGCAGCACGATGATAGCCAGGCTGAGCCCATGCATCGGCTCCATGCGCGCGGAGTTTAAAACCGCGAGTAGTCCCACCAGGCCCATCACGGCCGCGCGCTGGACGGAAGGCTCAAACCCCACCAAAGCCACGAAGATGCACAATGCGCTAAGCGACGCCGCGACCCGCAGCCGTGGTCCCTTCACCAACAAGGCGGCAGCGCTGCACACGATGGCCACGTTCGAGCCGGATACCGCGCTCAAATGTGACAACCCGGTGTCGATATAAAGCTGCTTTTCTGCCGCAGTCTGCAAGGTGGTATCCCCCAGCACCATGCCCGGCAGCAGGCCTTGTGAGGAAGGGCCAACGCTTATGCTGACCAGCTCGCGGAAGTTCTCTGCCACGTGCGCGGCCAAAGAATCCGGCGGGGTAAGCGAAGTGATGGTGCCATGGTCCACGGTCACTTGGGCCCCGGCTGGAGCGGGTTCGTCGCTAAACACAGGTACCTGAAAGGGATAGCCAGGCACGCGCAGGCGCAGCAGCCAGCCAAAGCGCACCTCGGTGGGCTCAGTTATGACGGTGCCGGTCAGGACGTCGCCAAGCGGGCCCGCGCGGGAAATGCGCACCTTAGTCACGGCGATGGCCAAGGCGCTAAGGCCCGTGGTGAGCACCGCCTGGCCGCGCTGCCAGAACCACAGGACTAGACAGACTAGCGGCACTAAGGAGCACCACGCGCCGTTAAAGCTTAAGAGCGTGGCCAGCCACACCGCACACGCGGCCGGCAGCAGGCGCAGCTGCCTCATAATTGCACCTGGTCTTTGAGCGCCTCGAACTTTGCAGGCCCAATGCCGCTTATCTCCATCAGCTGCTCAATCGAGGTAAAACCGCCGGATTCCTCGCGAAAGCTCAAAATGGACTCCGCCGTGACCTCCCCCACCCCTTTCAGCTCCATCAGCTGCTCCTTGGTGGCTGAGTTCAGGCTGAGCAGACCGCCTTCCTGCGGCTCGCCCGGGGCTGGGGCGGGTGCGGGCAGGCCGACGACGATTTGCTCGCCGTCGCTAAGCCGTTTGGCCAGGTTGAGGTTGAGGAGGTCCACGCTGGGGCGCGGGTGGGCATGATCGAGGGCGTCGGCAATGCGGGCGTCCGGCGCCACCGTGACAAGGCCGGGGTTTTCGACCTCCCCCACCACGGAGACCACCAGGGAGCTCGGTGCAGCGGCGCTGCTCGTAGCCTCGGAAACGGAAACCGCATAAGGATCGTTCCGGCTCGTAATACCCAGCCACGCCAAGACACCCGCAGCAACCAACACCGCGATGGCGCAGGCAAGCCACGGCGGAATGCGCACGCGCGGGCGCGGATAGGTGACGTTGAGCAGGTCCTCTTCCCCGGTGGGGCGCGTTAGTTCCCGAAGGCGATCGCTAATATGCGGCATGCCCTCGACGCTAAAAGGCGGCGCAGTTAATGCGCTAGAGGCAATTTAAAAACCTGTGGATAACTTGTTGTTCGTGTCAACGATTCAGGAGGTTCCTTGCTAAAGACCACCGATACGCCGATGGCGCCGGGGCCGGCATGCACGGCGAGCACCTCGGTGAGTTCTTCGACCATGAAGGAAGAGCCCTTCGGCAGGGCTATCTCGAGCAGTTCGAGCAGGCGCTCGGCGGACTCCTCGGCGTCGTTGTGCTGCAATGCCACGAAGACGGGCTCGCCATCGGCGCGGGAGGCGATGAGATCGACCAGCTTGGTAAAAGCCTTAGTCTGGGTGCGGGTCTTGCCCACGAGCTCCAGTTTGCCGCCCACGATGGACATGATGGGCTTGGTGGCCAGAAGTGCAGTGGAGAGCATCGCGGTGGTGGTAGAAAGGCGACCGGAGCGGCGCAGTTCCTCCGTGGAGTTGAGGTAAACCCAGGTGCGGCCGCGCTTGATCGTATCCAGCGCCGCCTCGTAGCACTCCTCAAGCGAGGCGCCATCACGCGCCAAGGTCGCCGCAGACATCGCCGCGGCACCAATCACCATGCCCGCCGAGCCGGACTCGACCACCTTGACGGTATCGGGGAACACGCCCGAAGCCGTCACCGCGGCAGACCAGGTGGAAGAAAGTTCCTTGGACAGATGGATGGCCACAATGCCGTCGTCGGTGGAGCGTTCCATTTCGCGACCGTATGCGGCCGCGAGCTCCAGCGCAGTAAGACCCGAGGTAGATTGCTCGCCGTCTGCGTCCATGACGTGCAAATCGATTACTCGAATCTGCAGGTTTTTCACGATGTCTGGCGGCAGCCCCGCGGCGGAATCAGTGACGATGCGGACGGCCACTAGTCACCTGCCCCCATGTTCCAGCCGTCGAAGTACCACTTGGCGCCGTCCACGTTTCCCGCAGTGAACTCGAGGGAGGCCTGCGGATTCGCTGGATCAAAGTCCGGACGGGCGGTCAGCTGGGACCAGTGGGTGTTCTTCAGGCCCGAAAGGATGGAGTACTGCTCGTGGCGCAGGCCCAAAAGGTGGCAGGTCAACGCTGCAATCGCACCGCCGTGCCCCACCACCAACACGGTGCCCTCGGCCCACGGTTCCGGGTCACGCATCAGCTCGTCGATGACGGGACGCGCACGCTTGGCGACGTCCACCCGCGACTCGCCCTCCGGCGGCGCCCAGGTGGGATCGTGACGCCAGATGGCGCGGGCGCCGGGGTAGTCGCGATCTACTTCCGCCGAGGACATCCCCTGCCACTTGCCCAGGTGCGTCTCGCGCAGGCGGGCGTCGACAGTAGGCTCCAGGCCCAAACGTTCACCAATGACGCCGGCGGTGGCGCGGGCACGGGAAAGATCCGAGCACACGATCGCGGAAATCCCTTGCTCCGCAAGCAGATCTGCTGCCTGCTTGGCCTGTGCAAGCCCCAGCTCGGACAGCTCCGTGTCCAGGTGGCCCTGCATGCGGCCAGTGGCGTTATAAGTGGTCTGACCGTGGCGGATCAGAAGCAGGCGGCGCGACAAGGTTTAGTACTCCTCGTCCTCTTCCGGCTCCGGCTGAGCCAGTGGGATCTCATCGATGGACTCAACTTCGCGCAGGTTAACCTCGTCGGACCACTCGCCCGGACGCTCCGGGGTCTCGATGCCCTCGATCTCCAGGATCGGGCAATCGTGGTAGAGGCGATCGAGGCCATAGAACTCGCGCTGATCGTTGCGCTGGACGTGGATAACGATGTGACCGTAATCCAGCAGTACCCAGCGGTTTTCGCGGTTGCCTTCGCGGCGCTTTGGCTCGTGGCCAAGCTTGGTCAGCTCGTCTTCGATTTCCTCCACGATGGAGGCCACCTGGCGCTCGGTCTCGGCGGATGCCAGCACGAAGATCTCGGTGATAGCAAGCACGTCAGAGACGTCGATAGCCACGATGTTCGTGGCCAGCTTCTCGTCAGCAGCGTGCGCCGCGGTTTCAGCCATCTTGCGGGCTACATCAGTAACGGACATGTGCTTTCCTTCAAATATCTTCCAAATATCTTCGAATACTTTTTAGTTCTGCCAGTTTCGCACGTAAGAGGTGCGTTTGGCTATTTCCGTGAATTCTTTTTCCCAAATTCTATAAAGGCTTATCAGGATTAGGCCCATAAAGATTGTTCTTAGCGATGTATTGGACAACCCCATCCGGCACGAGATACCACACCGGCTCGCCTTCCCCGGCGCGCTTGCGGCAATCGGTGGAAGAAATGGCCATGGCGGGAATTTCGATGAGTTCGATCCCGGTTTGGGATTCCAGCGGCAGCATATCCTTGCTGAGTTCGTAGCCGGGGCGGGTGACGCCGACGAAGTTGGCCATCTCTAGCATGACCTCCCAATCGTGCCAGCTCATGATCGAGGCCAAGGAATCGGCGCCGGTGATGAAGTAGAGCTCGGCATCGGGGAAAAGCTCGCGCAGGTCACGCAGGGTATCGATGGTGTAGGTGGGGCCCTCGCGGTCGATGTCGACGCGGGAGACGGTAAAGCGCGGATTCGAGGCGGTTGCCACCATGGTCATCAGGTAGCGATGCTCGGCTGCGGTGACGTCGCGCCCCTCCTTCTGCCACGGCTGGCCGGTGGGCACGAAGACCACTTGGTCCAGTTGGAAGCGGTAGGCCACCTCACTGGCGGCCACGAGGTGGCCATTGTGGATGGGGTCGAAAGTGCCGCCCATGATTCCAATGCGCTGTGGACTAGTCATGAGTGGAGATTATACGTGCGCTTTCTACCCAGCTTGCAAAGGTATCGGCTACTTTTTCATCGGCGGGCGTGGGCGCCTGGGTGAAATAGGAAGCATGCCGCGAGGCCTTGGTGGATAGAGCCGCGCTTGCCGACGCCACCGAGAGGTCGCAGGCGAAATCGTCCCGCAGGCAGTAGTTCAAGCGCTGCCCCTCGGGCAACACCGCGCTTTCTGGACGCATGTGCGCTGGGGCCAATTCCAGTAGTCCGCCACCGCGGGCTGGGCTGCCGATGACGTTGGGATCGCCCGGCAGGGAAAGTGGATTTCCCAACGTAATGGCTGCATGCAGCCGCGGGAGGGACTTTTCCGCACTCGTGGTGATGATGGCGCCCTGCGAGTACCCAGCCGTTATGTACTTCGGTGCGCAGCCGGTGCTCGCCTCGTAGTCTTGGACCACCTTGGGCGCATTGGCCATGCCGGTTTGCACGCTGTTGATAAAGCCGAACAAGACAGAAGGAATGAGCTCGTAGAGCGGGTGCTGCCCCACGATGAGCGCTAGGCGCTGCACGGTCTGAATCGGGTTGAGGTTCTCGCCGTCTTCTGCCAGCGCCGGCAGGTCCATTTCTGCCGGATAGGCCTTGTCATCCATGGCCAGCACGAAGACGCGGTCCATGGTTCCCGGATGACGCTTTTCTACTAAGTGGAAAAGGCCTGCGAGGTTCGGGCCCTCGTAGCCGTTTGAGGGCGCGGAGTGCTCCGAGTATTGCTGCGGGCCGAAGTACTCGCCGTGGTCCTTGTCCTGGTCAGAGCCTCGTGCGGCGAGCACCACGACGTCGGGGCAGGCGCTCTCCTCAGCTGCTGCATGTGGGGCAACTGCGAAGGCGCTGCCCAGAGCAACTGTGGAGGCAGCCAAGAAGGACAGCGATTGGGAAGGCAGGCCTCGGGAAGAGAGGAAACGAGAAAAAGATAGATGCATGTTTTAAGGTCGAGTTTGACCGCTGCCCTGCAGGATCCACTTTGTGGAGGTCAGCTCCGGCAAAGCCATCGGGCCGCGGGCATGCAGCTTCTGGGTAGAGATACCGATCTCCGCGCCCATGCCATAAACCTCGCCGTCGGTAAAGGCGGTGGAGGCATTGAGCATGACGGCGGCGGCATCGACCTCGTTGGCGAACTTAAGCAGAACATCGGCGTCCTGAGCGGCGATGCCCTCAGTGTGGCCGGTGGTGTACTCGGCGATGTGCGCGATGGCGCCAGCGACGCCGTCAACCACCTTGGCGCAGATGTCGTTGCTCAGGAACTCCTCACGCCATTCCTCGTCGGTTGCTTCCACAGCATTGGCCACGCCGAATTGCTCGAGCTCGGCGACCTCGCCATGGATGACCACGCCTGCCTCCTGAAGGGAGGTGATGACGCGAAGTTTCGCGGCGTCGGCAAGCGCGGCGTCGAGCAGCACGCACTCGGTGGAGTTACAAACCGAAGGGCGGCGGGTCTTGCCGTTGATGACCATGGCGATGGCCTTGTCGAGGTCGGCGCTGGCATCGATGTAGAAGTGGCAGTTGCCGGTGCCGGTCTCAATGGCGGGGACGGTAGCGCCCTCCACCACCGCATTGATGAGGCGAGCAGAACCGCGGGGAATCACGACGTCGACAAGCCCGCGCGCCGTGATGAGATCCTGCACCGAATCGTGGCTTTCGCACGGCAGGAGCTGCACGCCCTCGCGCGGAAGGTCGAAGTGCGCCAGGGTGTCCTGGAGGATCTCCACGAGCTGCTCGTTGGAGTTGCGTGCGGACTTAGATCCGCGCAACAGCGGCACGTTGCCGGACTTGAGCGCAAGGCCAAAGGCATCCACCGTGACGTTCGGACGGGCCTCATAGACCATGCCCATGACGCCGAGCGGCACGCGCACCTGCTTCATCTGGATGCCGTTGTCCATGTTGTGGCCCCGCAGTACCTCCCCTACCGGGTCCTGCAGGGCGGCGACCTGGCGCAGGCCGTCGGCGATGCCTTCGACGCGCGCGGCGTCGAGCGAGAGCCTGTCGATTAAAGAATCATTCATCCCGGCCGCGCGGCCAGCGGCGACGTCGCGCTCATTGGCCTCGAGGATCTCAGGGGTGCGGGCCACCAGGTTTTCAGCAGCGCGCACAAGAATCTCATTCTTGCGTGGGGTGGAAAGCTGCGCGAACTGCGGCGCAACTTTCTTCGCCTGACGCGCCAGCTTTAGTACTTGGTCTCGTTCTTCATCTCGAGTGAGTTGGCTCATGAGGCTCAAGCTTACCGAAGCTAGCCTCGACAGGACAGACCATGGGCACGCCTTCATCATCGATGACGCGGGCATGGATGCCATAGACCTCACCCAGCAGCTCGGTGTTCAGCACCTCTGCCGGGGTGCCGTGGGCATGCACGCGGCCGCCGTGGAGAACCACGAGCTCATCGCAATAGCGCGCGGCCAGGTTGAGATCGTGGATAGCTACCAACGCCACTGCCCCGCGGGAGACCTCCTTGCGCAAGGTATCCAGCAGGTGCACTTGATGGCGCAGGTCGAGCGCGGAGGTCGGCTCATCCAGCAGCATCAGGTCTGGCTCGCGGGCCAGCATCTGCGCCACGGCCACGAGCTGGCGCTGTCCGCCGGAAAGCTGGTGAACGTAGCGGTGTGCGAGGTGAACGATGCCGAGCTTTTCGAGTGCCTGCACTGCCGATTCCAAGGCGTTAACGGAGCCGCGCTTAGCGGAGATGACCACCGATTCAAAGGCGGTCAGCGAGGCGCTGGTCAGAAGATCCTGCGGCACGTAGCCCACGTTGGCGCCACCAGTATCGCAGGTGCCCGAAGTCAGCTTCTGAATGCCGGCGATGGCCTTGACCAAGGTGGACTTGCCGGCCGCGTTGGGGCCGATGAGTCCGACGATGGTGCCGGGTTCAGGCTCGGGCAAGTCAACTCCTTTGAGCACCTCCCGCTTGCCAAAGTTCACGCATGCCTGTTCTACTTTCAGCACTTGATCCTCCTCTTGGTGAAGATGAGCAGCACGAAGAAAGGAACACCAACGAGCGCCGTGATGATGCCGATGGGTACGGCAACGCCGGGGATGATGGTGATCGATACCGCGTGGGCACCCGCCAGCAGCATCGCGCCCGCCGCCATGGAGGCCGGCGCAAAGAAACGCTGATCCTCGCCCACCAATAAGCGGGCCACGTGTGGGCCAACCAAGCCAATGAAGCCGATGATGCCGGCGAAGGCCACAGCGCTAGCGGCCAGCAAGGAGGCCACGACGAGGGTTAGAACGCGCAGTTTTTGCACGTTGATGCCGAGGGCCGCCGCACGCTCGTCGCCCAGGCGCAGCGCCGTGAGCTTCCACGCGTTAAGCATGGTGAAAGGAATGGCAACCAGCAAGGTGACTGCGATGATCAGGTTGGACATCCAATTCGCACGCTGCAGGGAGCCCATGGTCCAAAAGACGATCTGCTGCAGGGCTTCAGTCGAGGCGCTGTATTGCATCAGCGAAAGCAGTGCCTGGAACAAGAAAACGAGGGCGATACCCAGCAGAATCATTGACTCCGCACTAGCACCGCGCCACACCGCCGCACCCGCGACGATGGCCACGGCCACAAGAGCCGACAGCCAAGCGACGGCCGCGAGATTGAACTGCGGATTTCCCAGCACGGTCCAGCCCAACACGATTGAGGCCGCGCCACCGAAAGCGGCTGCTGCCGAAATGCCCAAGGTGAAAGGCTCCGCCAGCGGATTATCCAGAATGGTCTGCATATGCGCGCCCGATAGCGCCAGTGCGGCGCCGATGAGAACGGCCATAACCGACGCCGGCAGGCGCAGGTTCCACAGGACCGTGCGGGTAGTCTCATCCACCTGGCCCGGTGAGAAAATGCCACGCAGCATCTCCATCGGGGAAAGGTGAATCGGGCCGACCACCGTGGCGATGACGAAGGCCACGAAGGCAGCCAGCACCAGCGCGCCAATGATGAGCACCTTGCGGAAGTTATTGCTGCGGTACTCGGCGATTACCTGGTGGGTGTCGGTTTTGGTTTCGGTTTTCTGGTCAGTCTGCAAACTCTCAGAAGAGGTCAAAAGTGCCATTTTCTAGTGCTTGTGTGTGTTCTTGGTCGTGAAGAAAACGCCGCTGTAGTCGATGGGCAGCCACTTGTTGTGGAATTCGGCGAAGTCCTTTTCTGGGTCTAAGTCCTTGAAGGTTTCTGGGTGCATCCACACGGCAAACTGCTCCAAGGCGAAGATGTTAAAAGGCGAATCGTAGAACTGGTGGTAGACAGCGTGGAAGTTGCCTTCCTTTGGGGCCTTAAGCTGCTCGAAGCCCGGGGTCTTCAGCAGGCCCTCGAGGGTCTCCTGCGCCTTTTCTTCCTTGGCCGCGTAACCCATCTCCACGTGCGGCAGGACCTCCGGCTTTTCCGGGTCCTTGGCCCATGCGCCGCCGGTGGCGATGATGTGCTCCGGCTGCTCAGCAAGCACCTTTTCTGCGGTAAGATCTCCAGACTCGGTGTCCAGCAGGCTATCGCCCAAGTTCTCGCCGCCGGCGGCATTAACCAGGTCACCTAGGTTAGAGTCCTTGACCGTGGAGCAGCAATCCTTCAGGCCCGCCGCGCGCCAGACCAGGGTGCGCGGCTTGTTGCCTGCCTTTTCCGCGCGGGACTTAATGTCATCAACCTTGCCGGTATAGAACTTGTTGAACTCTGCGGCCTTGTCCTCGTGACCGAAGAGCTGGCCGAAGACCTCCATGGACTTCGGGGTGTTTTCCAGCGGCTTCTGGCGGAAATCGGTGAAGACATACTTCAGGCCGGCCTGGTCCATCTTGTCCAGAAAGCCGGTCTTTTCCGCACCCTCCTTGTGGTCCAGCGTCATGACCACGACGTCCGGCTTTTGCGCGAGCAGGTTTTCCACGGTGACGTCACCCTTGGCGATGTTGCCGATGGTCGGCAGATCCTTGTACGCCGCATTGGTTTCGGCGAACTTGGTCTCGAAGCTCGGAGCCGCCTCATGTAGGTCCTTACCCAGAGCCACGACATGCTCGAGCGGATCCTCGCGGTTGAGAATCGAGGTGGCGAAGAGCCCGCGACCCTCGCCCAGAAGGATACGCTCAGGCTGCTTGTCGAAGGTGACCTCGCGGCCGGCGACGTCAGTGATGGTCACAGCAGTGTCCCCCGCGGCGCCGGTAGAACCGGTGGACGCGGAGGTGTCTTCGTTGCTGCTGCACGCGCTCAACGCAGTCGCGGATGCGAGCATGGCCAGGGTAGCTGCCGCAATGCGGACGGAGTACTTGGGCACGTTGAAATGGGTCATGAAAGAAAGTCCTTTGCTCACGAACAATAGCCAAGTTAACTTAGGCTTGACTAAATTGAACTAGGATGAGCTTACAATCCGAAACGTGCCCGCGAAAGTGATCCCCCCGGGTTTTATTTAGGTCACTTCAAAGCTGAATAACATCCTTTTAAAGAAACTCATCCCCAACAGCATGGTTATCCGCGCTGGATGTCACGCGTGGGTATAGCTCAAGCGCGCAGCCACTCCCCCCGCAGACCCCGCGGACTACTGCCCCAGCTCCTTGCGGCGCTCGGCTGCCAGACGTAGGCGCTCGGCCCGGTCTTTGTCATCCTTCTTTTTCAATTCCTCATAAAGTTTTTCGTCGTCGTCGGAGAGCTTGACCGCCTCCCTGACACCCCACGAGGCGATACCTGCAATCGGGAAGACAAGCCAGAAATAGTCCCAGTCGAAGACGAAAAGCCCCAGGAAGAAGAGGATCATCGTCGCTGACCAAATGACGGCATCGATTCGGTGGACTAACCCTCCGCGGCGCTGCAGCCGGTCGAGCTCGGCCTGCGCTTCCGATTCCTTGAACGGGACGACCTCTGCAATTGGATTGTCAGGAAGGTCCTCAAAGAGGGAAGCGATCTCGCCGCGGGTACGCGCAACAGCCGCCTTTCCTGTGCGGTCTTCGAACTCGTTGATGTCGATGAGACCGTTAGCGAAGTGGGTGCTGAGGAGATCTAGCGCATTGTGGCGTTCCGCGTCTCCCACGCGAATGTCTTTGTTCATGCTTTTACACTTTAATATCCAGCGTTCGGATCCACACGGGTAGGAATTTCCTCGCCAGCCTCAAAGGCTGCGGCCACCTTTGCGGTGTGTGCTCCCAAGTGGCGGCGCACCGAGTTACGGGTATTAGCAATGTGCGGTGTAATGACCACACGTTGGTCCTTCCACAGCGGGTGATCATCCGGGAGCGGCTCCGGATCAGTGACGTCGAGCGCTGCGCCGGCAATCTCGCCAGAGTCCAGCGCTGCCAAAAGATCCTCGGTACTGATGAGTGGGCCACGGCCCACGTTGACCACCACCGCATGATTCGGCATTTGGGCAAACACGTCTTTGTTGACCATGTGGTGGGTCTGCGGGGTAAGCGGCGCGATGAGCACAAAGTAGTCGGCCTCAGACCAGACCTTGTCCACCTCGGAGATGGGATAGGTCTCATCCGCGCCTGGAACCGCGTTGCCGGACCGGTTTACGGCGATGATGCGCGGGCCAAAGCCAGAGAGCATCGTGATGAGCCGCTTGCCGATGCCGCCGGCGCCGATGATCGCCACAGTCTTGTCCTCGTGTAGGTAGGACTTGTGATCCTGCACCTCCTCGTAGTTGGAGAAGGTGTCGTTGACATAGCGATGGGCATGCAGCTGCGCAAGCAGCAGCGCGATGGTAGATTCCGCCACGGTGTTATCGAATACGCCAGCGGCGTTGGACCAGATTACGTCGGTCTCCTTCATGACGTCGAGCAGATGGTCTACGCCTGCAGACGGAATCTGCACGAACTTGATGTTCTCCGGCAGTGGCAACGGGAAGTCCGAGCCGTCGCCGTTGTAGATGAGGAAGTCGGCATCGGAAAGCTCCGCGAGCTCATGGCCAGATCCCCGCAAGGTCTCGACGGATTCTTCCCATTGTTCCGGCAACATGGCGTATTTCATGGTCTTCTCCTGGGGTTCTCTGGCTTCTAGACTCTAGATTCGGGAGGCGTAGTTCGACAGATAGTCGGCGTGGACAACGCTGCGGCGCTGGTATTCCGGCAGCTCCTCCATCTGCTTGCCCAGGATGCCCCGCAGCTCCGCGGAATCAAAACGTACTTCGCCGCGGCCGATGACCTCACCTTCCGGGCCCATGATGTCGATGATTTCCCCGCGGGAGAATTCACCGATGGCCTCCGTGATGCCAACCGCCAGGAGCGAATTGCCTCCCTTGGTGACCGCCTGCATGGCGCCAGCGTCCAGGCGCACCGCCCCACCGGTATCGGCGCAGTAGAGCGCCCAGAACTTCCAGGCAGACAGTTTGCGCTCCTCGCGGGTGTGGAAGACGGTGCCCACGGAGGCATCGGCAAGAGCAGGGCCAATGTTATCCGTCGACGTCAGCAGCACCGGGATTCCGCCGCGGGTGGCCAGGCGCGCGGCCGAGACCTTCGTGGCCATACCACCGGTGCCGACGTTGCCGGACTCACCGGCCTCGACCCCTTTCAGGTCTTTGCCCGTGCGCACCTCATCGATGAAGCGGGCGTCCGGCTCCGCCGGGTTTTTGTCATAGAGGCCATCGACATCAGAGAACAGGAACAGCGCGTCCGCGCCCATCAGGTTGGCCACCAAGGCGGAGAGCCGGTCATTATCCCCGAAGTGCATCTCCGAGGTCGCCACCGTGTCATTCTCATTGACGATGGGAATGGTGCGCAGCTGGCGCAGCCGGTCGATGGTGCGCTGCGCGTTGCGGGCGCGGTCCCGGTGCCCCGTATCCGAGGCGGTGAGCAGCACCTGGCCCACCGTGCGGTCATAGCGGGCGAAAGACCGGCCCCACTCGTACGCCAGATGCACCTGGCCCACAGACGCCGCGGCCTGCTTGGTGGCCAGATCAGTCGGCCGGCGATTAAGCCCCAGCGGGCCCATGCCAGCGGCCACCGCACCGGAGGAGACCAGGATGACATCGGAGATGCCCATGCGGGCGTGCACCGCGTCCACAATGTGGTCGATGCGCTCCTGGGAGACCAGGAAGTCCTCATCCGTCAGCGACGAAGAACCAATCTTGATGACTACGCGCTTGGCGTGCGCGATGCGCTGGCGCAGCGGCGAATCAAAGCCGGACGCCGTGGGATTTTCATGCAACGGGTCCGGAAAGGGGGTGTCAACCGTGGGCCCGGAATAAGGTTTTTGGGTTAGCGGAAAATCTTGTTGCGAAGACATGGCCGCCCATTGTACTAGCCCTGCCAGCGGTCCCGGTTCGCCTGCTCGCGGGTGACCTTCTCGTCATCGCCAAAGTCATACTCGTCGATGAGGCCACGGCGAGCCTGCGAAGCGCGCTTACGCTCAGCGGCGGAAACACGCTCGGTGCCGCCGAGGCGACCGTCGAAGCCGCGGCCGGCATCCGTGGCACGGCCGCCAGTCATCGGCTCCCACTCGAAGGTGATGCCGCCGATGGTCACCGGACAGCCCTCAACAGCGCCCTGCTTGAACAGCTCATCTTCCACACCGGCCTTGGCCAAGCGGTCAGCGAGGTAGCCGATGGCTTCATCATTTTCGAAGTCGGTTTGCACAATCCAGCGCTCGATCTTGTCGCCCTCCACCACGAAGGCACCGGCAAGCTCGGGATCAGGGCGCACGGTGAAGTCAGCGTGGGAGCCGGACTTACGCTCGCCACGTGGGCGGATGATGGTGTGGTTCTTATCCGCCTTGACCTTCGGCTGTGTGCGACGGTGCTCCTTGACCATCTCAAGCAGCTTGTACTTGAGCGGATCGAGGCCCTTGCGTGCCACCGCAGAAATAATGAAGACGGGCCAACCGTACTTCTCCTCCAGCTCGGGTTTGACGAACTCGGCCAGTTCTTCCGCCTCCCGAATATCCGCCTTGTTCAAGATAATGATGCGTGGGCGCTGCCGCAGATCGCCCAAGCCAGTGTCCTGGTCCAGCAGTTCTTGGTACTTTGCGAGCTCCTCCTCGAGCGCCTCAATATCGGAAAGCGGGTCGCGGCCCGGCTCCAAGGAGGCAACGTCAACGACGTGAGCGAGCACCGCAGTGCGTTCGATGTGGCGCAGGAAGTCCAATCCGAGGCCCTTGCCGTCAGCAGCGCCCGGGATAAGGCCCGGAACATCGGCCATGGTGAAAGATTCAAAGCCCATGTCCACCACGCCGAGATTCGGCTGCAGGGTGGTAAACGGATAATCACCAATCTTTGGCTTGGCCGCAGAAAGCACGGAAATTAGGGAAGACTTGCCGGCCGATGGGAAACCGACGAGGCCGACATCCGCCATGGATTTAAGCTCCAACACCAGATCACGGGCCTCGCCCGGCTCGCCTTGAAGCGCAAAGCCTGGTGCCTTGCGGGCAGCAGAAGCTAGCGCAGCATTACCAAGGCCGCCAAAGCCGCCTTCAGCGGCTACAAAACGGGTGCCAGGAATCGTGAGATCCGCCAGCATCTCGCCGTCTTCGGAGTAGACCACGGTGCCGGCCGGCACTTCGAGGATGAGATCCTCGCCGCGGGCGCCATTGCGCCAGTCACCAGCACCGTTGTTACCTCGGCCGGATTTCAGGTGCGGACGGTAGTGGAAGTCCATCAGGGTGTGAACCTGCGTGGAAACCTCCAGCAGGATGTCTCCTCCGTGGCCGCCATTGCCGCCGTCTGGACCGCCCAGCGGCTTAAACTTTTCACGGTGCACCGAAGAGCATCCGTGGCCTCCGTCGCCGGCCTGCAGGTGAAGTACGACGCGGTCAATAAAACGTGCCATGAAGTTGGTTTCCTCGCACTAACGCTAAGTAGCTGTTTTTCTTAATCTGAGCTGCTCATACTACCATCGGCGGCCGCCCGCTTCCTAGCCTGACGTTCCTCACGGGCTTGCTTACGTCGGCGGCGACGCCATTCCAGATAGATGATGATAAGCAAAGAGATGGCGATGATGCTAAGCGCGGCAATCATCCACCACGACAACTTCGGGCGCCAACCTGTCTCCTCATCATTTGCCTCCATGTACACGCGTTCTGCATGCACGAGCAGGCGATCCGTGTTGATGCCGTACGGGGTGCAGGTGATCAGCGTGATCTGATCCTTGTCAGGCTCATAAGTCACCGCATCGTACTTATCAGGTTTGACCACCTCGCGGCCCACGACCTTGTAATGCAGCAACTCGCCCATCACCTCGATGGTGACGATTTCGCCGTCCTTGAGTCGCGGCAAGTTATCAAACATCGACGCGTCCACCATGCCGGTGTGTGCAGAAATAACGGCATTGGTTCCCTTACCTCCCACCGGCAGTGAGGAACCAAACATGTGTCCCGCGCCGTCGTAAAGCACAGCAGGGGCAGTCGTATGCCGCACGGGAAGATCGACGTTAATTGCGGGAATGCGAAGTCGCGCAATCGCGCCCCCGGCCTCTGGGGCATTGAGCGTTTTCATGTAACGCTCAAAGCCCGGTGAAGAAGGATTCGGTGGGAAAGCATGATGACCTTGCTCCGCCAACCAATCGTTGTACTCATGTGCCTGCTGCACGTAGGCCTCTCGCTGGGCCGGCGGGTCGATGCGTTCGATAGCACGCCGATAATCCTCCGCCTGGCGCTGCAGCTGCCAATCGTTGTACTGCGTCGCCACGATTGGGTACAGCAGCACGAGGATGCCCAGGATAACCAGCCACAGCGAGCTTTTCTTCTTGCGTGACTGGTTCTTCTTCGACTTAGTCTTCGCCATCGGTTTCTTCGTCGTTGCGATTACGCAGGTACAAAGCCATACCAATTGCCAGCAGAATGAGGCCGATCAGCAGCGCCCACACCAGGGTCTGACGGCCGGTATCCGGCAGCAGGAAGCCGAGGCCTTCCTTCAGACGCAGAGCACCGTAGCTATCGTCGTCGGAGACGAGGATGTTATTGCCCAGCGCTGTCACAGTAACCTTGCCGCGGTAGTAGAAGTTATCCTTCGTCGACTCCGTGATCTTCACGTCGAAGCTGCAGGTGGTGGATGCCCCTACGGCGAGATCGCCTGGGGCACAAACCTCAGTAGGAATCGCGCCGCCTTCCGGAACCACGTACTCGGATCCATCAGCGGCTACCACAGTGCGGCCAGCCAACTCCGGCTCGGTGAGCTTAAGGTCAGTCAGCGGCAAGGCGCCGTTGTTTTCTACCGTGTAGTTGAAACGCATGGTGGTCGCGTCGTCGGGAAGCACCGCGGTATCGGCCACCTTGCCAGTCACCGCACTGATAGGTGCGCCATCAATCTTCTTGGTGATGTTGACCCCAGGGAAGGTATTGATACCGGTCAGTTCCCACTTGCTGCCCGAAGTGGACATATCGCTGGCCTTCGCTACCGGCAGGATATCGAAGGACCACTCGCCAGAAGTCACCGTGTGGGTAGTCGGATCGATGGAGTTATTCGCCTTCACATTACCCAGGCGCGGTCCGGTCTCACCCACAGAGACAACCGGAGACGCAGAACCTTCATTCATGACCTCGCCGATGGTGCAGTTCTGATCAACTTCGATGTCACTCAACGTATGCGACTGGCCAGACTTCAAAGTGAATGTCTCACCACAGCTCGAGGAGAACTCGAAGGTCCGCCCCTCTCCTGCCGCGCCGACAGATTGCTTAGTGAAGGTGACCTCAACGCTATCGCGCGGATGCATCGCCTCACCGGCGATGGTCAACACCGGAGCACCCGTCTCAGAGCGCAGCGCGCTATCCAGCCTAAAATCGTAGGTGTACTTCTTCATGTCACTGGTGACTTTGTCGAGTGGAATATCTGCAGGCTTTACATCCGGGTTATCGGCTGCGGCGCCCTCCTTCGTCCACGTCGCGAAAGTCATGTACGGAGAACGCGTGCCCGCGGTCACTTCTAGCTGCACGCGCTCGCGCAGGGCCGAGGAACCACTTGCATCCAAGGTGCAGTCATAGCCCACCGGCAGGTTCACAACCTTGCCACCCGAAGGTGCACTGGCGTCAGCCACCGTCGCACTCGAGTTAGCTCTATTGACGTCGAAGCTCAACGTTTGGCTATCAAAGCCCGGAGCAGTACAGCTGACCTTATAGTCATAGCTATTGTTGCTCAGACCACCGAGGTAGCCATCCTGCAGCGCCGCGAAGGACACGGGGACGGTGCGGCGCGTGTAGGTGTTGGTGAAGTCATAGGAAACCGCCGGTTGGCCCTCTTCACCGACGCGCTTGTCGACCTCACGTGGGTCCTGCTTCCACTCCAAAGCTTCTGGTGTGGCAGAAGGAGCGAGCTCCGTGAAGGTACACCACGCACCGGAAGGAACCTCAACCTCGTCCGAGGTGAAGGTCAACGTGTCATCCGGGAAGGCATTGGTATCGCCCGCATTCAAACTGGTAGGCAGCCCCACGTTAGAGATGGAATAACCCACGCCCTGGCACTGGTAGTCGAAGCGGAACTCTGGGTTGGCCTCGCGCAGCACCTGAAGGTCGTCCGCATTGGCGACGATCTTCTTACTCATCTTGATGGGCGACTTCACGAATTCATAGAAGTTGACCAGTTCGACCTTGTTGCCCAGGCCTCCATCGGAGATGTCGTCCTCAATCATGAACTTCTGCGAGGTGGTCTCACCATCTGCGAGATCGGTATCCGTGTAGGTCATGCCCTCGTCGCGCTGCAGACGCCACTCCACCTTGCTTGGACGCATGTGCGTTTCCAGTTCCGTGCCATCCGGCGCGGTCTGAGTCAAGTTGAGCTGACCGAACTTGTCACCGGTCAGTTCGCATTCCGCGCCGACCGGGATATCAGCAAAACTGGTAGAGCCAGGTCCCTGAATGGTGCTGTTGACCGGGAAAGTTCCCAGCTTGCCCGAACCATCGATAGGCCCTTCTGGGTCACGGCAGACCAATGCAAAGTTGTGGGTATAGAACTGGTCTTTCCAGTTTGCGCCATAGGCTGCCTGGACGTCGACTGGCGTGTTAGCAACCTTGTCCAGGTTCACCTCTGCCAGCTGACGGGTATAGGTATTGACCAACTTCACGTCTTGGTTGCCTCTGACGTCGAAGTTCAGGGAGCGATCGCCTGAAGCGTCCCCGACTTTTACTTCCTGGGTGAAAGTGATGCCCTCGGCAGCAGTGGTCTCACCTTGTGCCGCAACGCACTCGGAACCGTCCGGAATGTTATCAAAGCTCAAGGACTGGCTAGCCGCATCATCAGATTGCGGGGAGCTGACCTTACCGGAGACAGTGATGACGCTGCCGCCACCGGGTGGCGTGCACTTCATCGTGAAATCGAATTGACGGTTGTACTTGACGTCCTTGCGGGCCTGGGAGAAGTAAGCCTCATTGGCAAAGTCGACCTGCTTGGTCACAGCCACGGTGACATCTTGGTAGTCGTAGGTGTGGGTTACCTGTGCAATGGTGGAATCGCCGACGATGAACTCACCAGAAACGATGCGAGCTTCGTCGTTGAAGGTCTGAGACTCGCCATCGACTGAAATGTTGGAATCACGGTCGATGGCGTAGCCATTGCGTTTGCCGTCTTCACGGTTGCTGTCGGATTCGACCAATTGGCACGTGCTTCCCGACGTCACGACGGTGGCTGGCACGGTCTCCTTCGGGTTATCGGGCCCCAGGGTGATAGTGGCGTACTGGCCTAGGTCCAAGGGGCTGCCGTCGTCGGCGGTACAGGTCAATTCGTAGTCGACGTCGCGGAAGAACTCGTCGACGCCTGCCTCAGACTGGGTAATGGTGATGCCCTTACCGGCGGGTTCGAAGGTATTGGTCAGGCTAACGGATTCAGAGTCAGAATCGACTGTAAAAGTCTGCTCCTTGGCGTCGGTTGACCACAGAACGCCGTTGCCAGTCGAAGGAGTGGTTTCAGAGAACGTACATTCATTGCCATAGGGCACGCCCATCGCACCGTCGCGGTCATTAACCAGCCCCGCAATCGTGGGATCGGAGACCTCGGCGACGAGACGTTCGGTCTGCCCATCGGCTAAACGGACAGTACCAGTGAGGTCGACAGGAACATAGCTATCGCTCGTCGTCTCTACCGTGCGGGTACCACAGCGGAAGGAAAGCTCGTAGTCAGCAGGCAGGTTAGCGCCGTTGACGGAATTGTTAACGAGCTTGGTCAAATCGACCGTGCCCGTTTTATTGAAGTAGTGGTTCGACACAGAAACGCGGTTCTGGTTGGTATCCCTGGATTTGTTCACGGTCAAAACCGGGGTGGTCTTTGCTTCCTCATTGTTGAGGGTGGTCACCACGTCAGAAGAATTGGACGCGGAGACCGTGGTGCGGTCAAGCGTGACGTTCTGCTGCGAGGGGCTACCGGATTCGTAGACGTAGCAGTCTGCACCGACGCGCACGCCCTCGATCTTGACCGGATTGGCGGTGTCAGTGGTGATGTTCATGTCGCCTTCGAGGTTGTAGGCGGCATCGTTTGGGTCGGTGCAGCGATAGTGCACCGGGAAGGTGGTACCCGCGTCCAACAAGCTGCTGCCTGGTCCACGCAACTGCTTGATCACACGGACGTCGCGGGTCTTGTAAGAGTAGTGCGCCTCGATACGAATATCGGACACAGTCGGGGTTCCACCTTGCGGATAATCCTTCAGGCGGATGGTGTAGGTGCCATCGGAGTTGGCTTGAATTTGCTGGCCATCAACCCAGACATCGCGGCCGTCGAAGCTAATGCGCTCGGCCTCGGAATCGGAAAGGCCAGACAGTGGCTTGAGCACGCAATCGCGCTCGACTGGGACATTGTTAAAGCTCGTATCGCCGGCGATTTCATCCCCAGTGCCCGTGGCCTGGATCGTGGATTGCTGACTGTAATTGGTGGTCAAACAACGTAGCGAGAAAGAATAATCGCGCGGGCTGCCGAGCTCGTTGACGGGTTCGCCGGTGATGGTCTTTGAGATGTTGACGGTGCCGGGACGGTAGTCATAGTTGTTGTTTGCCTCGATGTCATTCGAGTGATCGGCGGCGTTGACACCGGATTTCAGGGTGACAGTACCAACGGGCACGGCGTCGGTGTTCTGGGAGGTGCCGTTGCCCTTCCAGGTCAGGGTCAGTTCCTTACCTGGACGGGCAGGCGGAGCACCATCAGCAAACTTCTCCGTCAAGGTACAAGTCGCGCCGGCTGGCAGACCTTCAACGGTGTAATCATCACCAGCGGCGAGATCACGAGAATCCTCCAGCTTCATCGTGGGGTAAGCATCGGAGTAGCCGGCCGGGGCGGCGCAGCGGTAGCCCAAGTTGAACTTGCGCGACTGCACCTCGTCGAAGCCGGCCGCGGTACCGGTGACCGTCTTTCGTAGGGTCAGCGAGGAGAATTGGTACTTTGGCTTCCACGTGACGGTACAGGACATGGGAACCGAGTACTTGTTTTGGTAGACCACCTCGGAGGTACCTGCCGCGGCATTGTTGTTGAGCTGGAATCCCGAGGGCACGGAGCCTTCTTTGATGGTGTAATCCGTGGTACCGAGGGTGCAACGCCACGTCGGCGTATAGCGGGCCAGCGCCTTGCTCTTTTCCGTGCCGGTGGCAGCAGACTTGAACACCATGGAATCGGCAGCGACGTTGCCGTTCACATCGGGGGACATGCGGCGCAGCGCCTGGGTGTAGGTGTTCGCGCCTTGCCACGGAACCTTGGTGTCGGTGCTGCCATAGCGGGTGGCCATGGAGAAATCGAACTTGGTCTCTTGACCCGTGATGGTCTTTTCCATCGTGGTATCCGGCTGGACGACGTCGCCGGTCATGCGGCCCATGTTGAGGGCTAGTGCAACGCCTTGGAAGTTGTTGCGAGTAAAGAAGCCGACGTCGAGGCTCGTCAGGCCATCGCCGCCCACGATGTAAGAGCCGGCCTTGCCGGTGTTGATGGAGAATTCCTTGCACACGAAGTCTTTCGGCGTGTTATCGCCGCGATTGTAGTAATCCTCGATGCCGGGGCCGAAGACGTTGCTGGAATTGTTATTGGGATCGCACGCGGAGCGATAACCGCTCGGAGTGAAACGCTTGTACGGAAAAATGGTCTGCCCCGTCTCGGGGGCATCGATGGTCAAGTTTTCCGTAAATAATGACCAACCACGAGTGTCCTGTGCATCGACGATTGAGGTGCGGTAATTGCTCACGTATTGGCCGGTGAACTTATCCTTGACCTTGATGTTGCGAAAGCGCAGGGTGGCCTGCTGCGATGCGGCCGTAATTCCGGTGCCTATACCCCACACCACGCTCGGCTGGATGGCCTCCTGACCAGAACGCGGGACAAAGTAGTCGGTGTCGTTTACATTGCGGCCAAAGACGCCGTCACCCACCGGACCGGAATACGTCTGCAGCTTGGAAGGATCAGTGTTTAGGTCGTAGCCGCGTTCGTCTTTTGTCTCGTACATGACGTCGAAAGTCAGCTCGTAGCGGCCGAGATCCTTCTTCACGGGCTTCGGGTAGGTGGTGACCGAGTTATTGAGATCCGACATGTCGATCCAGCACAGCTGGTCCGCATAGTTGGCGGCCTCACCGGTGCCACTGCGGAAACCGCACTGCTTGTACGTCGCCTCGTTCGTGGCCCAGCCCTTGCTGGTCTGTGCCTCGGCTTCGGGCGTCACCAAGTTATTCAGCGGCGAAGAGGGCGCGACGACTAGCATTAGCGTCACGAACGCCACCAATAATGCGGCGAAAAGGCGCCGAGTCTTGGTGTTAACCGTCATAAATGCTCCTGCGGAAAAGATTGTGTGTGAGGAATGAAATAGGTTGGCCGGGCGTACCCTCATACGCGACCATCTCCTTCATCGTCATCGTCATCCTCGTCGCGCCTGCGAACGAGAATAAAGCCCAGCACCAATGCGGTAATCGCAGCGAGCACGATGCCGATCACGCTGGCGCCGGTGCTTGCGAGGTTGTCGGCAATCTTGCCGGCAATACGCTTTGCTTGCTCGCCGACGCCGTTACCCTTGCTGTCATTGCCAGCATCGTCGACTACCCCACTGCTCGGAGAATCGGGATGCCCATGAGACTCGGAACCCGGCCGGATTTTTCCATCGCTATCGTCATCGTTGTCATCAACCGGATGATCTTTGCCTACAACGACGACTTCCGCTGGAGTGGACTGGATAGTGGCAGGCTGATCGCCACGGCACTGTTCAGCCGCAGCAAGAACAACGCGCTCAGTTACTCGACGGCCGTTAGCATCGGAATACGCCAAGGTCGAAACACTAGGACTTAGGTGTGGTAGGCAGTAGCCGTCGGGGCTAAAGCGCGCAATGTTGGTGATGACATCGCCAACAGCTGCAGAAGAGCGCACTTCTGCTTCCAAGTGAATTTCCACACGGGTCTCCGGATTGCCGAGCCGTGCCTTCGCCAGAATGTCTAGACCAGACTGTTCCATCACGATCTCAACTGAGTTACCGTCAAGGGTTGTGCGAAAATCACGCCCGTCCTCCAAAGTTCGCGAGCCATTGAGGTTGCTCACGGTAATGGACTTTAGACGCCGAAACGCAAGACGCGGATCCAGCTCATCGAGAACCACGAACTGGTGGAGCTTTCCTTGGGCGTCGCAAGGCGGCAGCGACGTCCTGATGCGATAGTCCAACACAGCTCCGACCTTGACTGATCGGGCGTCCACTGATTTATCGACAATCACCGGCTGCGCTTTGGCACTGATTTCAGCCTGCACGTCATTCTTTACGGGGACGAGGAAAGGGCTTGCCACATCCTCGTAGGAATTGTCGGTACGTTGGGGCCGCTCGGTTACTTGGTACACGCCTTCTGACAGGCCTGTAAACTTTGCAGTACCGGTCTCATCAGTAGTTGCAACAATCTCAGGCCCGAGCTCCATGCCAGGCTTCGAAGTCAACAAGGCAGAATTATCCTGAACCATCTGCCCGAGTTCTTCTGGGCTTGCCAAGGGCAGCCCAAGAAGCTGACGGACGACGAATACAGCACCAACGTTGGAGTTGATTCCTTTGGGGTCAGCACTCTTGTGAACTGACAAACTACCAGTGCTTGCCGAATGCGCTGGCGCCGGCGAGACAGCGACGATCAAGGCACACGCAAAGAACAGGCCAACGGCCAAGCGCATCCATGCCTCACATCGCCCTCTGGTAGTCACGTTAGGATTCCTCTAATTCTTCTTCTTTTTCTTTCGCTTACGCCCTGCCAGGAACCACCACAGCAGGTAAAGCAGAACGAACAACACGATGATGATCGCTGCAATCATCCACGGCTGCCATAGCGAGTGATAGCTCTGGTCAAGCTCAGCGGGTAGCTCGGTACGCTCACCGCGAACCAGAAGGCGGTGACTGTTGATGCCGTATGGAGTACACGTCACCAAGGTCAATAAATCGCGGCCTTCTTCGGCACGTAAGGCCTCCACTTGATCGGGAAGAACCGTCTCAATCTGGTCCACCTTGTAGGCCATGGTCTTGCCCATGACCTCAACCGTGAAAGCATCTCCCACTTTGATGTGGGTGAGGTTGTCGAACATGGTCAGCGTGGCGAGACCTGTATGGCCCGTGAGGACCGCATGGTTTCCTTCCCCACCAACGGGAAGCGCCGTGCCGTAGAGGTGGCCCACGCCATGCGCGAGAACATCAGTCGACGTTCCGTGATAGACGGGCAAGTCGATGCCCACTGATGGAACGCGAACACGCGCCATTGCACCAATCTGGTGCAGCGTGTCGAGGTAGCGCTGGTAATCCGGTGAGGAGGTATCAACTCCATTGACCCATGGGTCGGGAGCGCCCACCTCTGGCAGCTGGGCGTTATAAGCCTGCGCCTCGGCGAAAGCTGCCTCGCGCTCTCGCTCGGGCAGCTTGTCGACGCCGCGCGAATAGTTCTCCGCGATGCGGTGCTGCTCCACATTTTTGTAGTGGGTCAGCACCACGGGGCTGAGAAACACGAGCATCGCCAAGACGAGGTAGATAACCCCGCGTGGATTACGCCTGCGCTTTCCCTTCACATGGCCTCCTTAGGCCTGGGCGCGGTTGTCCTTATAAGAGGTGTACAGACCACGAGCCAGCAGGAGCAGGCCGACGAGGAATACCAACAGGATTCCCCATGCACCGGTTGCCGGCAGCTGGTTGATGATGTTGTTCTTCTGGTTCTCAACGCTGACTGCCAGGGTGCGTGCATTGACGTCGATGGTCACGTGCTGCGGCTCTGGGTTGCGGACGTAGCCTTCCGGTGCCTTGGTCTCCAGCACGCAGTAGTCATTGTTGGTGGTGCCGGTGTTTGCAGCGAAGGAGTTGATTGGAACGCCGTAGCCCTGTGCCGTGGAGGAACGGTTGTCACCGCCGGAGGTGGTGAGCTTGGTGGATGGGCTACCGGTCTCGGTGGTAGCAACGTTCAATGCTTTACCCAGCAGCTCGTACTTGGTGGAGTCCTGGTCGGAGACCTTGCACTGGTACAGCTCGAACTCCGCACCTGCTAGCGGGTCAGTGCCGTTGGTGGAGGTCTTGGTGATGGTCAGGTTACCGAAGGTCGTCGAGGTGGGGTTATCTTCGGTCTTATCCGGAGTGCTCGGGTCATCGCCGTTGGTATCAACGGTGGCGTTGTTCGGCAGCTCGATGGTTGCCTTGTTGGTGATCTGGCCAGTATCAGCCGGAATGGAAACGATGGTGGCATCAAAGCCGGCCACAACCTTTAGGGTCGGGTCGGACTTACGAGCTTCCTGCAGCTTGCCGCGGCCATCCTGGGTGAATTCGATACGCAGGGTGTTATTAGCGGTATCGACCTTGTAATCAGCGTCCTTCGTCAAAGTTGGAGCATTTGCACCCTGTGCCTCGACGGTGATGCCGTCAGCCTTGAGTTTGAGGCTTTGATTCAGCGGGTCAACGATGTTGAAACGGGTCAACTCACCAGCCGGAACCGGCGCATTGATGGTGTAGTGCAGATCAGAACCGATGGTGGCGTTGGTATCATCGACCTGCTTGGAAGGGTTAACCTGCTGGTTCTTCGGGCTCACCGTCTGGGTATAAGACCACTTACCATCCTCCGAGTGCGGCAGCGCTACCAGGAACGGAGCTGCAGCGGTGTAGTTACCGCTCTGCACCTCTGTGATCTTGTAGAGGCCAACCTTGAACGCCGGAGTTTTAGCAGTGGTCATTGAAGCGGTGCCCTGATCGTTGGTCTCAATGGTGCCCACTTCAGTGACATCGTTGGCAGTCGCAGCGGTGAGATCAGCAGCGGCTGCCCAACCTTCCTGGGTGGTCAGGTCTACGTTATTGACCTTTTCCACCTTGAAAGTGATGCCGCCGAGGGCGGTGGTGTTATCGAGTGAGCCAGGGTCACCCAGACGCTTGTTGATGATGAGCTCGATATCGTGGTTTGCATCAACGAGATCGGCATCGGCCGCAGCCCCCGGGGTCGCCTCAGCGCCGGCCTCGGAGGTGGTCTGTGCAAGTGCGGGAGCGGCAAATCCAGCGCCCGCGACGGAAACGGTGCTTGCAGCAATAACCGCTGCCAAGCGCATAGAGAACTTAGACATAGGGAATCCTATTCCCCCATCAAACTGGGGCATCGAGGGCGTTAACATTAGCGCCCGCTGAATATTTAGCAGTTCAATCCTAGTAAATCGTTCGTAGCCCCGCAAACTATGAAATCATCTTTACCCGCACTATTCGGCCACAAAACCACACAATCGCCACCCATAACGCAGCAAAACCCAGCTCTTTTACCCCCGTTTTCACCCTTTCCCACCCATATGATGAACATAAGAGGAGAATTAATACATCGAATCTTTTCTTATTTAGTTAATATTTTCTGTAAAGTCAGACAATTTCCTGAAAAAGAGGGCGTAAATACAAAAACGAAAAAGGTCTGACTCCGAAAATCGGAATCAGACCTTTTTACGTTATTAACTAGGCAGAAGCCTCAACTGCAGCCTGCTCAGCCGGAACGATGTTCACGATGCGGCGGTTACGCTTGATAGCGAACTCAACAGCGCCTGCCTCGAGCGCGAACAGGGTATCGTCGCCGCCGCGACCAACGTTCTCACCTGGGTGGAACTTGGTGCCGCGCTGACGCACGATGATCTCGCCGGCCTTAACCTGCTGACCACCGAAGCGCTTGACGCCGAGACGCTTGGACTCAGAGTCGCGACCGTTGCTGGAGCTGGAAGCACCCTTCTTGTGTGCCATGTGGTTTTCCCTCCTTCAGGGATTTCTCGAGCCGGTTAAGGCTTACTTGATACCGGTTACCTTCAGAACGGTCAGCGGCTGACGGTGGCCCTGACGCTTCTTGTAGCCAGTCTTGTTCTTGTACTTCAAGATGTCGATCTTCGGGCCCTTGCCCTGCTCGACGATCTCAGCAGAGACGGAGACCTTCTCCAGGTCAGCAGCCTTAGCCTTAACGGTTGCGCCATCGACGAGCAGAACCGGGGTGAGAGCTACGGACGTACCCGGCTCACCCTCGATCTTCTCGACCTTGACGAGGTCACCTTCAGCAACCTTGTACTGCTTTCCGCCGGTCTTGACGATCGCGTACATAGAGGGTTACCCCTTATCTAAACTCGGCTCAGAAGCGGCAGGGTGAGCCACTTCTGAATGGACAATTACTTATTGCGTTTATCCCTGGCGCTATGTGTGGCGCCCGCGCAAAACAACGACTCGGCCGATGCAGCGCATTCATGGTCTAAACAGCGACTGTCAAAGACTACCCCGTCACGGGCAGAAAATACAAACTGCGTATTTTCTCTCCCGCGTGGCGAAGGCCTACTTTGCGCTGCGCCGTGCTACGCGACGCCGTCCGCGCCCACTGCCGCCCTTGCCAGAAGCACGCCCCTTTTCCCACTCAGCCTGGCGATTTTCGCTCTGCTTAGCCGGATTTTCCTGAGTGTTTTCTGCTGCTGGCTGCGCGGACTTACGAGCCACCGCCTTGCGGACGGCCCGCTTGCGGCCACGGCGAATGACCTTGGTTTCGGTAGCTGCAGGCTCTCCTGCTTCTTCTGCCTCGGGCTCTACCACGGGGGCATCCTTTGGTTTGGCAGCACTCTGGCGAACAACGCGGCGACGACCACGCACTCGCTTTAGCGCAGCCTTCGGCTTGCGCTCCACCTTTTCCTCGGCGGGCGCTTCCTTTTCAGCCGGAGCCAGGAAGTCCTGCGGCTGCGGGCGGTGGTCGGAACGCGAGTTGCCACGGGTGCGGCGCTTACGACGCGGCGAAGCCTCGAACTCTGCAACGGCTTCCTCGTAGGTCTGCTGCTTATCGCTTTCCTGCTGCTTCGGAGCATTCGAACGCACGCTACGACGACGGCCGCGTCCGCTCTTGCGTTTATCATGGCGTGGCTGCTCTTCTTCGTCGGCAACGTACGAGCTGAACTCTGCGACGTCGTCAAGCTCTGCGGCGTTTTCCGCAGCAGCATAACCGATGCTTGCGATGTCTTCTGCAGAAGTACCAGCGTCCTGAGGCTTCCTTTCCTCACGCTGGACGCGGCGACTACGACGGTTACGGCGCTTCTTATTGCCCTTCTGCTCGTCCTGCTCCTCCTCGCCCACGACGATGCCAGCTACGAGTTCCTCGATGGAGGTCTTCTTTTCCCCCTGTTGCTCTTGGTCCTGCTCATCCTCGTGGCGGTGCATGGCAACGGCAGCCGGATGCTGCTGCGGATCATGTTCGGGGTGACGGCGTTCGCGACGCTGGCGGCGTCCCTTGTGCTCGTGACTGCCGTGAGTATCCTGCTCTTCTTCCACTGGGTACTCGTGGATGATGATGCCGCGGCCATGGCAGGTCTCGCACTCGGTGGAGAAAGTCTCCACCAAGCCGGTGCCCAGGCGCTTACGGGTCATCTGTACCAGACCCAACGACGTGACCTCAGAAACCTGGTGGCGCGTGCGGTCACGACCCAAGGCCTCCTTGAGGCGGCGCAGAACCAGCTCCTGGTTCTCCGGCAGAACCATGTCGATGAAGTCCACGACAATCATGCCGCCCAAATCACGCAGACGCATCTGGCGCACGATTTCCTCGGCAGCCTCAAGATTGTTACGGGTGACCGTCTCCTCCAGGTTGCCGCCGGAACCGGTGAACTTGCCGGTGTTGACGTCAATCACGGTCATGGCCTCAGTGCGGTCAATGACCAAGGTGCCGCCGGAAGGCAGCCATACCTTACGGCTGAGCGCCTTATGCAGCTGCTCATCGATGCGGTAGGTAACAAAGGCGTCTTCCCCGCCGTTGCTGCGTGCGTCGTACTTCTCCACGCGGTCAGCGAGATCGGGCGCCATGGACTCTACATAGGCGCTGACGGTGTTGAAGGAACGCTTGCCGTCAACGATGAGCTTGGTGAAGTCCTCGTTGAAAAGGTCTCGGACGACCTTAACCAGAAGATCTGGCTCTTCATACATGGTCACCGGCTTGGCACCCTTGGTGGACTTCTCGTGCTCAGCGCGGCGAGTGATGTCCTCCCACAGGTCATGGAGGCGATTGACGTCGGTGGAAATGGCCTCTTCGGAGACGTTCTCGGCTGCGGTGCGGATGATTGCGCCGCCGTCGCCAGGCACAACGCGCTCCAAAATGGATTTCAAGCGCTTGCGCTCCGGAACAGGCAGCTTGCGGGAAATACCCGCGCTGCGGCCACCTGGGACATAGACCAGGTAACGGCCGGCCAGGGAAATCTGGGTGGTCAGACGCGCGCCCTTGTGACCGATTGGGTCCTTAGCCACCTGGACCAGAACCTGGTCACCAGACTTGAGCGCATTTTCAATCTTGCGTCCGCGGCCGCCCAGACCAGCAGAACGCCAATCCACTTCACCGGCATAAAGCACGCCATTGCGGCCCTGTCCGATGTCGATGAAGGCAGCCTCCATCGAAGGCAGGACGTTTTGCACGCGGCCCAAGTAGATATTGCCGATGAGCGAGGCCTGGGCCTCAGTGGTGACGAAGTGCTCTACAAGGAGATCGTCTTCGAGGACGCCAACCTGCGTGATGATGCCAGCGCCATCGGCGCGCTCCTTGTCGCGCACGACCATGGTGCGCTCGACGGATTCCCGACGCGCCAGGAACTCCGCCTGGGAGACGATGTGCTGACGCTCTCGGCCCTTCTCACGCAGCTCGGCACGACGACGGCGCTGCGCTTCGATGCGAGTGGAACCCTTGATTGCTTTAGGCTCTTCGATCGTCTCGGTCTCGTGCTCATGCCCCTGTGCCCCACGGCCACGGGACGTACCACGGCTACCGCGTCGGCGACCACCGCTGCGAGCTTCCTCGGAGGTCTCCTCCGTCTCACGCGGCTGCGGCTTTTCCAACTTCGGCGCTATGAAGATGGGAGCGAAGTCGTAGACCTCTGGCTCGTCCTGCGGCATCGGCGTAACGACGGGTGCATACTCGTCTTCGTCGAATTCATCGCCGGCTTCTACTAGCGCCTCATGCAGCTTCTCGACGTCGACGGTGCCCGTGTCCGCATGCTCAGCTTCTTCTGGCTGCGCAGTGTCTTCGACGGTCTCAGCGGTTTCGGCGAGCTCGGCCTCGATCTTTTCCTCGATCTGGGAAATCTCGTTGGCGACGTTCTTGCGCACGCGGTCGCGCAGCTTGGCATCGTCCTGCTCGTCTTTGATCTCAGCGGGCTGGGCGACGGCCTTCTTCTTTTTAGCCTTCTTGTTTTCTTGCTTGTTTTCTTGGGCCTCGCCATCGCCCGCCTTGGCGATGATGGCATCGAGGACTTGGCCTACCTCTTCCCGCGTGAGGGAGGATTGCGCGGCCTTTTTCAGGCCCAGCTCGGCGTATTCAGCAACGAGCTCTTTGGAGCTAAGCCCCAGCTGCTTTGCCACCGTATACAGGCGGGTCTTTTCTGCAAAAGCTTCGCGGTCAATCTTTGCGGCGAAAGCTGCTGCAGCAGCATATGAGTTTTCAGTTTTCGTATTCTTTGCAGTCTTCGTAGTCTTCTTAGTCGCCATCTGGTGACCTTCTCCTGACAAAATCAGCGGCACAATCCCCGGGCGCAGGCAACATAATCAGCACCTTTTGACTGACACAGGCTTTCTGCAGCCACACGAGGGGGCCGGAATGTATGGTGCGGTATGAAGTTTTCTGCTTCCCATTGTGGCACAGGACGTCGGCAAGCTGTGCTTTAGCCAAACCAAGCCCCACGAGATATAGACCACCTGTGGCAAGATGTCAGACATGGAAGCGCCTGAGGAGAAAGAAGAACTCGCAATTCCTGAGCACGCACCGCGCACGGTGGCACAGGCTCGGGCCCGTAACGAGATTTCGATGCGCGATATTCTTATCGGCTCGATTCCGCTTTCCCTCGCGTTTGCTTTATCCAATCCAGATCTGGGGCACTATTCAGGCCAGTACGTGGTGGTGGGCATTTGCATCGTGCTTAGTGTGCTGGCGGGCATCAACATTCTGCGCAAAAAGCCCAAGATGATTCAGGCCGTGCGCGAGGAGTATAAGTCGGGCGACTACTCCTCCTTGGCCTATATCGGCCCCTTCCTGCCGGTGGTGGGTGCGCCAATTCTGTGGCTGGCCGATGACTTCGGCCTCGTCCCAGATGCCACTATCTCACCCATCGTGCTAACTGTCTGCAAGGCTATCTACATGGTGCCAGCGTTCACGCTTGGCGGTTGGGCCTCGTTTACTGGCCCATACCGCACTGGGCGGCGGCGCATTCGTAAGACGCTGGAGCATTCTTCGATCGAGGGAATCACCGAGACGACCTTGCAGGCTGTAACCGACTACGCCGATATTGTCTCCGCGCTGGTGGCAGCCGGTGCTGTGGAAGGCAATATCGTGAGCGTCAAGCAGTTGGGTCACATCACCGGGCAGGAGGAAGGCCTCGAAAAGCGCGTGCTGGAGCTGGAAAAGACCGGCGTGGTGAAGCTGCGCGGTGTGCGCCATTCCGATAACACTCGCACCTGGGATGTCACGCTGACCGAGTTGGGTGTGCGGAGCATGCATGAGGCGCGGAGGCGTTAGCTGAGGGCTGCTGGGGCTTGGGCCGCACATTTTGCCAAATAGTGCGCTGAAACGGGGTGGTTTTGGCGGCATATTTGGCAAATTGCGCAGGCGCGGTGCAGATACGGCGCCAAAGCGGTGCAGATACGGCGCCAGCGAAGGAGAAGGGGCACCAAGCATGAAGAAAGCCCGCACTCGCCAAGCGAATGCGGGCTAAAAAGCTAGATGCTTTTACAGGTTCGGGAACCAGATGGAGATCTCGCGCTCAGCGGACTCTGGGGAGTCAGAGCCGTGAACAATGTTCTCGCCGACGGTCAGGGCGAAGTCGCCGCGGATGGTGCCCGGGGTGGCCTTGGAAACTGGGTCGGTGCCGCCGGCCAGCTGGCGCCATGCCTCGATAGCGCGCTCGCCCTCAACAACGCCAGCAACCAGCGGTGCGGAGGTGATGAACTCAACGAGGTCACCGAAGAATGGCTTGTCCTCGTGCTCTGCGTAGTGCTTCTTAGCGGTAGCCTCGTCTGCAACGCGCAGATCCATAGCAACCAGCTTCAGGCCCTTGCGCTCAATGCGGGTGATGATTTCACCGACGTGGCCGTTCTTAACGCCGTCTGGCTTGATGAGAATGAGTGTACGTTCAGTCATGGCTGCCATAGTACTAAAGCTATTCCGCCGCGTCTCGCGCTAGGGGCGAGTTATTTGGTTCAGCCCGCGCACGATTTTCTCTGCGTGGTTGTAATCGGTCCCCTTAAACCACAGCTGCACCTGTTTCACGGCGGTGCCGAACTGGCCGTTTTCCAGCAGTCGGTTAAGTTCGGCTCGCTGCTCTTCTGAAAGATCTGTCTCGCTAACGGGAGTTGCGGGGCGCGCCGATTGCCACAGGCCGAGCGCCAGGAACGCGGCGGCAGCAAGCAGCGCAACCAGCGGCATCCAAGGCTGCCCGGTCATTGCGCGCAGCAGCAAGGCCGCAATGCAGCCCAGTGCCGCGAGGAAAAAGTAGAGATAGCGCATGCCTGCAAAGTCTACGTGGCTTTTAGCGCGGCAGCGAGGCGTCGGCCCGACGAAACCGCCGAGTTCCTGGCTGCATTGCGAGCAGAATCCACAAAATCAGAAAACGGTCGAGGAACGACAGCTTCATTGGGCTACTTCGAGGCGTTTAGGTGCTGGGTGGTGAGGTATCCGCGCTTCATACGCTCGACGATGATGCCGCGCATATAAGAAGCCATAAGCCACAGCAGGCCAAAGATGATGAAGATGGCCGCGATGGACCAGTGGATCATAAAGCCCAAGATGATAGCGAGCACGTGCAGCGCAATCATGGCGTTGACAATCCACGGCTTGTTCATGAACGCGAAGCTAACGAGCAGCAGCACAGCCAGGCCAATCACTACGGAGTAGTTAAACGGGGTCCACAGCGTGCCGTCGTAAAGCTTGTACAAAAGTGGCAGCGCCAGCACGAGGGTGAGCAGCTCCATGGTCAGAGAGCTGGCCACCACCATCCCGCCAAACTGCTTGAGTGGGTCTTTGACCGGTGCCTTGCCGAGACCGAGCGGACTGATTTCAGATTCCGGCACCTCGTTGCGGTTGGTGCGGCGGGACTGACTCATGCGGGATCCTTTCCAAACATCGCGCGGGCGTCGCCGGCAGTGACGACGGAACCCGTGATGACGATACCCGAGCCGGACTGAACTTCCGCATCCTCAGCCAGCTCGACTGCTTGGGCATAAGCGCCGGGCAGATCAGGCTCCACGTAGACGCGCTCTTCGCCGAAGATGTCGCGGGCGAGCTCTGCCAGCTCGTAGGCGTCGCGGGCGCGCGGAGAAGAGTTTTGCGTGATGACGACCTCAGTGAGATAAGGCTCGAGGGCCTCCAATATGCCAAGGGCATCTTTGTCTTCGAAGATGCTGATGACGCCAACGAGGCGCGCGAAGTCGAAGTCGCGGTCAAGGGCCGCGCCTAGGGCCTTCGCGCCGTGCGGGTTATGGCAGGCATCGACGAAGGTCGTGGGGCTGGTGCGCACGCGTTCCAGACGGCCGGGAGAGATGGCCTGTGCAAAGCCGTTGCGCACGGTGGCCGCATCGAGCGGCTTGCCTGCCGACGCCCCGAAGAAGGCCTCGACCGCAGCCAGCGCCACGCCGGCGTTTTTAGCCTGGTGCTCGCCGTGCAGCGGCAGGAAGACGTCCTCGTAGAGGCCGCCCAAGCCCTGAATGTTCAGCTGCTGGCCGCCGACCGCGATGCGGGACTCCAGCACCGCGAACTCGCTGCCGGAGCGCGCCACGCCCGCGCCGACCTCGACGGTGCGCTGCAGGATGACGGACATCGCCTCCGGCTCTTGCTCCGCGATAATGGCGATGTTCTCGCGCGGGGCAAGGACGTCATCATCGTCGTGCTCGCGCGCCTTGATGATGCCGGCCTTCTCCCCCGCGATCTCGGCGAGGGTATCGCCCAGGTAGTCGGTGTGGTCGAGGCCCACCGGCATGATGACGGAGACCTCGGCGTTGACCACGTTGGTGGCATCCCAGGTGCCGCCGAGGCCGACCTCGACCACGGCGACGTCGACTGGCGCGTCGGCGAAGGCCGCATAAGAGATGGCCACCAGCACCTCGAACTTGGACATCGGAATGTCCGAGCGCGCGTCGACCATCTCGACATAAGGCTTGATTTCGCCCCAAATACGCACGAAGTCACGCGGGTGAATCGGGCGGCCATCGATGCCGATGCGCTCGGTGACCAGCTGCAGGTGCGGGCTCGTCACCAATCCGACGCGGCGGTGGAAGGCGCGCAGCAAGGAGTCGATCATGCGGGAAGTCGAAGACTTGCCATTCGTGCCCGCGACGTGGATGACCTGGAAGGACTTCTCCGGGTTACCCAGCAAATCCATCAACGCCTGGATACGTTCCAGGCTCGGAGCGATCTGGGTTTCGGGCGCGCGGGCGTTGAGCTCGGCGTCGACAAGCGCTAGCGCTTCCAGTTCCTCCGGGCTGACCTCGATGGGAGCGGCTTCCTCGTACTCGTCTTCCGCGCCCATGCCGAGGTTGAGCTGCAGGCCGGACTCCGTGATCTCCACGGGTCCGCCCTCAGTGCCCTCCTGCAGGGCGTCGACGAGTTCGTATTCCTCGCGATCTTCTCGCTTGCTCACTACTTAAGTGCCTCCAAGCGTGCAGTGATGCGGTCGACTTCTTCCTGTGCCACCTGCTGGCGGGTGCGGATCTTCTCCACGACCTCCTCCGGAGCCTTGGCTAGGAAGGACTCATTAGCCAGCTTCTTGCCGGTCTGCTCGAGCTCCTTGTTGGCCTTGGCCAGATCCTTTTCCAGGCGCTTGCGCTCTGCCTCGACGTCGACTGCGCCGGAGGTATCGAGAGCGACCTCGACGGTGCCCTGGGAAAGGCGAACCTCGATGGAAGCAGAGGCGGTAAAGCCCTCTTCCGGCACGGTGGTATTAGCCAGGTTGCGCACCAGGTTCTCCTGACCTGCAAGGTCCACCGAGGCGAAGTCCAGGCGGCCTGGAACCTTCTGCGAAGGCTTAACGCCCTGGTCAGAGCGGAAGCGGCGCAGCTCGGTGATGAGCTTGTCGGCGTCCGCGATGCGGCGAGCGGCAACCTCGTCGGTGGCCACGCCGCCGTTGGTATCGGCCGCGGTTGGCCACGGGGCAATCACGATTGACTCGCCGCCCGTTAGTGCCTTCCACAGGACCTCGGTGACAAAAGGCATGGTTGGGTGCAAAAGGCGCAGGACGACGTCGAGGACGCGGCCCAGGACGATCTGAGTGTTGCGTCCGGTCAGCCGCTCCGCGTCTGACGTATCTGCCGAATCGACGTCGCGCGGAATCTGGGACTTGGCGATCTCCAGGTACCAGTCACACAGCTCATCCCAGATGTAGTGGTAGAGCAGCTCGTTAGCCTTGGAGAACTGGTAGTCATCCAGGTAAGCGTCGAACTTGACGCGGACCTCTTCGGCACGGTCCAGGATCCAGCGGTCGGCGTCGGTTAGCTCCTCGCGTGCCGGCAGCTCCGCCACGCCAGCGCCGTTCATGAGCGCGAACTTGGTGGCGTTGAAAAGCTTGGTGGCGAAGTTACGGGAAGCCGCAGCAGCGTCGGAGCCCAGCGGCAGGTCGACGCCCGGGTTTGCGCCACGCGCCAGGGTAAAGCGCAGGGCATCCGCGCCGTAGTCGCGGACCCAGTCCATCGGGTCGATGCCGTTGCCCAGGGACTTCGACATCTTGCGTCCCTGCTCATCGCGAACCAAGCCGTGCAGGTAAATGTCGTGGAAAGGAATCTGTGGGCGGCCATCACGCGCGGAGCCATCACCAGCGTTGAGCAACTCCGGGGTCTGGCCGCCAGCGAAGGTGCCGAACATCATCATGCGGGCGACCCAGAAGAACAGGATGTCGTAGGCAGTGACCAGCACGTTGGTTGGGTAGAACTTCTCCAGGTCCGGAGTCTTTTCCGGCCAGCCCAGCGTGGAAAATGGCCACAGCGCAGAGGAGAACCAGGTATCCAGAACGTCTGGATCCTGCTCGTAGCCTGCCGGCGGCTCCTCGTCTGGGCCGACGCAGACGATATCGCGGGTGGTGTTGCCCTCGGCGTCGGTGGTCTCCGGACCGTACCAGATCGGGATGCGGTGGCCCCACCACAGCTGGCGGGAGATGCACCAGTCGTGCATGTCGTCGACCCACTCGAAGTAACGCGGCTCGAGGGAGGTCGGGTGAATCGTGGTATCGCCCTCGCGCACGGCGTCGCCGGAGTACTTGGCCAGCTTTTCTACCGCCACGAACCACTGCAGGGAAAGGCGCGGCTCGACCGGCTCGCCGGAGCGCTCCGAGTGGCCCACGGAGTGGACATAAGGGCGGATTTCCTTGACGATGCGACCCTGTTCGCGCAGCGCCTCTCGGATCTCCACGCGTGCTTCCTCGCGAGTCAGGCCATCGAACTTGGTGCCGGTGTTCGCGATGTGACCGGTGGAGTCCATGATGGTCGGCATGTCCAGGTTGTGGCGCAGGCCCATCTGGTAGTCGTTCGGGTCGTGGGCCGGGGTGATCTTCACGGCGCCGGTGCCGAATTCCATGTCCACGTAATCATCAGCGATGACCTTGAGCTTCAGGTCGGAGCGGAAGGGGTGGGCAAACTCCTGCCCCACCAGGTCCTTGTAGCGCTCGTCGTCGGGGTGGACGGCAATCGCGACGTCGCCAAGCATGGTCTCCACGCGGGTGGTGGCCACGATGAGGTGTGGCTCGTCGTCGTTTAGCGAGCCGTAGCGGATGGACACGAGCTCGCCCTCGACGTCCTTGTAAACAACCTCGATGTCAGAGACCGCGGTCTCCAGAACCGGGGACCAGTTGACCAGGCGGTGGGCCTGGTAGATCATGCCGGCGTCGAAAAGCTGCTTAAAGATGGTCTGGACCGCGCGGGACAGGCCCTCGTCCAGGGTGAAGCGCTCGCGGGACCAGTCCACGGAGTCACCAATGGCACGCATCTGGTTCTGGATGGTGCCGCCATATTCTTCCTTCCACTCCCAGACCTTGGAGATGAACTCCTCGCGCTCATAATCCCAGCGCTTTTTGCCCTCGGTCTCCTTCAGCTTGGCCTCGACCTTGGTCTGGGTGGCGATGCCCGCGTGGTCGGCGCCCGGCAGCCACAGGGTGGCATAACCCTGCATGCGCTTGCGGCGAATGATGGAGTCGATGAGGGTGTGGTCTAGGGCGTGGCCCATGTGCAGCTGGCCGGTCACGTTGGGTGGCGGCAGCACGATGGAATAAGGCTCTGCCTCGCTGGCGGCATCCGGGGTGAAGTAGCCGGCTTCCACCCAGGACTCGTAGAGGTCCTTTTCTACCGTCTGCGGCTCCCAGGACTTCGGAAGCGCGTCAGCACGGTTAGCGCCTACTAGTTGCTCTTTATCTACAGCGTTGTTCTGCTCAGTCACCCGGACAAGTCTACCCTGTCGGTCAACTGGCTTTTCACCCCATTGGGCGAAATCGGCACCGCGGGCGCCGGTGGCTGCTGCAGCGCGCCCTGCCCTAGCGTTGGTTGCCGCATTCGTGGGTCCGGTGCGGCTTATCGATAACCTGCTGCTCGATTAAAGCAGGTGCTGGACGGCTTCGCGCTCAGCGCGCAGCTCCTCCACGTTGGCCTGGATGCGTTCGGTCTGGAACTTACCAAGCTCTAGGCCCTGCACGATTTCCCAGGTGCCGTTCTTAGCCACGGTGGGGAAACCAAAAATAAGGCCCTCGTCCACGCCATAGGAACCATCGGAGACCACCGCGGCGGTGCGCCAATCCTCGGTGCCGTGGATCCAATCGTGCATGTGATCGACTGCAGCAGAGGCAGCAGAAGCAGCGGAGGAATGCCCGCGGACCTCGATGATTTCCGCGCCGCGCTTGGCCACCTTCGGAATCATCTCCTCGGTGTACCACTTCTCATCTACCTCCGCGTTGGAGTAGCTAAGGTCTGGGAACTGGGTGGCGGAGTGGTTGCCCCAAACGGCCACCTTGGTGAACTCTGCGGTTGGCGCGCCGGTCTTGAGCGAAAGCTGGCTGAGCGTGCGGTTGTGGTCTAGGCGCATGAGTGCGTTGAACTGGCTGGCGTCCAGGTCTGGTGCGCTCTGGGCGGCTATGTAGGCATTGGTGTTGGCTGGGTTACCGACGACGAGCACGCGGACATCGCGCGCTGCGTGATCGTTGATGGCCTTGCCCTGGACAGTGAAGATGGCGCCATTGGCCTCGAGGAGGTCCGCGCGCTCCATGCCCTTGGAACGCGGGCGCGCGCCCACGAGGAAGGCGGCCTTGGTGTCCTTGAAGGCCACTGCTGGGTCATCGGTGACGGTGATGCCGCGCAGCAGCGGGAAAGCGGAGTCAGCCAACTCCATGGCCACGCCTTCTGCGGCGCCTACAGCGTCAGGGATTTCCAGCAGCGCGAGCTCAACCGGGGTGTCTTTTCCGTAGACGTCGCCAGCAGCGATGCGCCACAGCAGCGAATAAGCGATGTTGCCGGCTGCTCCAGTAACGGTTACTTTGACGGGCTTCAATGCTGACTCAGTCATGTGCAATCCTCCTGCGGGATGTGGTGAAACAAACGTGTTCTTAAAGCCCACCTTAGCCTTGCGCGCAGAACTTATGCAGCAGGTTACTCCCCTCTTTTGGAGTCAATCGAGATCACCAAATTGCGAAAATTACCCCCGAATATCCCGCAGTTCATGACTTTATTTTCACTTGAAACTCGGAAAAGTTGGTTTTTGGGCACTATAGGAAGGAGAAAGAAAGAGTCTTAAAGGAACAGATTCATCTCGCACAGGACTTACAAGGACGGAAACAATGACCATGGACGCCACTGATTCGGCTTCGCCCGATTCCGTCGGCACCGCCGAGCTTACGGGCTCCGTCGACAAAGTAATCGACGTCGCCATCGAGCAGTTCTCCAAGTTGGGATTCGCTGACACCAAGTTGGACAACATTTCCCGCCTCGCCGGCATGTCCAAGCGCATGATCCATTACCACTTTGGAGACAAAAAGGGCCTGTACCAGCAGGCCCTCGCGGTTGCGGCACGCCGCCTCAACCCACCGGCAGGCAGCCTTGAGCTGGACTCTGCAGTCCCAGTGGAAGGGGTACGCACGCTCGTAGACTGGCTTTTCAAGCAGCACGTTGAGCACCCAGAGGCCATCCGCATGATGACGATGGAGACCTCCACCGGCGCGCTTGATGGCGGCCACGCGCTAATCGACGTCTCCGAAGTTTCCCTTCACTTGGACAAACTTTTGATGCTGGGCCAGGACTCCGGCGCCTTCCGCCCGGGCATTTCGGCCAACGATATCTTCACCCTCATTGCCTCCCTCACGATGTACCGCGTGACCAATCGCTCGATGATGCAGAATTTGTTGGATATCGACATGCGCAGCCCCGAAAACACCGACGGCATGCACCGCATGGCTGTCGACGCAGTCCTGGCATTCCTTACCGCCAACATCCCGGATTCCGGGCACGGCTCCTACCTCACCACCAGCGCCGCCGACGAAGACAACGACGCTAGCCCGCAGGATATCTACTCCAGCGACGAGGAGCAGGCCACATCGGACATTTACGAATAAAGCCTAAAAGAGCCGCCTTATAGAAGGCGGCTCTTTGAGCATGTGGGGTTAGACGGAAACGCGTTAGCTAGGCAGATTCCTTTTCGGCGTCAGAATAGACAAACTCCGGCTCGCCCTCGCCTTTAACGCAGGCCTCGGTAATGTGCACGGCCGTGATGTCCTCGCGGTCTGGCAGGTCATACATGATGGGAACGAGCAGCTCCTCCATGATGGCACGCAAGCCACGAGCGCCGGTCTTGCGCTCGAGCGCGAGCTCGGCAATGGAGCCCAAGGCCTCGTCTGCGAAGACCAGTTCCGCGCCATCCATCTCGAAGAGGCGCTGATATTGCTTGATGAGCGAGTTCTTCGGCTCCACCAAGACCTTGACCAAGGACTCACGATCGAGGTTGTCCACGGTGGCCACAACCGGCAAGCGGCCAATGAACTCCGGGATTAGTCCGAACTTTACGAGATCCTCAGGGCGTACCTCAGAGAAGAGGTCGAGCTTCTCGCGCTCGCTGGCGGTCTCGAGCTTCGCGCCAAAGCCCACGCCCTTCTTGCCCACGCGCTCTGCGATGACTTTATCGAGGCCAGCAAAGGCACCAGCAACGATGAACAGAATGTTCGAGGTATCGAGCTGGATGAACTCTTGGTTGGGGTGCTTACGGCCACCCTGCGGCGGGATGGCGGCTACGGTTCCCTCCAAGATCTTCAGCAGGGCTTGCTGCACGCCCTCACCGGAAACGTCACGAGTAATGGATGGGTTTTCGGACTTGCGGGAAATCTTGTCCACCTCATCGACGTAGATGATGCCGCGCTGCGCGCGCTCTACGTCAAAGTCTGCGGCCTGCAGGAGCTTAAGCAGAATGTTTTCTACGTCCTCGCCCACGTAGCCGGCCTCGGTAAGGCTGGTGGCGTCGGCGATAGCAAAAGGAACATCCAGCATGCGAGCCAGCGTCTGCGCTAGGTAGGTCTTGCCGGAACCGGTAGGACCGAGCAGCAGGATGTTGGACTTAGCGATCTCGACGTCCTCATCCTCGACCTTCTTGCGGCGGCTTTCCAGGCCCGCTGCTTCTTCTGCCTTGATGCGCTTGTAGTGGTTATAAACCGCCACAGAAAGCACGCGCTTGGCCTGGTCCTGGCCGATGACGTACTTATCAAGGAAGGAGGAAATCTCCGAAGGGCGCGGAAGCTTTACTTCCTTCTCGGCATTGTCAGCCGCGGCGGCTGCGCCGAGTTCTTCTTCGATGATCTCATTACACAGCTCGATGCACTCATCACAGATGTAGACACCGCCGCCGGCGATGAGCTTTTTCACCTGTTTCTGGCTCTTGCCACAAAAGGAGCACTTGAGCAGGTCAGCGCTTTCTTGCATACGTGCCATTAAGGTCTTTCCACTCGCTTTTGATTATTGATTGTGGTGGGAAGATTCTAGGATGCCAATCCTTTGCATCCGGCGCCCTTAAAAAGGGGCGCGTCCCACAGATACCTCCACCTTAGTAAATCAACGCGACACCGCCCTCATTCATTCCTCCGCGTGGCGCAGCCTCAACCCCTCCTTGAGACTTCCCTTTTCGCAGTTCACATACACTATGCGTCTGCTTTCAGCAGGCAACGCAGGGACCAAGAAAACGGCGACGACGCCGCGGGCCTTAAGACCAACGGCGTCGGAAAGCATCGGCTCCTTTTTAGCGGAAGGTGGCGAAGTTCTTAACCACCCAGCGGCTGACTGCCAGGACCAGCAGACCCAGAACGATGGAAGCGATGCCCAGGGAGATAAAGAAGGTATTCTCCGCGCCAGCGTCCTCTGGGTTGTAGAAACCAGCCAGGGAGCCAGCCAGGGAGGTACCCATGGCAACGGCCATCATCCACACCGCCATCATGCGGGAGGGGAAGGCACGTGGCGCGACCTTCGTAGCAAGCGCGTTACCAACCGGGGACAGCAAAAGCTCACCCATGGTGAACAGGAAGAGGATGCCAATGATGGCAAACATCGGCGTGGAATTTGCACCGGTACCGGAGTACGGCAGGAAGAAGAACAAGGAAATACCGATGATGATGTTCGCGGCGCCGAACTTCACTGGCGTGGACCACTGACGGTTACCGAGCTTGGTCCACATCGTTGCGAAAATCGCAGAGAAGATCACGATGAAGATCGGGTTGAAGGACTGCACCAGTGACGGCGGAATCTCGATGCCGAAGAAGTTACGGTTCAAGCGCACGTCCGCGTAGATGGTCATGACGGTGAACTGCTGCTGGAAGATACCGAAGAACAAAACACCAGAGACAAACAGTGGGATAAATCCCAGCAGACGCTTCTTTTCTTCCGCATCAACCAGCTCGGAGAAGTACATCTGGCACCACAATACGATTGCCGCCAACAGCGCAACGACGGTGACGATGTTGGATAGCCAATCGACCTTGATAACGCCGGTTGCGATGGAACTTACCGCAATTGCCACGATGCCAAGGACGGCAGCTAGGCCGAGCAGCATCTGCTTGCTGCTAGCAGGGTTCGGGACCTCGTGGCCTGCATCCTTGATGGTGGACTTGCGCATCAGGGTGTACTGAATCAGGCCCGCGAACATGCCGATTGCCGCGAGGCCAAAGCCCCAGTGGAATCCCTTCCAGCCCCACATGACCGTTGTGATCAACGGGCCGAATAGAGCGCCGATGTTGACACCCATGTAGAAGATGGAGAAACCACCGTCACGGCGGGTGTCATCACGGCTATATAGCGAGCCAAGCACCACCTGGGCGGTGGTCTTCACGCCGCCAGAGCCGATGGCAATGAGAACCAAACCAATCGCCAGACCAATAACGTCCGGAATAAACGCCAGAGCGATATGACCGAGCATCACCAGGTTCGCGGAGTAGAACAGGGTGCGCTCCGGGCCCAAAATTCGGTCTGCAACCAAAGAGGCCAAAAGGCAGGCCATATAGACCAGACCGCCGTAGGCACCAACCACGGACGTTGCAGCGGTCTTGTCCATGCCTAGTCCGCCATCGGTGACGGAGTAGTACATATAGAGCAAAACGATCGACTGCATGCCGTAGAAGCTGAAACGCTCCCACATCTCGATGCCAAATAGGTTGGCTAGGCCCCACGGATGCCCGAAGAACAGTCTTTCTTCAGGCTCCGTTTTGTGTGCTGTCGCGCCAGACAGCTGCGTATTGTGATCTGACATATAAATAGTTGACCACTAATTCTCGGTAACAACAAATCGGTTGGTTGCCCGAAATATTTGTTAAAGCACGCGGCTGCAGAAAGTTCCACGTCATGGCCCCGCACTGCGAAAACTTTCACACTTATATTTGCAGCCGAATCGACCAAGGGCCGGAGCATCAATCTCCGCTTCTGCCGCTTGCTCTTGACGACACATCAAAGCTCATTTAGGGTTACCCACATGGGTGGTAAACCCACAAACCCACAAACCGCTTTGTTATCAGTCACGCATCCGAAAAGAGGTCTCATGGGCAATCCCCTCCCCCTCTACCAACAACTCGCCAGCGGCATCCGCGACATGATCATGTCCAGCCAGCTCGCCCCCGGCGACCGCGCCCCCAGCACAAACGAGCTTTCCGCATTCCACTCAGTCAACCCCACGACAGCGTCCAAGGCCTTAACCGCGCTCTTCGACGAAGGCCTGCTCGAAAAGCGTCGCGGACTTGGAATGTTCGTCACTCCCGAAGCGCGCACCCGCATTGCAGAAAAGCGTCGTGCCGCATTACACGAGGATTTCGTCGCACCGCTTCTAGCCGAAGCACGAGCCCTCGGAATCACAACGGCTGAGCTCATCGAACTCATCAAAAGCGAAGGAGAATAACCATGCACACTATCGAGGCAAAAGACCTCCGAGTAAAGGACTTTCTCCACGCTCACTCGATCCGATTGAAGCCCGGAATCTACGGCATTATCGGTACCAACGGTGCGGGCAAGACGACGCTTATGAGAGCGATTGCGGGTCACCTTCCAATGACATCCGGCTCTATCGAGACTGCCCCAACTGCCCTTGCACGCACCGGCGCTGACATTTTGCTGGCGGGGTACACAGTAAAAGATCACCTTCACATCGCCCAGAAAGCGCGAGGTGAACTCGACATCGCCTATGCGAACCGTCTCTTAGCCCGCTTTGAGCTTCACCCCTCAGAGGTCTGCTCGAGGCTTTCCACCGGCAAGCGCCAATTGATTGCCAACATCACCGTTCTTGCTGCACGCACGCCTGTCACGCTGATGGATGAGCCTTTCACTGGGCTAGACGTACCGACGCGTGAGGTACTGCGCCAAGTCATCATCGAACACGCATCCCACAACGACGATTGGACGTTACTTCTATCCTCACATCGCGCCGAGGATCTCGCTGGCCTCGTTGAGGGGCTCATCGTCGTGCAGAAAGGCCGCGCGATTGGTCCACTTCTGCTCGACGAACAGCGGGAACTATATCCACTGTTCACGGGCGAGAGCAGTGCCGTTGATGACGCAGTTGCCGCACTCACGGGGAGCGTCGTCAGCCAGCAAAAGCTCGGGCGAACCTCTCGCGTACGTGTCCAACTAGCGGAGCCGCTGAATACTCCTCTCCACGGCATAGACACCGATTTCCCAGACGACGTCCAACTCATCGACTCACTTGTATCCGCACAGCTTTAAAGGAGCAACACCATGACCGCACTCGTTTCGGCACACCGAAAGACAATCGCAGTATTTGCACCCCTCATCATTGTGCTCGCCGTGGGCGCTTACCTAGTTCCGCATGACTCCAGCCAAGTTAGCGTTAATCCCACTTTCTGGATCATCTTCTCGGCTATCTTTTGGGCGATACTTTGCGCAAGCGCAACCTCGCAGTTCAAGGTTTTGCGCAGCCTCGATATGCCGCAGAAGCGGTGGCAGATCGCAGCTCACGGGTTTGCCATCGTGGGTTCCGTCATCTTTGGACTCGTCGCCGCCGCAGCACATTACATCGCGGTATCCGCAGGCGTTGATGTCGATAGCTCTTTTGAGGTTGCTGTCAACGGCGATACCGGCACCCTTCCAACTTGGTTAGCTCATTTGCTTTCTGTCCTGGCATTCCTGACCACTTACCTCGTTGCGGGCTATGCTGGCACGGCGATAGGGATGCTCTTCAAAGCGCTTGATAATAGAAGTATCGCTATGCGAACCATCACCGCCGCTGGAGGCATTCTCCTAGTCTATTTCCTAGCAATCGCGATAAACTGGGCCGCATACACCTTCAGTATCCCAATCGAGGCACCGTACCCAGGCCTATTCATTTTCAGCGGTATCGCTATCATCGTCAGCGTTGTGCTGATGTGGCGGCTGCCTAGACACATCCATCCGTAGAACGGGTTTGGGTGACGCACCAAGCCCTATAGAAACCCTAAAGAACTAAAACCAAAGCCCTTGCACCACAAATACGGTGCAAGGGCTTTAGCTTAACGACTGCGTTTTAGGCGTTGAGCTTGCGGTAATCAAAGACGGTATCGATGATGCCGTACTCAACGGCTTCCTGGGCGGTCAGGATCTTGTCACGATCGGTATCGATGCGAACCTGCTCCGCAGTACGGCCGGTGTGCTCAGCCAAGGTGTTCTCCATGAGGCGGCGCATGCGCTCGATCTCGTTAGCCTCGATCTCTAGGTCAGAAACCTGGCCCTGGGTGCCCTGGGTGCGTGGCTGGTGAATCAGCACGCGGGAGTTCGGCAGTGCCGCACGCTTGCCCGGTGCACCGGCAGCCAGCAGGACGGCTGCAGCAGATGCAGCCTGACCCAGGCAGACGGTCTGCACGTCTGGGCGGACGTAGCGCATGGTGTCGTAGATGGCCATCAGCGCGGTAAAGGAGCCACCCGGGGAGTTGATGTACATGGTGATGTCGCGATCTGGATCCTGGGACTCGAGGACCAGCAGCTGCGCCATGATGTCATTCGCCGAGGTGTCATCAACCTGGGTTCCTAGGAAGATGATGCGCTCCTCAAAGAGCTTGGAGTACGGGTTGGTGGTCTTAGAGCCTTGTGCGTTCTGCTCGACAAACTCCGGCAGAACGTAGCGGGAATTAGGCATTTGAAGGTTAGACATAGTGATAATTCTCCTTATTCCCTAGTTATTGATCGGGCCGTTTACGGACTCGATGACGTGGTCAACGATGCCGTATTCCTTGGCCTGCTGTGCGGTGAACCAACGGTCACGGTCAGAATCCTTGGTGATTTGCTCAAAGCTCTGGCCGGTGTGCTCAGCGATCAGCTGCGCCATTTCGCGTTTGGTCTGAGCAAACTGCTCAGCCTGGATGGCGATGTCAGCAGCGGTGCCACCCACGCCAGCGGAAGGCTGGTGCATCATGATGCGAGCGTGTGGCAGAGCGTAGCGCTTGCCCTTGGTGCCGCCGGAGAGCAAGAACTGGCCCATGGAAGCTGCCAGACCCATGCCATAGGTAGCAATATCGCACGGCGAGTACTTCATCGTGTCGTAGATGGCCATGCCCGCGGTAACGGAGCCACCCGGCGAATTGATATAAAGCGAAATATCGCGCGTGGGATCCTCTGCGGACAGCAGGAGAATCTGGGCGCACAGCTTGTTCGCAATCTCATCATCCACCTGGGTTCCCAGGAAGATAATGCGCTCGCGCAAGAGGCGCTCATAGACGCTATCACCCAGGCTCATACCAGTAGTGGATGAGTTCATTGAAATCTTCTCAGACATTAATGATGCTCCTTCAATTGAAGAATTTTTAACTGGCCCCACCTTACCGACATTCTTCTCAAATTTGGCCTCTGTTCGCTATGAGCGTTGGGAGCGCTACGTCAGCACACACTAAGGTGCTGGGTTAAGATTTCCCCATGTCTGTTTCCGAGCTTTCGACTAGCACACAGAATTATTTGAAAGCCATCTGGGGGCTAAAGGAATGGTCATCTGAGCCCGTAACCGCCACGCTTATTTCAGCACATTTAGGGCTCAAACTCTCCTCAGTCTCCGATGCAGTGCGCAAAATGACCAAGCAAGGGTTGGTATCACACACACCTTACGGAGCAGTGGAGCTCACCGATCGGGGTAGACAGTATGCATTGGATATGGTGCGCCGTCACCGATTGCTTGAATCTTTCTTGGTACAGGCATTGGACTATACATGGGACGAAGTCCATGACGAAGCAGAAAACCTCGAACACGCAGTGTCGGACATGCTGATAGAGCGCGTGGACAAGTTCCTCAATTTTCCCAGTAGGGATCCACACGGCGATCCTATTCCCACAGTTGATGGGAACATCACGATTCCTCGTGCACACCGGCTCTCTGACAGCGGAGCACAAACTCAGGTGATCGTTGAACGAATCTCCGATTCCGACCCACAACTACTAGCTTTCCTGAAAGAACACGGCATCGTCACGGGTGCCGTTCTAGACACGCGCGAAGGAGCCCCCTTTTCAGAATCACTCGAAGTGCGAGTATTTGGTAGCGCTCCGTGGGTACTGCTCGCACGCCCAGCTACCGACGCAGTTTTTGTAGCTCCTCATACCCCATAAAAGCCATCCCCCTCCACCTAAACCTAACATTACCTGCCCTTTTAAAATATACGTTGCAACGTAGTTTGCAACTACGCTCACACGTAGTTACGCTTTCGGATATCACATATCCCACGAATGGCTCAGGCCAGGATGAGCAGGATTGCTATGTCAGACTCACCAGATTTGGTGTACTTTTCGAGCGTTTCTGAAAACACAAAAAGATTTGTTGAACGCCTAGGCAGACCCGCAGTGCGAATTCCACTGCGGCCCAAGAAAAACGGAATGATCCAGGTTTCACACCCGTATGTACTCGTCGTCCCCACCTACGGAGGCGGCTCTCTCAAACGCGCGGTTCCTAAACAGGTCATCACTTTCCTTAACGACCCAATCAATCGATCCTTTATCCGCGGCGTCATTTCCTCAGGAAACACCAATTTCGGAAACGCCTACTGCGTAGCCGGCCAAATCATTTCCGCCAAGTGCCACGTGCCCGAGCTGTATCACTTTGAGCTACTCGGCACCCAAAAAGATATTGACACCGTAAAACAAGGTCTTCACAAGTTTTGGGAACAGCAAGAACACGTCAAAAGATGAAGAACACGTCCGGACCACACAGATTGGACTACACAATGACCCCTCCGCAGACCACACCCACGCAGCCTGTTGACGCAGCCCATCGCATCACCACCGGTGCTAACGACGAAGGCGGCGTTGGTAAGCGCAAAAGTTACCATGCGCTCAACGCGCAGCTGAACTTATTCGATTCTTCCGGGAGAATTCAGTTCGACAAAGATATTGAGGCAGCACAGGATTATTTAGCCCACCATGTTGCTCCCCGCATGCGCACATTTAGCTCCACCACGGAACGCCTGGAATGGTTAGTAGATAATGAATACTATGAGCGGGGTTTCCTCGAACTTTACGAGGACGAGTTCCTGTGCGCCATATATGACAGAGCACATCGCGCCCAGCATCGGTTCCGCACATTCCTCGGCGCATTTAAGTTCTTTACTTCCTACGCGCTAAAAACCTTTGACGGCTCAACACTCCTTGAAGGCTACGAAGAACGCGTCACCACCACAGCTCTTTACCTGGCACAAGGCGACAAAGCTCTTGCAGAGAAACTGGTGGACGACATCATGTCCGGACGATTCCAGCCCGCCACCCCTACTTTTCTCAACGCAGGCAAGGCTCAGCGCGGTGAAATGGTGTCTTGCTTCCTCCTGCGAATAGAAGACAACTTGGAAAGCATTGGCCGCAGTGTGAACTCCGCGCTACAGCTATCAAAACGCGGCGGTGGCGTGGCCCTATTGCTAAGCAATCTGCGCGAATCCGGAGCCCCGATCAAAAAGATTGAGAACCAAGCATCCGGCGTAGTCCCAGTTATGAAGATTCTGGAGGATAGTTTCAGCTATGCCAACCAACTGGGAGCCCGCCAGGGCGCTGGGGCTGTCTACCTGCATGCGCATCACCCAGATATTCTTCGCTTCCTCGATACCAAACGGGAAAATGCAGATGAAAAAGTTCGCATCAAGACCCTTTCACTGGGTGTCGTTATTCCGGATATAACGTTTCGCCTGGCCAAAGAGAACAAGGACATGCATCTGTTTAGTCCTTATGACATTGCTCGCGAATACGGCGTGCCCATGTCCGACATGTCTATCACCGAGCATTACGACGAGCTGGTGACCAATCCGCGAATTTCGCACACCACCATCAAGGCCAGGGAGTTTTTCACTACGCTTGCTGAGCTTCAATTTGAATCAGGATACCCCTATATCCTCTTCGAAGATACGGTCAATCGCTCTAATCCCCTCAAAGGGCGTATCAATATGTCCAACCTGTGTAGCGAGATCCTTCAAGTCAACGCGCCATCCACTCTTGGCCCATCTGGCAACTACACCACCATCGGCCAAGACATTTCATGCAATCTGGGTTCGCTCAACATCGCTAAGGCCTTTGCATCACCGGATTTTGGAGCAACTGTAGAAACCGCAGTGCGCGCGCTCACCCAAGTCTCAGATCTTACCGATATCGAAGCAGTTCCTTCCATTGCTAAAGGCAATGAATCCATGCACGCGATTGGTTTGGGGCAGATGAATCTCCATGGTTTCCTTGCTTCCAAACGGATTCCCTATGGCTGCGCCGAGGCTTTGGACTTTACCAACTTCTATTTCCTGACTGTGACCTATCATGCGCTGCGCACATCCCATGCGTTAGCGGTAGAGAAAGGTCAGCGATTCCAGGGTTTTGAAGACTCTGCTTATGCCTCCGGCGCATTCTTCGACAAGTATCTCAAACAGGAATGGGTACCTGCCACCAAGCGAGTAGAGCAGCTTTTCCATGAAGCAGGCGTGCGGATTCCTACACGCGAGGACTGGCTGAAATTAAAGAATCAGGTGGCCCGAGACGGAATATATAACGCCTATCTACAGGCAGTTCCACCCACTGGATCAATTGCCTACATCAATGATTCGACTGCATCCATCCACCCGATTGCCTCCAAGATCGAAATTCGCAAGGAAGGCCGCTTGGGGCGCGTGTATTTCCCCGCACCGGAAATGACCAACGACAATGTGGAGTATTTCGAGGACTCTTTCACCGTGGGATACGAGAAAATCATTGATACCTACGCCATGGCCACGCAGCACGTGGACCAAGGCCTTTCTCTGACCTTGTTCTTTACTGCCGACAGCACCACTAGGGATATCAACAGGGCGCAAATCTATGCCTGGAAGGCCGGCATCAAGACCTTGTACTACATCCGTTTACGCCAATCCGCGCTCCAAGGCACCGAGGTCGAAGGCTGCGTCTCCTGCGCTTTATAGGAGCACTGCCCTCCCATCTTTTGCACTACCAATTCACCCGAAAGGAAAAAGTAATGACTTCAACATCGAACGCTGCTGCGTTAACTAGCATCTCTGTTACGCCTCCGAGCTTCCGACATGATCCCTCAGCCCGCATCCGCCCCATCAATTGGAACCGTGTGAGTGACGAAAAGGATCTTGAAGTATGGAACCGGCTCACCGCCAATTTCTGGCTGCCGGAGAAAGTGCCGCTTTCTAATGATCTCTCAGCCTGGCAGAAAATGACGCCCTCAGAGCGTAACCTCACCATGCGGGTGTTCACAGGCCTGACCACTTTAGATACCGTGCAGGCTACCGTGGGAGAAATCTGCCAAATTCAAGACGCCCGCACCGAGCATGAGCAGGCCGTTTACACCAACATTGCCTTCATGCAATCAGTTCACGCCCGTTCTTATTCTTCAGTGTTTTCTACGCTAAGCAGCACAAAGGAAATCGACGAAGCCTACCGCTGGGCGGTGAATAATGACCTTCTCCAAGCACGTGCCAAGAAAGTCCTCACGCACTATTTCGGGCCGGATCCGCTCAAGCGCAAGGTATCATCGACGCTTCTTTCTTCGCTCCTTCTATACGCGGGTTTCTATCTCCCCTTACACTTTTCTGTCCACGCCACCCTGACCAATACGGCAGACATGATTCGCCTCATTCTGCGTGACAAGGCAGTACACGGTTACTACTCGGGATATAAATACCAGCGTGGCCTAGAATCTTCTTCTCCTCAAAGGCAAAAAGAGATGAAGAATTTCACCATCTCTTTGCTCGAGGAGCTCTATTCCCTAGAGCTGGAATACTCCGGCGAACTATATGAACCATTAGGACTCATGGACGATGTGGCCGTCTTCGTTCGCTATAACGCAAATAAGGCCCTGATGAACTTAGGCTACCCAGATTACTTCCCACCTGAGGAAACGGAAGTTAACCCAGAAATTCTCGCCGCCCTAGCTCCTGGAGCAGACGAGAACCATGACTTCTTCTCTGGTTCAGGCTCCTCCTATGTCATTGGTACCGCTGAAGAAACGAGTGATGATGACTGGGATTTCTAAACCCTTCCCACGACCAGACCAAGGAAGCTGGCTTGAAACCATTGCATTGTTTGAGACTATTCGTGAAGGAAACCAACCTGCGGCATTGCGGCTGCTACAAAGCTCGGCCGCACGCGAGGCCGTCCTGGGAGGGCTCTTGGGCCTCATTGAACTGTATTTCCGCAATGAAGAAGATGACAAAATAGAGGGATTTCTCGCTGCCGCCCACAGTGCCGGCCCGCCCCCAGCTTTCGGTTGCAAGCCTTTTCTCCCTTAATCCAGCCCCAATGAAGAAAGAAGGTTCAGCATGACTTCCACCCCACGCATCACCGTTATCGTAGGTAGCCTGCGTCGCGGATCAATTGCGCGCAAGATTGCGCACGAAGTACTCACAATGATCCCGAAAGACTACGAGGCAAACATCCTCGAAATCCGCAACTTGCCCCTTTATGACTTCGACTACGATGATCCCGCGGTCACGGACAAGCCAACTCCGGCCGAGTACACCACCTTCCGCGACACCATCAAGAACTCTAGCGGAGTCCTTTTCATTACGCCCGAAAACAACCGCACAATCCCCGCATGCCTCAAAAACGCAGTGGACATCGGTTCTAAACCCAACTCAGATGTTGCTTGGAAGAACCTTCCCGCAGGAATCATCAGCCACTCTGTAGGGCGCATGGGCGGGTATAGCTCACAAAAGAACCTCCGATTGGCCCTGTCTTACTTTGATATGCCTTTTCCTGGGCAGCCCGAGGTATTCCTCGGCCAATCACCCACCCTTTTCGAAGACTCGGGCCGCCTTAATGAACACACCGCAGAATTTGTAAAGGACTACGTCATGCGCTTCCTGGCTCTGGTGGACAATGCCTTAACCAGCTAGGACCCACGCACATCTCTAGAGGGCGTTCACGATCACGCAAACCCCGGACTCATTCATGAATCCGGGGTTTGCTAGTGCGCTAGAAACCGCTCGCTACGAAAGAAACCTACTTCTCCTCGGTAGCATCTTCAGCGCCCTCTTCTTCGACCTCGCCGAAGTACTGGTCGACGTCAACCTTGTTGCCGTCCTCGTCCTTGACGTCAACGCGGCAGATAGCGGCTGCGAGAGCCTTGCCACGGCGAACATCAGAGAAAAGGTTTGCAATCTGGCCATTGGACTGCAGCTGCTGAATGAACTGGTTCGGGTCCATGCCGTAGGACTGAGCGGTGAACAGGATGTGGTCGGTCAGCTCCTGCTGGGAGACCTCAGGCTGCTCTTCCTCAGCAACGGCATCCAGGAACAGCTGGGTGCGGACGGACTCTTCAGCGGACTCGCGAGCTTCCTTATCGAACTCCTCGCGGGTGGTGCCCTGCGCCTCAAGCAGCTGTGCGAATGCCTTCTCGTCGTGAGCCAGCTGGCCCAGGATCTGGTGCAGCTGTGCGTGAACCTGCTCGTCAACGACGGAGGTCGGCAGCTCGAACTTAACGCCGTCGAGAGCAGCCTTCAGAACCTCGTCGCGGATGTTCGCAGCCTGCTCAGCCTTCTTGGACTCCTCAACACGGGTCTTGGTGGACTCGCGCAGCTCGTCCATGGTGTCGAACTCGGAAGCCATCTGTGCGAACTCATCGTCCAGTTCCGGAAGCTTGCGCTCCTTGGTCTGCTGAACGTGAACCTTGATGGTTGCTTCTTCACCAGCGTGGTCACCGGACTGGATGGTGGAGGTGAACTCGTTGTCCTCGTCGGTCTTCATGCCGCGCAGTGCGGTGTCAAGGCCCTTGATGAGGTCGTCATCACCAATCTGGTAGGACATGCCTTCGTAGGATGCCTCTTCCAGCTTCTCGCCGTCGATCTCGGTAACGATGTCGATGATGGCGAAGTCGCCGGTCTTCATCTTGCGCTTGGTGTCCTTGAGCTCACCAAAGCGTGCTGCCAAGTCCTCGAGAGCCTTGTCGACGTCCTCTTCCTTAGCCTCCAGAGCCGGAACGGTAACAGACAGCTTGGAGAAGTCCGGAACCTCGATCTCCGGGCGGATGTCAACCTCAGCGGTGAACTCGACGAAGTCGTTGTCCTCGATCTTCGCGATGTCAACCTCTGGCTGGCCGATAACCTTCAGCTCGTTTTCCTGAACTGCCTGCTCGTAACGGGTCGGCAGCATGTCGTTGACAACCTGCTCGAGAATCGGGCCGCGACCAAAGCGGGCGTCGATAAGCTGGCGCGGAGCCTTACCCTTACGGAAACCTGGGATAGAAACCTGTTGTGCGATCGCCGCATAGGCCTGATCGATTTCCTTGTCCAGCTCAGCAAACGGAACGTTGACGGTGAGCTTGACGCGGGTATCGCTCAGCTTGTCTACGGTGGTCTTCACGAGAAACTCTCCTGGCATAAATTGGTTCAGAATGTAAATAAGGGGTCTGGAAATACTTTTAAGGGTATTCCCAGACCCCCATACGTCGGGGCGACAGGATTTGAACCTGCGACCCCCTGCTCCCAAAGCAGGTGCGCTACCAAACTGCGCCACGCCCCGTATGTAGGCCTCCACGATCTTCTAAAACATGTCATGCTTTTCGCCGTGGGTGCGTTGCATACTCGAAATAGTGTAGCGGCATATCTCCAAATGACCTAACACCGACCCCCACTTAAGAGCATTTCCGCAGGTTAAAAGCTATTAATTTCCTCCCCGCCGCAAGGGTCAATGACGCAAAGTTAACGCCTTCAAGCGTGAGTTTTAGCGCTTGTTTTGCGGCGCCATTCCACTGCATCGGCAACGTCTCCGCAGCCCGTTCAGCGAAGCCCCACACCATCGCACTGTGGGACGTGGGCCTTGCCCCTAAACCAGATGGTGAGGTCGCCCATTCCTAGATGGTGAGGTCACGCCGTCAATTCTGCGCCTGGTGATAACGGCTGTGACTGGAGTCTACTGACCTCACCTTTTAGACCTCACCATGTAGGTTTGTCACCTCACCATTTGGGGTTTCGGCCAAACAAGCACGCTTTATGGGCTTTTCCCTGGATTTGATCGCAAGGTGGAAAACGACAAATCTCGAGCCAACATTTGCATGAAACGTTGACTCGAGATTTAAAAATTGGAGGGAATGACGGGAATCGAACCCGCGTCTTCAGCTTGGAAGGCTGAGGTATTAGCCACTATACGACATTCCCACAGTCCGACATCTAGCGATGTTTGACGTGCGAACCACTTTAGCGCACTTGCCGGCAGAAAATAAAACCGGCCCGTCAACGTGGGGAACTAACTAGGCTTGGAAGGCGTTCAACGTGTGTTGCCCATCAAGATTTGGAAGTGAGTTTTCTTGACACCAATTGTCCTGCTTATTGCCGTCGGCGGCGGCGCCGCCTACTTTGCTTCGCGCGGACAGAAGAAAAGGCGCGAAGAGCTTGAAGCGCAGCGCTTCGAGGACGCATTGGCAGATGCCCGCCGCTGGACTGAGCGCCTGGGTGGTCAGGTCATGCAGATTTCCGGCACCGACGCTGCTTCCACACAAGCCATGGCAGATGCTTCCGAGCGTTTCACCGCAGCCAATGCCGCGATTTCCCGCGCCAACACCGTCAAGCAGGCGAATCTGGCGCGCGAATCCGCGCTAGAGGGCATGCACTATGTCAACGCAGCGCGCGAAATCATGGGCATGGATGCAGGCCCAGAGCTCCCGCCGTTGGAGGGCCAGCGCCAGGCTGGCAAGGTCACTGAAAAGCGCACAGTTGAGGCAGACGGCCAGACGATTACCGCTTCGCCTTATGCATCCAGCGAGACGCCGAACTACTACCCCGGCGGCGTGGTTGCAGGCCGCCCGGTTCCGGCTGGTTGGTACTCCCGCCCATGGTGGGCCGACGCACTGAGCACCGGCGTATGGATGATGGGCTACTCCATGATGTTCAATGCCATGTTCAGCGGCATGTCCGGCATTGGCTACTCGGCAGCAGCTGCCGAAAGCGGCGACTGGGGCGGCGACCAGGGCGGTGGTGAATTAGGCGGTGGTGACATCGCCGGAAACACGGGCGGTGACGGCGAAGATGGCGGCGGATTCTTCGACGGCCTCTTCGACGGCGGCGATGGCGACGACGGTCTCTTTGACTTCGATTTCGATTTCTAGTTCTCGCCCCCACACTGGGCGCCCAGCAACAGCACCACCCGAGCAATAATTAATACGTAAATTTTTGTGGCTATTTTGTACCGCTGAGCTTGGCTTCTGCTAAGTTGTTCACTCGCAACGTAGTCTGGGAACCATGTCTGTACCAATGATGAAACTCCACGACGGTAACGAAATCCCACAGCTTGGCTTCGGCGTCTTCAAGGTCAATCCAGAAAAGACCGAAGAGCTCGTCGCTGAAGCCCTGCGCGTGGGCTATCGCCACATCGATACCGCTGCCGTTTATGGCAACGAGGAGGGCGTAGGCCGCGCCATCGCTAACTCCGATATTCCGCGCGAGGAGCTATTTATTACCACCAAGCTGTGGAATGATAGCCAGACCAACGCCGCAGAGGCCCTCGATGAGTCTTTGCAGAAGCTAGGCCTCGACTACGTCGACCTTTATCTCATCCACTGGCCATGCCCTGAAAACGGCAACTACGTAGAGGCGTGGAAGCAGATGATTGAGCTGCAAAAGTCCGGCAAGGTCAAATCCATTGGCGTTTCCAACTTCGAGCTCGAGCACTTAGAGCAGCTGGAAACCCACACCTCTGTTACCCCGGTGGTTAACCAGGTTGAGCTGCACCCGTACCTGCAGCGTTGGCGCGAATTGGACGCTTTCCGTGCACACGGCGTCAAGATTGAGGCTTGGGGCCCACTCGGTCAGGGCCAGACGGACCTTTTCGAGATTGATGAGGTTACCGAGCCTGCCAAGAAATATGGGGTCTCCCCTGCGCAGGTCATCATCCGCTGGCACCTGCAAAATGACGTCATCTTGTTCCCGAAGTCCGCGAACCCAGAGCGTATTGCGGAAAACTTCGATGTCTTTGGCTTTGAGCTAACCGAGGACGAGATGGCTGCCATCACGGATCTGGATCTTGGTGAGGAAGGCCGCGGCGGCCCGCACCCAAACGAGTTCAACGCTAGCTAAGCAGCGCGAGAACTAGACAGCGCGAGTCTGCTTAGCTAGGCATCTAAAAAGCGCCTTCATTTCTCGTTGGCCCCACATCCAGTGGGTGGGCGAAAAGAAGTGAAGGCGCTTTTAGCAGTTTTAGTATTTGAAGGCACCTTAAAGGAACCTTGAAGGAACTAAGCCTCAGGCAGCTCCGGGGGAATCTCAGTGCGCTCGTACTCCGCCAGGATGTCGATGCGGCGCTGGTGGCGATCCGCCGCGGACCACTCCTGCTCGAGGAAGGCATCCACGATGGCCAGCGCTTCTTCTTCAGAGTGCATGCGGCCGCCGATGCCGATCAGCTGAGCGTTGTTGTGCTCGCGAGCCAAGCGGGCGGTTTCTGGGGACCAGGCCAGTGCGCAACGCGCGCCCTTTACCTTGTTGGCTGCAATCTGCTCACCGTTGCCGGAGCCGCCGAGCACGATGCCCAAGGAACCGGGATCGTTGACGGTACGCAGTGCCGCCTCAATGCAAAAAGCTGGGTAATCATCCTCAGCGTCGTAAACGTGTGCGCCACAATCGATGACGTCGTGGCCCTGCTTCTTCAGGTGTTCAACGATGACGTTCTTCATCTCGAACCCTGCGTGGTCTGCTCCTAAATAAACGCGCATGCCCCAAATCCTACAGCTTTGCCCAATCTGGCGTTGCTATGATCGGCGTTCCCCGTATTCATCCCCCGTATTAACGCTGAATCCCTCACAGCATGGCTCGCAACGTCTTAGAAAGGAGACTGGAAATGAACGAACGTTTTGGCGCACGGCTGTGCCTCGGCCTCTTTGTGGCCAGCCTGCTGTCGCTGCCAATCTTTCCGCTCTTCCTGCCGCCTTTCGTCGGACCCGTCGTCAGCACTGCTTGCGTCACGCTCGCGCACATCATCCTGGGCCTTTTCTATTATTTCCGGCCAACACGAGACCTGCGAGTAGGCCTTTGCGCACTCCTCGGCGCGGCCTCCTGGGCCACCTGGGTGTGGTGCTACTGGGAGGAATACAGCGCACAGATGTCGCTGCCCAACATCAATATCGCGGGCCTTATCGCACCAATTTCAACGCTGCTCACGATTCTTTTCCTCTCCTCGGATAACCTCAAGTTCGGCTCCACATCCCGCGGCAGGAAGCGATATTTTGCCGTCGGAGTTGCCTTCACGGTGTTGGTCTTGGTCGAGGTGCTGTGGACCTTCCTGTTCCAAGAACAACTTGCAGAACCGGCCATGTCGCCTGATATGGCCTCCTTGGCAACGGTCATCATCCTGCGCGCCGCACCAGTCATTCTCACCGTGGTTACTTGGGCCATCGCGCTTTCCACCCAAGACAAAAAGCCCCGGCGCCTGCTGATTGGCACCGGAGCTTTGGCCCTGCTGAGCTTTTTCATCCCGTTCGTCACAGCATTTTCAGCAGTATTTGCTTTCGCGGCATGGGCTAACACCCGCGTCAAGCATTAAGTTCGGGGTGCTAACCCAAGTTACTTCTGGCTCACCTGCGGCATTTCGGTGCGGGTGCGCTTTAGTTCAAAAAAGTATGGGTACTGCGCAAGGCGGACGGAAGCATCAAAGATTTCGCCGGCTTCCTCACCTTCTGGCACGCGGGTAATTACCGGGCCGAAGAATGCGGTATCGCCGAGCTTGACCACTGGGGTTCCTACTTCATCGCCGACCTCGTTGATGGCGGCATTGTGGAACTCGCGCAGCTTATCGTCAACGTCCTCTGTGTTTGCCACCTCGGCGTAATCTGCCGGCAAGCCGACCTCTTCCAGCGCCTGCGCAATGATTTCATCATAAGCGCCGAAGCCTTTCTTGCCGCCCTGCTCCTGGCCGTGGATGAGATTGCCCATCGCGGTGTAATAGGCATCGACCTTTTCAGGTGCCGCAATGGCGATCTTCGTGGCGACGCGGGCCGGGCCCCAGTTTGCCTTCATCATTTCCATGTAATCCGGGTCCAAATCACGGCCGTCGTTAAGCACGGAAAGCGACATCGGCACGAAGGTGACCTCGATATCGCGGACCTTTTCTACTTCCTTGATCCAACGGGAGGTGGCCCAAGCAAACGGGCAGCTGCAATCGAACCAAAACTTCACAGACTCAGCCATGTGGACTCCTTTTATACAAATTCATTGCTAACTGGCCCTTCCCACCCTACGGGCACGACTAAGGTGGATGCAGAAACTCAATTGCTACAAGGAGGAGTAATTAGCCTATGACCTCGATTAACCTCACTCGCGAAGAGGCCACGCACCGCTCACAGATGATCGACGTTTCCCACTACGACGTCCACCTAGACCTTGTTGGTTCCAAGGTTAATCCCGAAACGCATTTCATCTCCACGACTACCGTGACCTTTCGCGCCAAGCAGGCTGGCTCCACGTTCATCGATCTGCGCGGCGAGGAACTGCTAGAGGTTCGCTTGAACGGCGCTCCCCTGCCCACCAAGGCTTATGAAGCCGAGTACGGAATCCCGCTGTCCGGGCTGCAGGTAGCAGATTATGAGCTCAAGGTTGTAGCCAAGATTCCTTATTCTCACACCGGTGAGGGCCTGCACCGCTTCGTCGATCCAGCAGACAGCAAGGTTTACCTCTACACGCAGTTTGAAACTGCCGATGCCAAGCGCGTCTTCGCTTGCTTCGACCAGCCAAACATGAAGGCCACTTATTCGCTGGCTTTCGACGCCCCGGCAGACTGGACAATCATCACCAATGGCCCCACCACCGTCGCGCCAATCGAGGGCAAGGCTGATGCCCAAACCTGGTCCACGGAGATTGATTACCCGCTTTCTACCTACCTGATTGCCCTGTGCGCCGGCCCCTACTTCGAGGTCACCGATACCTGGAACGGCGAACTGACTGAGCACCCAGAAGGCAATGCCGCTGAGAAGGTTTCCGTCCCGCTGGGGGTCTACTGCCGTGCCTCCCTAGCAGAGCACCTCGACGCAGAGCGCATCCTTACTGAAACCAAGCAGGGCTTCGACTTCTACCACCGTAACTTCGGCTTTGCTTATCCCTTTGGCAAGTATGACCAGATCTTCGTGCCGGAGTTCAACGCCGGCGCTATGGAGAACGCTGGCTGCGTGACCATCCGCGACGAGTACGTCTTTAGCTCCAAGGCCACCCACTACAAGTACGAGCGCCGCGCTGACACCATTCTCCACGAGCTGGCGCATATGTGGTTTGGTGACTTGGTCACCATGGAATGGTGGGATGACCTGTGGCTCAACGAGTCCTTCGCCACCTGGTCCGCCGCCATCTCCCAGGCTGAGGAAACCCAGTACGACACCGCATGGGTCACCTTCGCCAACGTGGAAAAGTCCTGGGCTTATCAGCAGGATCAGCTGCCCACCACGCACCCGATTTCCACCGATGCCTCCGACATCGAGACCGTGGAGCAGAACTTCGACGGCATCACCTACGCTAAGGGCGCTTCCGTGCTCAAGCAGCTGCAGGCCTATGTGGGCCGCGAAAACTTCTTTGCCGGCGTGCGCCGCCATTTCAAGGCGCATGCTTTCTCTAATGCCACCTTCGACGATCTACTCGCTTCACTCGCCGAGTCCAGTGGCCGCGACTTAAGCTTCTGGGCTAAGCAGTGGCTCAAGACCACCGGCATCAACACGTTTGCAGTTGAGCTAGACACTGACGACGCCGGGGTCATCACCACCGCACAGCTGGTCCAGCGTGGCGAGACGCTGCGCACCCACCGCGCAGGCGTGGGCATCTACAACTTGGTAGACGGCAAGGCCGTTCGCACCGATCGCATCGAGATGGATATCGACGGCGAGTCCACCGATATTCCGCAGCTTGTAGGCCGCAAGGAACAAGACATCGACTTCCTGCTGCCAAACGACGATGATCTGACTTACGCGCTCATCGAGTTGGATTCCAAGTCGCTGGAATTCATGGTCGAAAACATCGACAAGTTCGCCGACCCAATGGCGCGTACTCTGTGCTGGTCCGCAGCATGGGAGATGACCCGCGGTGGCACCATGCGCGCCCGCGACTTCGTGGCGCTCGTAGCGCGCGGCGCGGCGGCAGAGACCGAGCTGGCGGTGCTCGAGCGCATCGTGCAGCAGGCGGCTTCGGCGCAATCCAACTACGCGGACCCAGCGTGGGCCAAGGAGTCGACGCTGCTTGCCGACGCCCTGCTCGCCGGCACGCAGGACGAAGACCCAGAGCGTTCCATCGTCTTCGCGCAGGCGCTGGCCAAGATTCGCCTGACCGAAGGCACCCGCGCCTTCCTGCAGGATGTTCTGGACTCCTCCGATGACGAGGGCCTGCGTTGGTACGCAATCGCAGCGCTGGCTGCCGACGGCGCGCTTGACAATGTCCCGGCTGCCATCGATGCGCAGTTGGCGCGCGATAACTCCGCGACCGGCCACCAAGCCGCAGTGCGTGCGCGCGCCGCGGTCAACACCGCGGAGAACAAGCGCGCGGTGTGGGAAGAAATTGTCGAGGGCAAGCTGACCAACCGCGAGCTGACTTCCAAGCTAGAGGGCCTTACCTACCCCGGCGCTGACGATCTGTTGCCGACTTCCGAGTTCTTCGATGTGGCAGAAAAGATTTGGGCTTCCCAGTCCACCGAGATCGGACTGACCTCTGTGACTGGTCTGTTCCCATCCTGGGCTATCTCGCAGCAGAGCCTGGATGAGGCCGATGCGTTCCTGCAGCGCGACCTAGCCGGCGGCCTGCGCCGTGCGGTTACCGAGCAGCGCGACCGTATGGCTCGTGCGCTGCGCAATCGTGCGGTAGATGCGCAGGAAGCATAAGAGGCACGCTAATTAGTCGAGGTGAGGGACCTGTCCGGGTGATGGGTCCTCGCCGACGATAACCTCCACGTTGGCGATATCGGAGCGCAAAGTTTCCTCGTTTATCGCCATAACGGTGCCATCGGACTGCTTGATGACGCGGCTAAAGCGCAGCAATGGGTGCGAACGGCCCACGCCGAGCAGTTTTTGCTCCTCTGCTCGGGCGGTAGCGGCCACGATGCGATCGCGCTTGTGCGCCATTTTCAGACCACAGCTTTCTAAGGTCTCCAGCAAAGGCTGGTGGAGATCGCGCTCATCAAGGTCCGGAACCAACTGCACAGGGATGGTGTACTTCGAGACGCTGATCGGGGCGTCATCCACGTAGTGCACGCCCTTGAGTTCCCACACGAGCGTGCCCTCTTCTACTCCGAAAGTCGCCGCCATATGGGAGAGCACTTCTGCCTTGTGCAGCGCTACTACTTCAACGCGCGTCAGGAAGCCACGATCCCGCAGCTGCAGCAGAATGCCTTCATGGCTAGTCAGGTTAAGTGTGGGCGGGACGGCGCGTACAAAGGTGCCACCGGTGCGACCGCGTTTGCGATCAATTAAGCCCTCGATCTGCAAGATGTCCAACGCGTGGCGCACGGTCATGCGGGCAACGTTGTATTCCTGGACCAGTTCGCGTTCAGTGGGGAAACGCTCGCCTGGCTTGAGTTGCTGGGTTTCGATCTTGCAGCGCAGCGAATCCGCGATCACCAAATAGGCAGGGCGGCGGCTTGAAGTAGTCACAATTTCAGAAGTCTACAGCGCAGCCGAGCTTTCGCATCTCGAGCAGATGTGAATTAGGGCGAGGAATGGCGCCACCGTGGCGCACATCCCCCGCCCAAGCGTTAACTACAAATTTGCTTCGGTATTAAACCAGTTTTCTAGCTAGTTCTTGCAACTATCCTTTGAGGTTCTTGCGTTGCGCAAGCTCCACGCGCGGGCGCACGCGGATCTCGGTGAGCTGGGTGGTAGAACCTGCATCCACCGCAGCGCGGATGGCATTGGCCACCTCGACGGGCGCGATGACGTGCGCTGGGTCGTAGTCCTGCAGTCCCTGCAACATTGGGGTATCGGTAGGGCCTGGGGCCACGGTGGAAACGCGGATACCGAGCTCGGAAAGGCGCAGGCCGTCGGCAAGCGCGTAAAGCGCATGCTTGGTCGCGGCATAGATGACATTGTCGCCGTAGCTGTGGATACCGGCACCAGAGTTGATGAAGACCACGAGGCCTTCCCCATCAGCCGCGCGCAACTGCGGCAGCAGGCGGCGGCTTAGTTCAGCGGGAACGTGGACGTTTAAGTCCATCTGTGCCTGCCAGTCCTGCGGGCGTGCGGACTCGACGGAGTGCTTATCGGCGCGAGCTGCCGCGTGTACCAGAACGTCGACGCGGTCGAGGGCCTGCAGCGGCTCTGGCAGCGCGGTTTCGGGGTCAAGAAGCTCCAGCAAGTCGAGCGCTACCGGGGTGATGTTCGCGGCTTCCGGCAGCTCCTCGGCGCGGCGGCCCAGCGCATAGACGTGATGGTCGCGCGCGAGGTCCTCAATGATCTCGCGGCCCATGCCGCCGGTAGCGCCGGTTACTACTGCGATCTTGGTATTTGCCATGATTTACTCGCCTTCCTAACTATGTTTGCGCTTATTTAGGTTTCCCGATTCTAGCGATAACGCTTCGGCACATCCGGCGCGCCGAGGGTAAGCATGAGGCGGTTGGCCCAGTTGAAGAAGGACGCAGAGTTGATGAGGTCAATGATTGCCAGGTCATCGAAGCCCACGCTGCGCAGCTTGGCCACGCATCCGGAGTTGAAGCTGAAGGGCGAACGCGTCAGCTCACGCGCGGCGTCGCGAATCACGCCCCATGCATCGCTTCCCAAATCGGCGTCGAGGCCTTCGAAAAGCAGCCTATCGATGGCCGCGGCATCGCCGCCCTCATCCTTGGAACGCTGCTGGTGCACCGAGGCGCAGAACTCGCAGCCGTTGAATCGGGAAACCACGGTGGCGGCCAGCTCGCGCTCGGCACGGCCCAAGCCGCCGTCGGTGTTGTAGAAGATATCCAAGTCCGTGAGCGTACGGGCCTTCAGCGCCGCAGCATCGCGGGCCAGCAGGCGGAAGTACTCGGAGTCGATGCGCTCCGGGCGGATGAGTGCATCGATCTGCTCTTGGGTGAACTCCTCCTTGGCCAACGGTGTAAGCCACGGCTTCCAGCCCAGCGAGTGGGCAACAAAGCCCTGCGGAGCGTGGGTCTCTGGGTTAAGCGTGTGCTCGTGCAGCTGCCAGCCTGGGTCGGAAGCGCCCTCAATACGGGTGGTCTCGGGGGCGGTGGATTCATCGCCGCCCAAGACCTTCAGCCCGTGGATGACGCGCAGCTGGAAGGAAAGGAATGCGATGAGCTGGGACAGGCTCACGATGTCATCCTCAGACCAACCGGCAGCCTGCAGGTGGCCGATGGCCTCGGCGGAAGCGTCCTTAGGGTGGAATGCCAAAAGATGTGCAAAATCGAAGGCCGCGGCCAAGCGCTCGTCTAGGCCGGCAATCTCACCGAAGGTGATAAAGCCTGCGCCCTCGCCCGAAATATCGGCCGGTGCGGCATAAGGACCAGAAGTAGTGCCGTGCTCAATGGCGGCCTGGACGGCGCCCTGCAGAGTCTCCGTGGCCTCATCAGCAAGCAGGTCCCCATAGAACTCGCCGGCGCTTTTAGCCTGGTAAATGCCGCTCAAGAAAGCCGCCACGGCATAGCGCTGCGCATAGCTAAAGGTGCCGGGCTCCTCTGGCTCCAGCAGGGCTTGGAAGGAAAGCTGCGCATTCGCCAAAGCATCGGGCCGGCGTGCGCGCAGCTGCACTAGCTCCGGGCTTGCCCCGGCTAGTTGGTTGATGATGTCTGCCATGAAACTTCCTTTCCTTGTTTTAAGGTTTTAGGCTCTTAAGGTTTTTAAGGCCTTACCCGCCGCGTAGGAGCGGCGGTGCTTACAGCCCTAGGTTTAAGTCCCCGGCGCGATAACGCTGGCTGGGGATGGCGTCGATTAGCGTGCGCGTGAACTCGGAGCGCGGGTTCGCAAATACCTCAGCGGTCCGGCCCGACTCTACCTGCTTGCCATGGGAGAGCACCGAGACCGTATCGGAGATCTGGTTGACCACGGCGAGGTCGTGGGAGATGAAGACATAGCTCAACTGCAGTTCATTTTGCAGCTGCGCCAGCAGGCGCAGGATCTGCGCCTGGACGGTCACGTCGAGGGCGGAGACTGCCTCGTCAAGCACCACCAACTCCGGTTCCACGATCATGGCGCGGGCAATGGCCACGCGCTGGCGCTGGCCGCCGGACAGCTCGCGCGGGCGGCGGTCATAGTGCTGTGGGTCGAGCGCGACGAGCTCCAGGAACTCCTGCGCGCGGGCCTTAGCCTTGGACTTGCTAGCGCCCGCGAGGTTGCGCAGCGGCTCAGCGATGGCGTTACCGATGCTCTGGCGTGGGTCCAGGGAGGAATACGGGTTCTGGTAAACGAGCTGGACGGACTTACGCGCCTCACGCAGCGCCTTGCCCTTCAGCTTGGTCAGCTCGGTGGTACTACCAGCTGCATCCAGCAGTTCGATAGAGCCCGAGGTCGGCGAATTGAACAAAGAAATGGAGCGTCCCGTGGTGGTTTTTCCGGAGCCAGACTCGCCCACCAGCGCGTGGGTGGTTCCTTTCGCCACGTCGAAACTCACGCCATCCAAAGCCACGAAGTCGCCGTAGCGCTGGGTGAGGTCGCGGACCTTGAGCACGGTTTCAGCAACGGGTTCCTTGCTGGCAGGCTGCGCCACGCGCGAAGAGTGCGGGGCCTCGGCTACAGAAAGCGACGGGGCGTCGGCAAGCAGGCGGCGTGAGTAGGCATGCTGCGGGTCGGTGAGCACGCGCGCGGCCTGCCCGGACTCGCGAACTTGGCCCTTTTCCATGACGACGATGCGGTTCGCGCGGTCACCTGCCACGGCGAGATCGTGGGTGATGAACAAGATGCCCACGCCGGTCTCCTGGCGCATTTCATCAAGCAGGTCCAAGATGACCTTCTGCACCGTCACATCGAGTGCGGAAGTCGGCTCGTCGGCAATGATGAGTTCTGGCTCCAGCGCCACCGCCGCCGCGATGAGCACGCGCTGCTTCATGCCGCCGGAGAGCTCGTGCGGGTACTGGCCATAGCGGCGGTCAGGCTCGTCGATGCCCACTTTCTCCAGCAGCTTAATCGCGCGCTGCTTGCGGCTAGCGGCGCTGCCGATGCCGTGGATGGCCATGCCTTCCTCGATAGAGGCGCCGATGGTCTTGAGCGGATTCAGCGAGTTGTTGGGATCCTGCGGGATGAGCCCAATTGCGCGCCCGCGCAGCTTGCGCCACTGCGCATTGGTGTAATCGGTGACGTTGGTGCCCTTGAAGGCGATCGTTCCGGCGTCGACCTGCGCGTTGGGCGCGAGTAGGCCGATGGCGGCCATGGCAGAGGTGGACTTGCCGGAGCCGGACTCACCCACGATGGCGGTGATCTCCCCTGGGTGGACTTCCAGGCTAACGCCCTGCACGGCTGGGACTTCGCCCGCGGCCGTGGTGTAGGAGACATTCAAGTCACGGATGGTAAGCAAAGGATTATTCTGTGCAGCCTTGTCTTTAACTGTCATTGTTTTTCTAAGCCTCCGCTCGGAAGTTCTGGGATAGACGGTTGGCAGAGACCACTACGGCCACGATGGCCAGGCCCGGCAGGATGATGAGCCACCAAGCGGTGGCCATGAAATCGCGGCCTTCGGCGATGATGAGGCCCCACTCCGGGGTCGGGGCCGGAGCGCCGTAGCCCAAAAAGCCGAGGATGGAAAGCTGCAAGATTGCAGAACCAAACTGCAAAGTAGCCAGGGCGATGACCGGGGTCAGGGAGTTCGGCAGGATGTGGCGCGCCATGACCTGCATGGGGATCGCGCCGGCGCCGTAGGCGGCCTCAACGTAGTCGGAGCCGGCCACAGACATCACCTGCGAGCGGGCCAGACGGGCGAAGGTGGCAATAGAGGTCGCACCCACCGCGACGGCGGCCTGCAGGGAACCAAACCCCAGCACGATAATGATGGACAGGGAAAGCAGGATGCCCGGGATGGAAAGTAACACGTCCACCACGCGCATGATGATCGCATCCACCCAGCCGCGCAGCGAGCCGGCCAGAAGGCCCAGTAGCGTGCCCACCATAAGGCCCACTGCCACGGCGATGAGCGCGCCAATGAGTGACTGACGCGCACCATAGACCACGCGGGCATACAGGTCGCGGCCTACCGCGTCGGTGCCGAACCAGTGCTCAAAGCTGGGGTGCAAAAGAGCGACGTCGGTGCCGGCATAAGGATCCGAGTTGGTGAAAAGGCCCGGCACCAAAGCCGCCAGGAAGGCCACCGCGAGGATCACCAGCGCGAGGATGGAGGCTGGGCTGGTCCACGGGTTGCGCTGTGCGCGCGAGACGTGGTGGCGGTTGCGGCGCAGCTGCGTGGGTTGCGCGTTTGTGTTATTCGAGGTTGGAACGCTCATGCGCGGGCTCTCTTCGCGGATTCGGTCGATCCTGCAGTAGCAGTAACGGGACGGCGCAGGCGCACGTCCAGCACTGGGTAGAGCAGATCCACCACGAGGTTGATGATGACGTAAGCGGTAGCCGCGATCAGAACCACGGCCAGCAGCACCGGCGTATCGCGGTTCGAGACCGCCTGGGCAGTCATATAGCCCAGGCCGTTGCGTCCGAAGACGGTCTCCGTCACCACGGCGCCGCCTACGAGCTCACCGAAGAGCAGGCCCGCCATAGTCAGTGCCGGAAGGAGGGAGTTGCGCAAGATGTTGCGCCAGAAGATCCAAGATTCTGTAGCACCACGAGCGCGCACCGCCTGCACGAAGGGCATCGACTGCGTCTCGTCGATGGAGCGAATCAGCACCTGAATAAGTGGTGCGGCCATCGGCACCGACAGCGTCAAGGTCGGCAGGATAAGGCCCTCTACCCTGGAAGGCTCGATGATGCGCACCCAGCCCAGCTGGAAGGAAAAGACCTGGATGAGCAGGATGCCAATCCAGAAACCGGGCAGGGAGACCATGAAAGATGGCAGCCCGCGGAAGAAGGTCGCAATCGCGCCGAGGCCCGGCAAGGTAGCCAGGAAGGCCACGATGAGCGCCACGACGATGGCCAGGCCAATCGCGCACGCGGCGAGGATAAGGGTGTGCGGGAGGGCGTCGGCAATCAGCGTCGATACCGCCGCGCCCGTCTGCGTAGAGTTACCGAAATGGCCGGTGAAAAAGCCTGCGAGCCCGGTAAAGAACTGCACGAGCAGCGGCTTATCGACGCCCATTTCCTCCCGGATGGCGACAATCTCCGCCTCCGAAAGGCCCAGTGCTGGGTCGCCAAAGCGCGACATCACGGCGTCGGAAGGCAGCGCGGAAAGCAGGAAGAAGGCCACCGTGTATGTCACGAGCAGCACCACGAGTGCCTGCCCGATGCGGGCAGCTAATTGTCGAGCAGTCATTTACTTCTCCTCTTGATTCAAGCTGACCTCGTAGAACCACGGGCGGGCCACCGACTCGGTGTGGAAACCGGAAACCTGCGGCGATACCGCGTAGACCTGCGGCTCCTCGAAGAAAGGAATGACGTAGGCCTGTTCGGTGAGGTAATCTTGCACCTCTTCGACGGCCTTCTTGCGGTCTTCAGACTTGGGGCTGGAGCTGACCTTTTGCAGCAGATTCTCCAAGTGGGCGTCGATTGGCTTGCCGTCCTCGTCTTGGTTAAGCAGGGCGTCGCGGTTGTTCACCGAGTACATGGAGGAAATAACGTCATAGTCCGCGCGGCCGACCATGATGTGGTAGAGCTGCACCTTGTCGATGGACTTCGCATCTGCGTTCTGAGTTGCCTGGTCGCCCGGGTTAATCTCGATGGCGATGCCCAGCGCGCCTAGCTGATCCTGGACCATCGTCATGACTTCCTTGGAACGCGGCTGCGGCAGCGCGGTATTCGAGCGCAGCACTAGGCGCTGGCCATCCTTGACGCGGATGCCATCGGGGCCGGGCTTCCATCCGGCTTCGTCAAGCAGGCGCTTCGATTCCTCCGGATCGAAGGTATAGGCCGACGACTGATCCTTGAAACCCAAGCCGGTCTCGGCCACGGAAGACTTGGCCAGCGGGTAGGACTCGGAGAAGAGCACGCGGATAATTTCCTCGCGGTCGATGCCGTGAATGATGGCCTCGCGCACGCGCTTATCGCGCAGAAATCGGTGATTGAAGCGGAAGCCCAGCTGGTTGTTAATCGCGTTGGTGCCGCGGGAGAAGATTTCTACACCCTTGTCTTCCAATAACGGCTCCTGCGGGGCAGAGATCTGGCGGGCGATGTCTGCCTGACCGGAGATGATGGCGCCCGTGCGCACGGATTCTTCGGCTGCCAGGATGTAATGCACGCCGTCGATGTCGGCGCGGCCCTGGTGCTCTACGGCCGGTGGCGCCCAGTCATAGTCCTCGCGGGTCTTAAGCACGAGGTCGGTGCCGATCTTTTCTTCGTCGACCACGAAGGGCCCGGAACCCACAAACTTCTTTGCATTACCGGGGCCAAAGCCTTCGTTGTCCAACTGCAAGGAGCTATCTGCGAGTAGGCCTGCGTTATAGGAGGAAGTAGCCTGCAAAAAGCCCGGCGAAGGCTCGGAGAAGTAGAACTTCACCGTGTCTTCGTCGACTACTTCGCCGCGCTCATAATTGGCAATCTGCTCCGAGGCCGTCAGGGTGCGCTCGGTATCGCCCAAGCCATAAAGATCGAAGTTACGCACCACGTTTTCCGCGGTCAGCGGGCTGCCGTCGGAGTAAGTCACATCCGTGCGGATGTTAAATGTGTACTCGGTGGCGTCCTCGTTGACCTTCGGCATCTCCGTGGCTATCCATGGAGAAAGCTCGAGGGTCTCCGGGTCCTGGTACAGCAGACGGTCGGTGAGCTGATTGACCACGCCACCGTTGGGATAAAAGCCGGCCGCTGGCGGATACAGCGTGCGGAAGAACTGCGGTTCGAGATAGGTCAGGACGTTGTCTTCATCTCCAGAACCCGCGCCGGTCGATGTCGCGCATCCTACAAGAAGGGCCGCGGCACCCACCACGCTGGCGATGGTGCGAATCAGTTTCACTTTCTAAAGCCTTCGAGTTTTAAAGAGATTGCTATTAGCCATGTAAATTAACACAACATAGACATGTTAGTATCTATTCCATAGACAGTCCGGTCTAGAAAAATTCTCAAAACGGCGAGCCCGCAAGCTCGCCTCAAAGGATGAATTAAATGATTTCGCCAGATTCAACCCCCTCCATCGCCATCGTTGGCATGGGGCCTCGCGGCATCTCCGTGATAGAGCGGTTGGCCGCGCACCTCAATGCCCGCAGCGACTCTCCCGCCCTCGCGCTGCATCTCATCGACGACGCCCAGTTCGGCGCCGGCCGCATCTGGGACACCGAACAAACCCAGACGCTGTGCATGAATACCCTCGCCGGTGCCGTCACACTGTTCACCGAGCCTGGCTCCACCATGAGCGCCCCGGTTCTCGAGGGCCCCATTCAGTACGAGTGGATTCAGCTACTGCGCGGCGAGCGCGAGGGCATCTCTCCAGAAAAGCAGGCGCTTTTCGACGCCCACCCCGTCACCGTCGACGAGTCCTTCCGCGCCGAAATTGAGTCCAGCCGCCCCGAGTCCAACCCTTCCCGCGCGCTCTATGGCGCTTATCTGCGCTGGGCTTTTGAGGTGGCATTGGCACAGTTGCCAGATACTGTCACCGTCTCAAATCACCCCTCCCGCGCGGTTGCTGTGCGCGAAGAAGGCACGCAGGACGTCATCGAGCTTGCCGACGGCTCTAGCGTCACCGCCGATTCCACCGTGCTGGCTTATGGCTGGCAGGTGCCGGGCCTTAACGGCTCTGAGCAGCACCTTACTGAGGCCACCGCCGCCTCCGACTCGCTCCACTGGGTACGCCCTAATAACCCGGTGGAACAGGACATTGCCGAAATCCCTGCCGGCCAAGAGGTCTTGGTGCGCGGCCTGGGCATGGGCTTCTTCGACATCATGGCGCTGCTGACCATCGACCGCGGCGGTGTCTTCCACGAAGACACGTCCACTCGCTCCGGCCTGCGCTATGAGCCCTCCGGCAACGAGCCGCATCTCATCGCCTCCTCGGGCCGCGGCTACCCCTATATTCCCAAGTCTGACTATCACTCACTCCCACCGCGCGCAAAACTTATGCGCTTCCGCGAACAACTCGCGAAGGTAGAAGGCGGCGAAATCGATTTCGGCCGCGACCTACTCCCCCACATCGCTCGCGATGCTTATGCCGAGTACTACGAGACACAGGCCCGCGTTAACTCTGCGGCACTGCAGGTTCCACTGGAAGAGATCATTGCGCGCATTGATGCGGCGAAACTTAATTCCCAAAACATCGTCGGCATCTCCCAGGAGCTCAATGCGGCACTCAAAGATGTTTCTGCCGAGCCGCTCGATCTCTCCCACTGGGTCAATCCGTTGGATGCTTTCACGGGTTCCACCGCAGAAGAGCTCACCGCGTACATCGCGGACAGCTTGGCGGACGATATCATCGCCGCCGATGCCGCTCAGGATTCCCCGCTGAAGTCTGCGCTGTGGGCGGTTGCCTCCGCCCGCAAGCCCTCTGCCATCGCAGGCTCTGAGGGCCGCCTGGACTGGGAGTCACGCACCAGCAATTACAAAGAGTTCATGGCCTTTGGCCAGATGGTCGGCTCCGGCCCACCCCTGTTCCGCGTCCGCCAGCTGCTCGCTCTCGTGGACGCTGGCGCGGTCTCCTTCTTGGGAGGTCGCCCCGCACTGAGCTGGGACGACGAATTCACGCTGACTTCCGGCCCACGCGCTGCTTCGAGCCCGTGGCTGATTGATGCGTGGATGCACTCTCCCGACGTGCGTCGCCCAGCCGACCCGCTAGCGGTATCGCTTAAGGACCGCGTTCGCCCCTTCCTAGACCATGGCAACCCCACCGGCTCCCCAGAGACCACGTGGGAGCGCAAGGTGGTTCGCCCCGACGGCAGCGTCGACCCGCGCCTGCACGTCATCGGCATCCCTACCTACTCGCAATGGCCGGATACCACCATCTCCCCGATGCCTGGTACCGACCCGCTGATGCTGCAGGAGACCGACCGCACCGCCGGCTCGCTGTTGGCGGCACTTCGCTAGCGCGCCCCTGCGCCCTTTCCATCCTCACCATTTACTCAAATACCCAGGGCTGGAAACCAAGACCTCCAGTTCGACTTCGCGGCTGATGAAAAATCCAACGAGGCTATCTAGGAGGTCTGGGTGCCCAGCCCTGGGTATCTGTTCGAGTAAGGCCGCCGCCTCCCTAACCCAACGTGTCCAATGCCTGCTCGAAGTCCGCAATAAGATCGGCGATATCCTCGATGCCGACCGAGATGCGCACCAAGTCCGCAGGTGGAACCAACTCAGAGCCCGCGGCGGACACATGGGTCATATTCTGCGGATGCTCAATCAGCGATTCCACGCCGCCCAGCGACTCCGCGAGTGAGACCAGCTTCGTGTTCAGGCAAATCTGCTTTGCGTGCTCCTCGTTATGGAAGCGCACCGACATCATGCCGCCGAAGCCGCGCATTTGCCGTGCAGCCAATTCATGTCCCGGATGCGTCGGTAGCCCCGGATACAGCACCTGCTTTACTTCGGGCCGCGATTCCAAGTATTCGGCTACTGCCTGCGCATTTTCACAGTGCCTATCCATCCGCAGCCCCAACGTCTTAATGCCGCGAGCGGTGAGATATGCATCAAAGGGCGAAGACACCGCACCGACGTTGCCCTGGAAGTACAACAAGCGCTCGTCCATCTCAGCGGAATTTGTCACCACTGCTCCGCCCAACACATCAGAATGGCCGCCCAAGTATTTGGTGGTGGAATGCACCACGTGGTCCGCGCCCAGTTCAAGCGGATTCTGCAGGTATGGAGTGGCAAAGGTATTATCCACGACCACTTGGGCGCCGCTCTTGCACGCGGCAACTGCGGCGATGTCAGTGATATTCAGCGCCGGGTTTGTTGGCGTTTCCAGCCAAATCAGCTTGGTGTTTTCGCGGATGGCCCCAGCAACCGCCGCGGCGTCGGATGTATCTACGATGTCAAGCTCAATGCCCCACTGCCCATAGTCGTTGTTGAGCAGGCGATACATTCCGCCATAAGCATCATTCCCCAAGATAGCGTGGTCACCCGGGCGCAAGATAATGCGCAACAGCGTATCGATGGCCGCCATGCCAGATGAAAAAGCCCGCGCATATTGCGCATTCTCTAATGCGGCAAGCGTTAACTCGAGCGAGCGCACCGTGGGGTTAGCCACGCGCCCGTATTCATAGCCGCCGCGCAACTGCGCCAGACCATCTTGTTGAAAGGTGGTCGAGGCATAAATCGGTACGTTGATGCTGCCCATGTGGCTATCGGGCTGGTAGCCAGCATGGATGGAGCGAGAGTGGAATCCAGAAGCACGCTTAACAGTCATGTCTGAAAATTGTAGACAAAGCTGTCCACTTTGCCCGTGGATTGCTTCTTTAAATTCATTGCAGCACTTAACGCAACGCTGAGCTGAAACTTGAGACAACGTCGAGCCCGTGGGCCATGCCCAACGATTGCCCTTTACGTACCATGGTGTGGCTGCGCGTAGCAGATTTCGCTAGCCCATCGTTGCTAGCCCCGTCACTGCACGCCTCTCGCACACTTTCCCCAAATAGAAAGCACTATGAGTCCTAATTTCGCACCGCATCTGACGCTCGCCCAAAGCGAGACCACTCCACAAGAGGCAGTAGATAACCTCACCGGCTTGTGGGAAAACGAAACCACCCAGGCATGGCTCGTGGATAAGCCCATCCGCGTGGCTATCATCCTTCTCATCGCGCTCGTCGGCCACTGGTTGCTACGCCGCCTCATCACGAAGCTGGCAGATAACAGCATCAAAAACGGCCGCCTGAAGTCCCAGATTCGCCCACGCCGCAAAGCTGCAAAACAGGAAACCGCACTGTCCAAATCCCACGAGGCGCGCCGCGTTTCCCGCCTGCAGACTTTGGCTAGCGTGGGCCGTTCCGCCGCGGGCATTTTCATCTGGGTCTGGGCCGTGCTCGCAATCCTGGACGAGGTCGGCGTCAACGTTGCCCCACTCGTAGCCTCCGCAGGTGTGGTCGGTGTTGCCCTTGGTTTCGGCGCTCAGTCACTGGTCAAGGACTTCCTCTCCGGCATCTTCATGTTGTTGGAGGATCAGTACGGCATCGGCGACACCATCGATTTGGGCAACGGTGTCTTCGGCGACGTTGAGTCGATTTCCCTGCGCATCACTACCGTGCGCGATATCGACGGCGCCCTGTGGTACGTCCGCAATGGCGAGATCCTGCAGGTGGCTAACCACTCCGACCACTACTCCGTGGCCCGCGTGCAGGTTCCGGTCGCGCTTTCCAACGACCCGGATAAGGCCTTTGACGTCATCTCCAAGACGGTTGAAGAAGCCGCGCTTGACGACGCCATCCGCGACGACCTCCTAGACAAGCCCGACGTCAATGGAATTTCCAGCCTCGAGGTCGACCATATGTCCTTCCGCGTCGTGGTCAAGACCTTGCCAGGAAAGCAGTGGGGCGTGCAGCGCAAACTGCAGTCGAAGATTCTCAACGCGATGCATGCCAACGACATCGATACCCCATACCCACAGGGCGTGGCCTTCTTTGACATGGACGAGGCTCCAGACGCACAGGTAGAAAGCCTCAGCCCTTCGACCCCAGGAAACGAGTCTTAAATCATGCCGTCTGAAAAGCAGCCAGCCAGCGTTTATGAGGCAATCGGCGGCATGGAGACCTTCGAAAAGTTGGTCCACGGTTTCTATGCCCAAGTCCGCAACGATGACGTCATCGGCCCGATGTACCCCGATGCCGATTGGGAGGGCGCTGAGGAGCGCCTCAAATGGTTCTTGGTTCAATACTGGGGCGGCCCGCAGCTTTTCAGCGAAAACCGCGGGCATCCGCGCCTGCGCATGCGCCATGCCCCGTATCCCGTGGACCAGAAAGCCCATGATCGCTGGTTAGAGCTCATGGGCAATTCCCTGGCGGAGATTGATGAGCAGACGATTCCGCCGGCCTATCGCCACATGATTTGGGATCACATGCAGCGCGTGGCGCAGATGCTCATCAATCGCTAGGGTTTAATCCTCCCAATTAAAGGCCCGACGCACCGGCTCAGAAATGAGCTTGCCGTCGCGGGTCATCACACCGCCGGACAAGCCTGGGAAGCGCTCGATGGCACCATCGACACCCTGCGCTGCGACTGCGCGAATATACGGCAGAGTTGCCGAGTTCAGCGCCCGCGCAGAGGTGTTGGCCACCGCGCCCGGCATGTTGGCCACGCAGTAGAACAAAGTGTCGTGAACCTTGAAGGTCGGCTCATCGTGCGAAGTCTTGCGCGAGTTCTCGAAGCAGCCACCTTGGTCAATCGCGACGTCGACAAGCACAGCTCCCGGCTTCATCTTCTTGACTGTTTCCTCGCGCACCAACTTCGGCGCAGCGGCGCCTGGCACAAGGACAGCGCCGATGACGAGATCGGCTTCTAAGAGCTCCGCCTCCAGGGTGGCTGGGTCAGAAATGAGCGTGCGGACGGTGCCCTGGTACTGCTCGTCAAAGCGCTGCAACACATGCGGATCCAGGTCCAGAACCGTCACCTCGGCGCGGAGGCCACGGGCCATCGCCACGGCCGAGGCACCGACCTGGCCACCGCCAATAACGACGACGCGGGCGGCCTGCGTGCCCGGAACACCCGACAACAGCACGCCGCGGCCGCCCTGCGTGGACAAGAGGTGATGCACGCCCTCCATCACCGCGAGACGTCCCGCCACCTGGGACATCGGAGTAAGAAGCGGCAAGGTGCCGTGGCGGTCGGTGACAGTCTCGTAGGCCACCGAAGTGGTCTTGGCTTCTACGAGGGCATCGGTAAGAGGCCGGTCCGCCGCCAGGTGCAGGTAGGTAAACACGATGAGGTCTGGGCGCAGGTAGCCATATTCGGAGGCCTGCGGCTCCTTGACCTTGACCACCATCTCCGCCTGCTCCCAAGTCTCTGCGGCGGTAGGCATGATGCGCGCACCGGCGTCCTCGTAATCGCTATCAGGGAAGGAAGCGCCCACGCCAGCGCCGGTTTCCACCAGCACCTCGTGCCCATCTTTTACGAGTGTTTGCACCGCAAGTGGGGTCAGAGCAACGCGGTTTTCGTTGTTCATAATTTCTTTAGGGACGCCAATGCGCATTCTAGAACTCCTTAAGCAAGAAAATTTTGATGGATAAACTCCTCCCCAAAGAGTAACGCACAGCACAAATGATTTCGAGTGTGATTTTTTACCACGGCTCGCGGAGGCCATAGCACACCGCTACCATCCTTAGAATGACGCAAATAAACCGTGGATTTTTCGAGCTCAGCCGCTCCTTTGGCCCACTCGGCTGGACGGCTTTCGGAGGGCCCGCGGTGCTTTTATAGCGAGTTAGAAGAGGGACAAGCGCGTCGAGCGATAAACGCTACCGAAGGGCGCGTCGACGCGTACCCACCGACCGAGGCCGGAGACACGCAGGTGGCGTGGGATATCCATGGGCGCAGCAAAACCGGGAATTAGGCCTAGGCTCGTGCAGGCAAAGATCATCCGCATGGGAATCTCAACCTCTTGCTCCGCACCACCGCTAACCGTGACCACGGTCTGATTCAACAAGCTGGCAGGCGGGCCCATCGGGCCAGAGAACTGGCGTGCTAACTGTTGGCCTTTATCCGAGAGCTCACGGACCACCTCGACGGGCAGGGTGTCGATAAGCTGAAAGCCCGTGGCTGGCGGCAGCGCACCGGGCCAAGAAGGATCGCGGGCTGGGCCTAAGTCCAGCGTCGCAGACTCAATCCCGGCGAGCACAAGCGCATCATGCAGGGTCTGCGCGGAAACCACTGCCCCATCGCGGGACACAACGGCCTCTATGCGGCGGGCGGCGACGACCTCGAACGGAGTGGTAACGAAAGCCTCGACGGTCTGGGCGTCGAATTGACGCAAGCGCACCACTGCCGAAGCATCCAACCCCACCGCACGTGCGAGAAGGGCCCGCAAACCAGGTCCACCACTTAATAATTCGAGTAATTCATGAACCATGGTCTGCGGGCCCTCCTAGACAAACTGCTCACGCATCGAGCCGGATTTGGCTCGCGCTATGCGTCCAGCTTAACCAAAGCATTCTCCGTGATGATTTTCTTTTCTTCCTCGGAGACGGGACGCGGCGCCTGCGTTACCTTATCGATGACCACCTGGGTGCAGGTGACCACGCAAGTTACGTTGCCAGCACCGTCTTTGATTTCCTGCCGGGTGGTAAACGAGGTATTGCCTAGGCGTACTACAGCAGTCTCTACGGTGACGGTGGAATTCTTTCCATCCCACTTCAGCGGGCGAACATAGTCGACGTCGAGATGACGCACGAACGCAATGAGTTCCAAACCCTGCTTGTAGAAATGGTCCATGGCAAATGCCAGGCGGGCCTCCTGCGCCAACTCGATATAGTTGGCGTTCATCATGTGGCCGTACATGTCGAAGTCCGACCACCGTACGCCTACAGAATGGGCGTGCACCTTTTCAGAAGACATTGATTCCTTTTACTAGCTAGTAGTCACTCTTATCGGGTCAGCTTGCGGTGGGTAACACGGCTCGGGCGAGCAGCGTCTTCACCTAGGCGCTCGATCTTGTTCTTTTCATAGTCACCGAAGTTGCCCTCGAACCAGAACCACTGGCCTTCTGCAACATTGCCCTCCCACGCGAGGATGTGGGTACAGGTGCGGTCCAGGAACCAGCGGTCGTGGGAAATGACCACTGCACAGCCCGGGAACTTCTCTAGAGCGTTTTCCAGGGAGCCCAGGGTCTCGACGTCCAGGTCGTTGGTTGGCTCGTCGAGGAGGATCAGGTTGCCGCCCTCTTTCAGGGTCAGCGCCAGGTTGAGGCGGTTGCGCTCACCACCGGAGAGCACCTTGGAAGGCTTCTGTTGGTCCGGGCCCTTGAAGCCGAATGCGGACAGGTATGCACGAGAAGGCATTTCGTTCTGGCCGACGTGGATGTAATCCAATCCGTCAGAAACGACCTCCCAGACGGTTGCCTCTGGGTCAATGTTCTCGCGGCCCTGGTCAACGTAGGACAGCTTGACGGTCTCGCCAACCTCGACGGTGCCCTCGTCCGGCTGCTCCAGGCCAACGATGGTCTTGAACAGGGTGGACTTACCGACGCCGTTCGGGCCGATGACGCCCACGATGCCGTTACGCGGCAGGGTGAAGGAGAGATCCTTGATCAGGGTGCGACCGTCGAAGCCCTTGACCAGGTTCTTGACCTCAACGACCTTGTTGCCCAGGCGTGGAGGGGTAGGAATCTGGATTTCTTCGAAGTCGAGCTTGCGGTACTGCTCAGCCTCAGCAGCCATCTCCTCGTAGCGCTGGAGACGAGCCTTGTTCTTTGCCTGACGTGCCTTGGCACCGGAACGAACCCAGGCGAGCTCTTCCTTCAGGCGCTTTTGCAGCTTCTTATCCTTGGCGCCAGCAACCTCGAGACGCTCGGCCTTCTTCTCCAGGTAGGTGGAGTAGTTGCCCTCGTATGGGTAGAGCTTGCCGCGGTCAACCTCACAGATCCAACCCGCGACGTGGTCGAGGAAGTAACGGTCGTGGGTAACGGCTAGGACGGCACCCGGGTAGTCAGCAAGGTGCTTTTCCAGCCACTCCACGGACTCGGCGTCCAGGTGGTTGGTTGGCTCGTCGAGCAGCAACAGGTCAGGCTCTGAAAGCAGCAGCTTCGCCAGCGCAACGCGGCGGCGCTCACCACCGGAAAGGTTGTTTACCGGGGCGTCGGAAGGCGGGCAGCGCAGAGCTTCCATCGCCTGCTCAATCTTGGAATCAACCTCCCAGGCGTCGGCAGCGTCCAGCTCCTCCTGCAGCTTGCCCATTTCTTCCATGAGCTCGTCGGTGTAGTTCGTAGCCATCTCTTCCGCGATAGCTTCGAAGCGCTGCTTCTTCTCGAAGATGTCACCGAGGCCCTCTTCCACGTTGCCGCGGACGGTCTTTTCCTCGTTGAGCGGTGGCTCCTGCATGAGGATGCCCACGGTCTTGCCCGGGTCGATGAATGCTTCACCGTTGGAAGGCTGATCAATGCCGGCCATAATCTTCAGAATGGAGGACTTACCTGCACCATTCGGGCCGACGACGCCAATCTTGGCGCCTGGGTAGAAGGCCATCGTTACATTGTCGAGAATGAGCTTCTCGCCGACTGCCTTACGCACGTTTTTCATCGTGTAGATGAATTCGCCCATGTTTCACCCTTTGCTTGAACTTGGGAATGGTTTATAACACAACAAAGAGTACATGACATGGATGTACCTAGCGCCCCGGGCTGGGATTAACGTGGGATTTCAATCCCCCGCTTTGTACCTCCCCGGGGCGCCTAGGTCGCAGGCACCTACGAGGCGGTGCTTAGCTGCCTACCGATTGCTCGGCGGGCGCCTCGGTCTCCTCGAACGACTCCTCGGCTGCATTCGCCTTACTATGCGCAGCTTGACGGCGATCGGCTGCGGTGTCGTGCTTATCGTCATGGTCTTGGGTGCCGGCACCTGCGGCCATCGACGCCGTCCTGTCCACATCGACTTCCGGCATCGTCTCGCCCGAAGCAGGTGCCTCCAATCCGTCGGTTTCATAGACGCGCTCGAGCTTGCGGGAGGAGATAACGTAGCGGTTTAGGTCTAGGCCGACATAGAAAGCCTTGATAAAGGTGCGGAACTTATTCTGGCCATCGGGCGCCAGCCAGGAATCGGAGCAGACCGAGCCGACCACGATGACCGGCATTCCGCGGTGCAATGACTTCTTAACGTTGATCGCGAACTGACCCCACAGCTCCACGTCGATGTAGATGAGGTCGGTATCGCGCCACTCGCGGACTCCGTTGTCCGCGTTATCCACCGGGATGCGGCGGGACGATGCCACGCGCAGGCGCGCCTTGTACATGTCGGTGTTGACTTTAATGAGCTCGGGTTCGTGCGTGAGGTGGCCGGTGATGGTGATTGGTAGCTGAGACATGTGCTTTAGAAAATCCTTTGCTGAGCTAGCGAAACTTGTGAGTACAGGTCTTCCTGCCTCGCGGTGTTTTAAGGAGGTCGTGTAAATGCCTTCCTTGCTCGAATCATCGCTAGCGTCCTAGCACTGTCACAAGGGCCGATTTTCCTAGCTGTGGATAACTTGTTGGAAGCGTCAACAAAAGTTAATCCCCTGCCCGAAGCGGCAGGGGATCTATCCACAAAAAGAACTTCGCTCAGAAAAATAACCGGCTCTACTGCAACGATTACTGCTGCCGGAATCCAGTGGCGTCGCCCTCACTCATGCGGCGCAACATTTCGTTGTAATCCTCCAGCTCCGCATCGCCGTCGACCTCTGCCTTTGCATCGTGGCGGCGAGCGGTAGCACGGTCATCGCGCAGCCAGTCCAAAAAGAGTTTGCCAAAGACGATGACCAACGGGAACTGGCCAAAGCCCCACGCGATGCCGCCGCCCACGCGCTGATCCTGCAGCAAGTCCGGGTGCCACGGCAGCCCCAGCGACTCATAAAACTCCACGCCGAGCACGCTCTGCAGCTGCATCAGGTAGACGCCGGCGAAAAGGTGCAGCGGCATCGAGAAGAACAACACCAGAAGGCGCAGGTTAGTCGGCGCGCGGAACGGCAACGGATCCGGGCCGATAACCTCCCAGTAATAGATATAGCCCGAGACCAAGAAGACCCAGTTCATGATTACGTGGCCGGCATGCTCAGAAACCGCGAACTGATACAGCTCCGGATAAAGGTAGAGCACGTACAAAAAGGTCAGGAACTGAATCAGATTGACCGCCGGATGGGTAAGAAACTTCAAAAGCTTCGACTTAGTTACCGCCACCGCCAAGTCATGGACAGTGGGACGCCCCGGCGCGCCGGGCTCAAAGGCCTCCATCACCAAGGTCAGCGGTGCGCCGAGCACGAGGAAGAGCGGAACCGCCATGGAAAGGAGCATATGCCCCAGCATGTGCATGGAATAAAGCGCCGGGATATAAAGGCCGATGCCCGAGCTCATGATGAAGGTCAAGCCTAAGGCGCCCAGCATAAACCAGGTGGTTCGGACCCGCGACCAGTTAAGGCCGCGGCGGCGCAAGCGCAGCAGCGCGTAACCATAGGCGGCAGCAAGCACGAGCCCCAAAGTGCCAAACATGAGGTCGTAGCGGTACATGGTCCAGACGTTGGTCACCGTCGGGGCGTCGAGAAGCTCGTAGCCCAAGAGCACCTGCATGTTGTTCAGGTTCGGATCGCGCGGCGGCGGGGGCGGCGTGCGGCCCATGGAAATAGCCACGCCCACGGTGGCTGCCATCACGAGGATTTCCACGAATGCGACGCGGCGAAAAAGCAGCGGACGGCGCTCCAGCTGCGGCATGGTGATCTGGCGATGCGCTAGTCCAAAGACGGCAAGCAGGACAGTAAGCACCGCCTTGGTGACGATGATGAGTCCATAGCGGGTGCTAAACAGGTCTGCTAGCTCAACGCGGATGAGCGCATTAATCACGCCGGAGGCGGCCATAGCTACGATGGAGATGAAAGCAACCACCGAGTAGCGGCGCACAGCCGTAGGCATGTCTGGTCCCAGACGGCGACTATGGGCTATAAGCCCCAGCAATCCGCCCACCCAAAGCACCATGAAGAAAAGGTGGAAGAGCAGGGAGTTCGTGCCGTAATCATGGTCGCCGCCGGAAGCAGAGTGACCTTCCATGCCGAGGGGCACAATCTGCATGAGTGCGAAGAAAAACGCAATAGGCTGCAGGGACCATTTCTTAGAAACCAGGCCCAGCACGCCGGCAACAACCGCGATGGAGGCGGTGACCAACCAGGCCTGGGAGGTGGAAATGCTATCCAGCGCCATGCCCATCAGCTGCGGGTTGAGGACTTTGAGGAAAGGTGTGCCCGTCAGATCGGACATAACCAGCGGCACTTCCAGCAGAGATACCACTGCCACGCCAAAAGCCGCCAGGGCGCCGGCGCGGGCGGCGATGTGTCCATCGACACTTAAGCGCGACTCAATGAGACGATCATTGTCTTTCTTAGGAATTTGCGGCGCAACGAGAAAGGCTGAAACCATGTACGAGCCCACCGACAGCGCCATTAAAATCCAGGCGACGCCGCGGAAAAATGGCAGGCCGAATGTGGTCAAACGCCCGGGATCGGGAATGCCCAATGCCGCGAGTGACTCCGCCAGAAAGAACAGGGAAATAACGCCAGCAACCAGCCCGGCAACGATAAGAGCCGCGAGATAGACCGTTGTAGCACCTTTGGCGCCACGCTTTCCACCTTTGAAAACTGTGTTCTTGGACGCTGCGCCCTGCGCCGGCGAAACCGTTGTCGAAGCCGCGCGAGCCGCTGAGCTGGCAGTTTCTTCCCGTTTTTCCATAGGCGCAGTCTACCGCCCAAACCGTCTTCTTACCTAAAACGAATAATCTTTTAAGTTCTGGCATAATTATTCGTTATGGATTCACGCCAGCTACTCTACTTTCGTTCCGTAGTGGACTACGGATCTTTCACTCATGCGGCTGAAGCTCTAGATATGACTCAGCCTTCTCTAAGTCTCTCTATTCGTAAGCTCGAAAAGGAGCTTGACGTTCAACTCCTGACCCGCGGCCGCGCCGGTGTTAAGACCACCGAAGCCGGCGACTACCTCTATTCCATCGCCGCGAAGATGGACACCCTGCTTAGCGACGCCGCACAGCGCATCACCGAGATCGCCAGCGGCGCCGCCGGCAGCGTCTCTATCGCGTCTGCGCCGGAGTTCAACTGGCTGTTTATGCCAGAGGTTCTTCACCGCATGGTGGATCGCGCCCCTGAGGTCAACATCTTCTTGGACGATCCAGAACCGACCATAACCCTGCGCCGCGTCCTCGAAGGCTCCATCGACCTAGGCCTGATGCCTTCGACTGACCCACACGCATTTGCCCAGCGTTACCACAACGAGCTGAACGTCCATGTAGCCAGCGAGATGGAATTCCGCGTCGCCGTACCGGATCGCCTCCAGCACCTGCCCAACCCTGTTTCCCTTCACGACATCGCGGAAGAAACGTGGATCCTGCCTCCACGCAACCCTGAATTCGTTGGCCTTCCAGAGCTGCTGGACCAGGTCTTTGCCAAGCACCCGGACGCCGTCCCTAACCGCGTCCAAGAAATCTCTACCCTCCAGACCGGCCTCCCACTGGTTTCCGGCGGCATCGGTGTGTGCCTTGTCCCGAGCTCGGCACAGGCGCTCAACCACCGCGGCATTCACCTCCGCGAGATTGCAGAAGGCATCCCACCGATGCAGTCCTTGCTCATCTACCGCCGTGAACGCGACCTTTCCCCTGCCGCCAACCAGCTGGTAGATCTCATCCTTTCCGTAGGCGGCGAGAGCGAAGAAACCCTTCTTCACAAGTCCGTCCACTCGGCAGAAGCGGACAAGGCCTAAGACGCTAAGCCCTACTTTTAGTACGCGAGGCTGGCTGGTCTAAGATGAAAGCCTAAGCCTCCATAGCTCAGCGGATTAGAGCAGTGGGTTTCTACCCCATGTGTCGCGGGTTCGAGTCCTGCTGGGGGCACCGCCGAAAAGGCCACTTCACTGGGAAGTTTCTTCCACAGATTGGTGGCCTTTTCTTTGGTTTTATCGGTCTGGCTTAGTAAGCGCGCCTAAAATAACAAGCATGGATATCACGCTGGCCACCTTCGTCACTGCCCCAGAAGAAGCGCTCATCGGCATGCGTTTTACCAACGCATGGGCGCCTTCGCCGGAATACGCACAATCGCGCAACTCGGTTCTGACCGGCCAGTATCCGCAGCGCGGCGCCACGACCCGCATCACCGATATCTTCCGCGAGGCCGGCTACCTCATCAGCGAGGACATCGACTCGGCCCCCGGTACTGCTGAGCAGCCCGTGTTCCGACTGCTCGAGGAGCCTGCGGAGCCGGCGCGGTTGCGCGACGTCGCCAAGCACAGCGTCCTTGCTGTGTGTTCCTTAAGCGGCGGGCCCTCGCCGATGTCGCTGTCGTGGCCGGGTGTTACGGATCAAAAGCTGGTGGAGCCGTGCCCAGAGCTAGTCTCCCCGATGGACTTGGCGCCGACGCTTGCTGCCATCGCGGGCCTTGATGTGCGCCCGAATGCGCATCTTTCCTTCGACGGCCTCAACCTCGTTCCCGTCGTGCGCTACGGCGCTTCCGGGCACGCGGCGTTGTTCTTCGACAACGGAGTGCGCATGCAGGACGCGGTGCTTATCGACGACGTCGCCAGCCCCGCACACCACGCCGCCAGGCTCCGCGATGAATGGGAAACCTGGCATAGGTTCATGGGCTTTGGGCCACTGCAGTAGGGCTTAGCTACCTACCGGCATCACAACCCACAGGATGAGATAAGCCAGCACACCGGAAAAGCCTGCCAAAGTGGCAACAACGAAGAGGATGCGCACCAACGTGGGATCCAGATTGTAGGTCTGAGCAATGCCGCCGCATACGCCTCCGATGTAGCAATCCGTGCTCGAGCGGGTCAAACGGTAATTCATGATTGTCCTTTCTTCTTAGTGTGCGCCCTCCATTAAAGCTTTTCAGCAGGCCACACGCATCAGGTAAACCCCCGAGAATCACCCTGATGTTTTGCTTTCGTCTACGCTGGTTGAAAACTTCTTTTCGGCGAAAGGACACAATCACTATGGCTAAAAACGCAGGTCTTCCCGCACCCACCCGCAATTCCTATGCGCTGCTTACGGGCGCTAGCCAGGGCATCGGCGAGGCGATGGCGCGCGATCTCGCCGCCCTCGGATATAACGTCATTTTGGTGGCGCGCCGCCAGGAAGTCCTCGAGCACATCGCGGATGAACTGAAGTCGAAGCACGAGATCGATGCGATCGCTCTGGCCGCCGACTTAGCAAAGGAAGCCGACGTCGACCGCGTCATCGAGTTCATGGCCGGCAAAGAAATTTCCATCATCGTCAACTCCGCGGGCATCGCCAGCTTTGGCAAATTCATGGACCAGGACTGGGACTATGAGAACAAGCAATTCGATCTCAACGGCAAGGCCGTGCACCGCCTGACCCGCGCCGCTTTGGACCAGATGCTGCCGCGTCGCTCCGGCGCTATCTGCAACGTTGGTTCTGCAGCGGGCAACGTCTCGATTCCGAACAACGCCACCTATGTATTTACAAAGGCAGGCGTCAACGCTTTCACCGAGGCGTTGCACTACGAGCTCAAGGGCTCTGGCGTCAGCTGCACCTTGCTAGCCCCCGGCCCGGTGCGCGATGCCGTCATCCCGGAAGAGGAGCAGTCCATCGTAGATAAGGTAGTTCCTGACTTCCTGTGGACCACCTACGAGTCCTGCTCCGCAGAGACCCTAGAGGCTATGGCTCGCAACCAGCGCCGCGTGGTACCGGGCCCGCTGTCGAAGGCCATGAATACGCTTGGCCAAATCATCCCTACCCCGATTGCCGCACCGCTCATCGGCAGCTTCTACTCAAAGATGGCCTAAGGCACTCCCACCCTTTCCGCGGTCCTGCTTTTGGTGTGCCTTACTCGGTTGCAGAGGAAGAGCGAGCGTTCTTGCGGTCTACCCAGAAGTCGGCGTTCTTGATGCCCAGAGCTTCAGGGTCGAAAACCGGATCCTTGCCAGCCTTCTTCTGCGCGCTGTAGTCCTTGAGGCACTTGAGTGCCGGGACCTGGAGGAAGAGGACGGCGATGATGTTAAGCCATGCGGTGGCGCCCACTCCGATGTCGCCCAATGCCCACGCGGAGCCCGGGGTGGTGGTGGCACCAATGATGACGGAGATGATGATGAGGACGCGCAGGACCCACACCAGCGCGCGCCGTGCGCCAGCATTCTTGATCCAGCGGTTGAAGTAGGTGAGGTTGGTCTCTGCCATGTAGTAGTAAGCCAGAACGGTGGTGAAGGCGAAGAACGCGATAGCAATTGCCACGAAGGAAGCGCCGACACCGTTGAATACCGAGTCCATACCGGATTGAACGAAGCCTGGGCCGACCTCAATGCCGTCAGGCAGGGAGCCGGCGTAGCGAACGGCGCCGTCCTCGGACTCGCCTTCGAAGACCTTGTACATGTCAGTGGAGATGATGATGAAGGCGGTGGCCGAGCAGACGAAGAGGGTATCGACGTAGACGGCGAATGCTTGAACGAAGCCCTGCTTTGCTGGGTGGGAAACCTCAGCAGCTGCTGCCGACTGCGGGCCGGTGCCCTGGCCTGCCTCGTTAGAGTAGATACCGCGCTTTACGCCCCACATGATTGCAGAGCCCAGCATGCCCGCGAATCCTGCTTCCATGTCAAATGCAGACTTGACGATGAGGCCAAAAACGTGTGGGATGTCGCCGAAGTTCATGAACAGGATGGTCAGCGCGATGATGATATAAGCGCCTGCCATGAATGGAACGATGAGCGAGGTGAAGTTAGCGATACGCTTGACGCCGCCGATGATGATGAAGGCCAAGACGCCAGCCAAGATGACTGCGGACCAAGTGACGTTGACGCCCCAGGCGTTCTCCACTGCAGCGGCCACACCGTTGGCCTGGATGCCTGGGAGGAAGTAGCTGGTAGCCAGAATCATGGAGACAGCGAAGATGACGCCGTAGACCAGCATGAACGGGCCCACAGAGGTGTGGCGGTAAGCCTTTTCGATGTAGTACGCCGGGCCACCACGGTACTCGCCGGTGTCCTGATCCTTTTCCTTGTAGACCTGGGCGAGAGTACATTCCACGAATGAGGTAGCGGACCCCAACAGCGACACCGCCCACATCCAGAAGACAGCACCTGGGCCACCGAAGGCGATCGCCGTGGCAACACCGGCAATGTTGCCGACGCCGACGCGACCGGCGAGCGAAATCATCAGGGACTGGAAAGAAGAAACACCGGAGTCTGACTTCTCGCCGTTCTTCAGCTGCGCAATCATGTCGGGAATACAGCGAATCTGCAATCCCTTGGTCACGATCGTGAAGTAGACACCGGCGCCCAAGCACAGGAACACGAGTGCTGGGGACCAAATGAGGGAGTTGAGAGCATCCAAGAACCCGGCCATATGAGGGAACCTACTTTCTAAAATTGTGAGCTCTAACATAGAAGGTGACATAAAGAATCATGCACTACTTCAATCGAAGTTTGTGAGGATAATCACGAAAATGTTTTGGAAGAATCTAATTCTTCACATTACCTGTCGGTTGACTGAAATTTAATGCACAGCTCAAGAACCGTCAATACCGCTAAGACGAACCATTTAGAAAAACTGAACTATCTGCACCAAAACACCCCCTTTGCCTCCCCCCGCCACACCTTCCACGCCGGTGGATTAAATCAGACGGTGGGAAGGGAGGCGTCGACAAGCGCGGCTCTAGGAAGACTAAGGTTAAACCCATGACTGACATCGCCCCGAAGAATGACCGACTCGTCTGGATTGACTTGGAGATGACAGGGCTGGACCCGAAGCGCCACGTCATCGTGGAGGTGGCCGCCATCATCACTGATGGCAACCTCAACGTCATTGGTGAGGGAATCGACCTAGTGGTCCATGCCACGGAAGCGGAGCTCGCTGAGATGGATGACTTTGTCACCAACATGCACGCCAACTCCGGCCTGGATAAGGAAATCCGCGAATCCACCACCACTCTGCGGGAAGCCGAAGATGCCGTCCTGGCGCTCATCGCTGAGCACTGCGACCCCGAGCATCCCGCCCCCCTGGCAGGCAACTCCATCGCCACCGACCGCACCTTCATTCGCGCCTACATGCCGCGCTTGGATGAAGCGCTGCACTACCGCATGATTGACGTTTCCACCATCAAGGAGCTCAGCCGCCGTTGGTTCCCGCGCGCTTATTACAACCAGCCAGACAAGGGCATGGCGCACCGCGCGCTCCAGGACATCATCGAGTCCATCCGCGAGTTGGACTACTACCGCCGCAGTGTGTTCCGCACCGACGACGGTCCCTCCTCCGCGGAAGCAGCGGATCTCAAGGAGTCAACTACCGCTGACTACCAGGCGTTTTTGTAATTTACGCGGCGTGAGTTAATCTTATCCGTGCTGCTTTTAAGGCAGCGATGGTGGCTGTAGTTCAGCTGGTAGAGCACCAGGTTGTGATCCTGGGTGTCGCGGGTTCGAGCCCCGTCAGCCACCCCGATGAGGGCCCTAACCTGTTATTTTTCAGGTTAGGGCCTTATACTTTTCTCGCGCTATTTTTAGCCCCGTGGATTAAGGTGGCCGATTGTGTTTGGGATTTCTCGCTTCCCCACTCAGCCTTTGCCACGCTATGACCAAAGTGCCCAAAGAGCTTCAGCACAAATCATCGCGGCCTATTCCACGAGCTTTTCCTTTGCCTCCGAGCTGCTCGCTCCCCGCACGCGCACCGATATCCGCAATCTTTATGCCGTGGTGCGCATAGCGGATGAAATCGTCGACGGCGCCGCAGCCGCCGCGGGCCTTAACACAACAGAAGTCGAGCAGACCCTCAATGCATACGAAGAGGCGGTTCTGTGCGCACCTTCGCAACGCTTTCACACCGATCCTGTGCTGCATGCCTATGGCATTTCCGCCAGGCGTTGCGGGTTCAAGAATGAGCACATTCGGGCCTTCTTCGCGTCGATGCGCCGCGACCTTCACCAGTGCGACTACGCCGACGAGAAAGATCTCGAGGCCTATATCTACGGCTCCGCGGAGGTCATTGGGCTTTTGTGCCTGTCTACTTTCTTGGTGGATCATCCAGTTTCTGGCCCCGAGCTGAGCCAGCTCGAGACGGGTGCACGGCGCCTCGGCGCCGCCTTTCAGAAGGTCAACTTTTTACGCGACCTCGGCGCGGATACCGCACAGCTTGGCCGCAGCTACTTCCCGCAGGCAGGGCACGGCGGATTGAGCACGCAGGACAAAGACCTACTCATCGCCGATATCCGCAGCGATCTCGCCACTGCCCGCGCCGTCACCGGCAAGCTTCCATTCTCGGCACGCGTAGGTGTCAGCGCCGCCACTGACCTTTTTGAGGCCTTGACCAACGACCTTGCAGCACTGCCTGCCGACGCCGTCTTTTCCCAACGCACCCGCGTCAGCGCCCCACGCAAGCTAGCGCTTTTAAGCCGCGCCACCTTGCATTCTTTAAGAAAGAGCAACTGATGAAACTGCCCCGCCTTTCTACCGCCCTCTCCAGCGAGCAGCCCGAGACCGTCATCGTCATCGGGGCAGGCATCGCCGGCCTTGCCACCGCAGCGTTGCTCGCACGCGACGGCAAGAAGGTCACCGTGGTGGACAAACTAGAAGAAGTGGGCGGCCGCGCGGGCAGCCTGACAGAAGCGGGCTTTCGTTGGGATACGGGCCCATCCTGGTACCTGATGCCAGAGGCATTCGACCACTTCTTTGAGCTCTGCGGCACGTCCACGCAGGCAGAGCTCGAGCTTATCGATCTCAGCCCCGCCTACCGCGTCTACAACGACGATGGTGACTTCCTCGACGTCGAGACCGGCGTTGAGAAAGCCGCCAAACTCTTCGAGTCCATCGAGCCCGGCGCCGGCGCCCGCATCCGCGCCTACCTCGCCCAGGCCAGCGACATCTACAACGTGGCACTATCGAAGTTCCTCTACACCACTTTCAGCAGTCCCCGCGAGCTTTTAGGCTCCACGGTTCGCTCCCGGCTAGGTATGCTGGCGCAGCTACTTGTCCGGACCCTGGACAAACATGTGGCGAAATCCTTTAGCGATTACCGGCTACGCCAGGTGCTCAGCTATCCGGCGGTGTTCTTATCCAGCGAACCCGCGGCGGCGCCGGCGTTGTACTCGCTGATGAGCCACACGGACTTGGTCGAGGGCGTGCGCTACCCGCTGGGTGGCTTCGATGCGGTGGTGCGCGCCATCGCCAAGCAGGCCCAGCTCGCCGGCGTGCAGTTCCGCTTGGGCGCGGAGGTCACCAGCATCCTCACAGCGGGCGCCTCCCCGCGCGCGACGGGCGTGCGCATCACCGACGCCTCTGGCACGCAAAAGCTGCTTGCCGACGCCGTGGTTTCCGCCGCCGATCTTCACCACACCGAGAACACGCTCCTCCCACAACGCCTGCGCACCTACCCGGAAAAGTACTTTGCTGGGCGCGATGCGGGGCTTGGAACCGTGCTGGTGCTGCTCGGAGTGAAGGGCAAGCTTCCGGAGCTTTCACACCACACGTTGTTGTTTAGCAAGGACTGGGCGCCGGACTTCCGCGCGGTCTATCACGGCCCTGAGCCAGCCCGTCCGCTGGACTGTTCGCACTCCATCTACATCTCCAAGACTTCGGCAACGGACCCCGATGTGGCGCCGGAAGGTCACGAGAATCTCTTCGTGCTCGTGCCAGTGCCGGCTGATTCCGCGCTGGGACACGGCAACGCCTACCGCGATAGTCCTTCTGCCCACGTGGAGGCCATTGCTGACGCTGCCGTAAAGCAGATTGGGGATTGGGCCGGTATCGCAGACTTGGAAGAACGCATCGTAATCCGCCGCACGCTGGGCCCAGCGGATTTTGCAGAACGCTATCACGCGTGGCGCGGCGGCTCGATCGGCCCGGCGCACACGCTGGCGCAGTCTGCGTTCCTGCGCGGAAAGAACGTCTCTTCCAAGGTTGCCGGGCTTTACTATGCTGGTGCCACGACAGTGCCCGGAGTGGGCGTGCCGATGTGCCTAATTTCCGCCGAGAACGTGCTCAAACGCATGCACGGCGACGCCACAGCGTCGCCGCTGAGTTCCTTTTATCCCGCTTAAAGCTCTGCGTTAACCGCTGCTTGAAGCTCTACTTTAAGCGTTGGCGTTGGTATTGCCCTTGGACCAAGTATCCCAGTCCATGTTCCAATCGCCCAAGCCATCGAATGGGTTGAGCTGCGCACCGCCAGTGTTGAAGACGCGGACGATGTCGCCGCGCTTGACCACAGACTGGAACCACTGCGCGGCCTCCGGGGAGAGGTTGATGCAGCCGTGGGACTGGTTGTAGACGCCCTGTGCGCCGATGGACCAAGGTGCGGAGTGAACGTAGATGCCGGAGTAGGACATCTGCGTCGCGTAATTGACGGAGGTGCGGTAGCCGCCGGCGTCGACAGCCAGGCCAAAGCTGCTGGAGTCCATGATCAACGACTCGTACTCATCGCCGATGATATAGCGGCCATTTGGAGTATCCCACTGGCCATCGGTGCCCAGGGAAACCGGAATCTCGCGCAGCAGTTGGCCGTTCTTAAATACCTTCATAGTCTTGGTGGCGTTGTCCACTAGGGAAATCACACGGTCACCGATGGTGAAGTTGGTGGAAGCGTCCTCGCCGCCGTAGATGCCGCCGCCAAGGTTGCGGCCGTAGAGATCAACGTTGACCTCAACCTTGGTGCCTGGCTGCCAGTAGTCCTTCGGACGCCAGCGCACTTCCTGGTCATTGATCCAGTAGAAGGCGCCTTCAACCTCTGGGGTGGTCTTGACGGTGATTGCTTCCTCGGCAGCCTTGCGGTCGGTGACGTAGTTGCCAAAGCGCACGCCGATGACCTGGCCAACGCCCACTTCGGCGCCCGGAATCGGGGAAAGCGCAACCTCAGAAACACCCGCCGCTTGTGGGGTGGTGAAAGTTACGGTCTTCTTTTTTCCGTCAACGTCTTCTGCCTGGATTGTGTAGGTGTGATTGTATCCAAGGACCTCATCGGTGGACCAGGTCTTCGCGTCAGAGGAAAGCTTTTCTGCAACCTCAACGCCAAGCTCATTGGTCATGGTGACGGACTTCAGCTTGCCCGAGGTCTTTACCGTGACGAACTCGGAGGGATCGACGTCTTTCGCACCGTCTTTAACGGAGAACTGCAGTTCCTTCGCCTTTGGAGCTTGCGACTGCTCTGCACCACCCTGGCTGCCATCAGCGGAAGCGGCTTGTTCAGCGGCATTATCTTGAGCGGAAGAATCAATGGTGCACGCTGCCGCAACAGTGGCTGTTAGGGCTACAGCGGTAGTGGCAAGGACGCGACGAGCGAGAGAGAGGGAATTAAACACTTGGGCCCTTTAAAATTTGTGCATATAAGACGGTCAGAATTTCTCAATTAGCGTATATCGCACACCTTCAAAACACCACACGGCGCTTCACGCGTTAATCAATTGTTATAAGAAGAACACCCCTGCCCCACCCGCCTTCTTCGATGGCGGATCTTGAAGCCCTATTAAACCACCATAAAACACCCTAAAAACACACAATGGCCTGGCGATTTTACAGTTTTGAATAGTGGGTGTTAAAGTTATTTCTCGTTGCACGGCAGGCAAACAAACCAGCCAGACAACATAAGCGCCATTAGCTCAATTGGCAGAGCAACTGACTCTTAATCAGTGGGTTCGGGGTTCAAGTCCCTGATGGCGCACAATCCCCCTGTTCAGACGGTGTTTTCACCGGTTTGGACGGGGTCTTTTTGTTGCTTCGCTCCTGTTCAGGGCACCTTCAACAGTAGCATGTACCCGCCGCCGCCATCCGGTTCCCGTGGCGCGGGGGTAGGAAGCTCTTGGCACGAATATGGCACGGAGAAATTTCGGTAACGTGCGGAAACTCCCGTCTGGACGATTCCAGGCGAGATACCTTGCACCAGACGGCAACACTTACAACGGACCCAGCACCTACACCAACGAGCAAGACGCGTGGGCGTGGCTTGCTGGTCAGCGCAGGCGGATAGAGCTAGAGGCCTGGGAGCCTCCACAACCACGGGTCTACGAAGAGAAAACCTTAACCGTTGGTGAGATGGTTCAGCTCTGGTTGAGCACTGTCAAGGGACAGGTGCGTAGTTCCACACTTAGCACCTATACCGACATCATGAACTCACGAGTGCTGGGAAACAAGCAGTTCTGCGCGGTTCCCCTGGATAAGCTCACCACCGCTATCGTGGCACGGTGGTGGCAGGAGACAACAGAGCAGTTCCCCAATACTCACTCCCGCAACAACCGCGCTTATCAGAAGCTTCGTTCGGCAATGGCGCTTGCTGTTGATAACGGATACATTCCAGCGAACCCCGTGTACATCCGCTCCAGCCTGCGCAGGGTCAATACTGGAGTTAAGGAGATGCCTACGACAGCGGACCTTAAGGCCATCGTGAACGAGATGCCACACCGGTACAAACTAATAACGGTGCTCTGCCTGTTCCACGGGCTGCGCATTGGCGAGGCTCTGGCTATCAAGGGTAAGAGCATCCAGCTCACCGCAAACGACGGCGTCGTCCAGGTTCAGGGAACGCTATCGCGGGTTCCGAATAGCAAGGGCGGCGTGATGATGGAGTACCACGAGCCTAAGACTCGTGCGGGTTTCCGCACGGTTCCTATCCTCTCGGAGTTTCTCCCCGTGGTGCGGGAGCACCTGGAGACCTACCAGCCTGGTCCAGAGGATTATGCGACAACCACCGCTACAGGCATGCCGGTTTTTGATACGTCGTATAGGTCCAGGTTCAACTATGCCAAGAAACGCGCTGGAATAACCAAGGCGATTACTCCCCACTATGGCCGTGTTTACTTGATTACGCGGCTTGCAGAGGCAGGAGCGACACCAAAGGAGATTGGGAGAATCCTAGGACAGGAAGACATATCCACGATTGTCGGTGTCTACATGCGGGCGAGGGAGGCAAAGTCAGATGCTCTTATGCGGCGGCTAAGCCTGGAGGATTCCTAACCTCTCCCGGCGCTGTCAGGACAGCGATAACCGCTCTGTCACTGTTCTTGTGGAGGTTAAACACTCGTGAACACGGGACTATGTTCGCTAGAACATGTCCCTTAGAGCCTTTGAGTACCAACGGTTCGATGTGGTCAAGGTTACGGGTGTTCGGTAGACCTGGTTCACGCGTTAGCTTCACGCCCGTGTAGTAGCAGCGCCACGGGTCTATGCCGTGGTCCTGCCAGTATCGGATAAGCGTCTCCGTCTTGAATCGTCTCCGAGGCCTCCCGGCTCGTGCGGCTCGGTTGTAGCCGTTGTGGTTGGCACCGTCTAGGCCGTCCAGGCCGTGGTGGATGCCTCGGTGCCGGTTGCGTCGGCACGCGGTACACTCCCCGGCGAAACCGTTAGCACATGTTGCGTCTAGCGGGAACTCCTGGTCCAGCGCCTTGACTTCGTAGCAGCGTATGCACCGGCGCTGGTTGATTGCTGCAAGCTCTGTGCGTTCTTGCTGGAACGCTTTAGTTGGACGGGACATGTATTCTCCTTTGGTTGGTGGGATAGCCACCGCGCTTTATGCGGTGGCGTTGGCAAAATAGTCTGAGCTGGTCCGTGGGCGGTAGACCACGGCATAGGTTCAGTGAGTTGAGCTAGTCATAGGTCAACGAACACCACCCTCCGCTCTTACGGCTCCGGGGTGACGGTGGACTACCAAAGGACACCGGAACCGGCTCCGGCTATTTTCAGGCCGTCGCTTATCCAGGCAATGGCTCCTTAAAGACATTGCCGGTTCCAGCTTGTTCCAGCTGTCACCGGTGATAAGGGAGACGGCACCACCGGCTCCCCCGCCGTTGGTTCCTGTGCTCGAACAGCAACCGCCTAAGCCGGTTGCCTTCCTCGCTTCTCACCTACCAGCCACCGCCTTAACGGTGGCCGGTGTTGGTTACCCGGTTCAATCCAAGGCCCTTTGTAAAGGGCCGTTGAATTTCACTCGCCTAAGGGAACGGAACGAAGTGGAGTGACACCCAAAGGTGTCCTCCAAGCGATAAACGAACGAAGTGAGTGTATAAGAGACCAACTTTCCCGATTCCCGACGCTGTGACCTGCACAAACACCATAGTCGGGAAAGTGCAATCCGGATACTTTCCCGATTCTAAAACCTCTCTACCTGCGATAATGCAGAAAACCGGGATTAGAGTACAGAACGGAATCCGGATTCTTTGTCCCATATCAGGTTGGGCATACTGTTCAATTTCCGCTGTAGCGTGTCCGGCTGGTAGTAGTCTCCGCGTTGGCTCTTGACTCCCTTATTCTTTAACTTCTCCGCAATCCTGCGAGCAATCTCAATCTTGGACAGACCGCCCGGGAGTGAGCACGCAATCTCCGCTATTTGACGTTCCGCATCATCGGTACTGGACCTGGGTTTCTGTTGTACAGAATCATCGGCAACGCTTAGCTTTCCATTTGCTGTCATGTTCAACGAGACCTGGCCATCGAAGCCACTAGAGATGTTTCCGTTCGTCGTCAGCGTGACAGTACCAGACTTCGAGGCTCGGACACCCACGAGGTGGCGGACAAAACCTGCAACAGTGTTGTTGCCCATCGCAGCCCTTACAGGGTCCGCGCTGTTTCCTTTGTTCGTGTGATGAATAAACAACACCGGAACCTTTGCGATGTTGAAACGCTCCGCAATCCTGTTGAGCTCATTTGTTGCCTCTGCGTCGTTGAGGCTCACACCGTCTCGGAGAATACCTCCAACGTTATCCACGATGACCAGACCTAGGTTGCCGTATTCAGCGGCGAGGTAGGACTGTTCTGGGACATCGCCACCGCGCGGGATACGGTCGATGAACACATGGTCCAGGTCCGCCCCGAGACCGTCAAGTCGGCTCGTGTTCTCGGATTCTCCGTTACCCTCTGTCGTAACTATCAACACGTTTCTGGAAGCAAGCGGCTTCACGGCTTTGATTCCAAGAGCTGGTTCACCACGAGAAACAGCGGCGGCGATGTTGACAGCGACCCAGGACTTTCCAGCTTTGGGAGCACCCACGAGCATCGTGTATGACATGCACAGGAGACCGGGATACACCCACTCGTTGTAGTCGCCGTTCAACTCGTTCTTGATACGGGTACCAGACTTAGCCGGGAGGATGCTCGAAAAGTAAGCATCGGCCATCCGGTCCATTTCTTCTTGCGAGTACCCGGTCATTCTTGGTCCTCCAACAACTCCACGGCCTGCACAAGGAGGTAACGAAGCTCCTCGTGGTTCATAAAAAGCTTAATCCTCGTGCCTTTCTTTGTAAGAGCAAACACTCCTCCGTCGTCCAGTTTGGTTAGCTTGGGCGGTTTGAACGGCGCACGGATAGGTGGCATGGCAGCGGGCGTGGTCATGATGGATAGCTCCTTAGCTAGTTGTTAATGTCGAAAATGAGGTCTTGAAGCTGGTCAGCAAGTGAGATGGCTTGCGCCTCAGATAACAGGAATTTTTGGCGAGGGTGCCAAAGCGTGAGCCTGTACGGCGTTATGGGTGATGCGTGCCGTTCGAGTCTCGGCATGCGAGGTGGTTTGTTATTAGTGGTTGTCAAAGCGGATTCCCTTCTTAAAAAAATAGCCCTCTCAGAGCCTCTCTAAGGCTCTGAAGTATGCTCCCTAGCCGGTCAGTCCAGGCGATTGTCTAAAATCCCTTAGAATCGAAATTAGCGAAATTACCTTCCTAAACTCCCTGGTCAAAGGCCTGCAAAATCGGCTTATTTCAGGTGCTCGGGTGACTAATCTTCCTTTGGTGGGTAAAGACCGAACCTAGCGTCGAGCTTGTCACGGTCCTGGTGGTTAACCGCTGCGCGGAACCAATCAGCTATGCCCACACCAGCGGCTACGGCCACACGACACACGAGGCCGTGCTCATCGGACCGAACTTTGTTGTAACAGTAATCCGCCGTTGCGGCATACCAATCCAGAAACCCTGCGTCTACCGGATAATCAGGTGCTAGCTCAGCTGCGAGTTCTTCGGGTGTCATGTCCACGAGTTTGTGCCTGCGAGGCGGCATATCAGCTACTTTCTACTTGGTGGTCCCGTAACGTGAGCGCAGACCCTTGGCTCCAGCCGCCCGGCGTTTGGCTGATAAGGCTGCCTGTTCTGCCTCTGATGGTTCTAACTTCAGGGACTTGATAAGCGTGTTCAGGGTCAAGGTCTGCTGTCGAGCCTCTGCGATAAGCGGACTAATGACAGGTTGACCTTGGCTACCTTGGACAACCAGATCAGCATCGGCTGCGGCTTCCTCTAAGGTGGCGATAGCGTCCGCTGTGCGGCAAGCGCGCTCTAACAGCGCGGCCTTGTCAGGTTCAAAGTCAAACACATATTCGTTGGTAACTTCATCCCAAAGCTTGGAACCAGCGGCTCCCAGGTTCGCGGGCTTGGTCAACGGCATAAAAACTCCTTTTGGTTGGAAAACAATTGATCTTTTGCCAGGAACGAAGGCAGGCGCAATACCTCCCGGTCTGGCTATACAGGGCGGGGTATACCCCCTGGGTACATAAGGGCAGGTCAGGGGTTATTTTTGAGCGTTTGCCAGTTCTGGTACCAGCGAAAACGCAAGCAAGGCACACTCGAAGCCCCGGCTGGCAGGAAGAGGAGGTGTTCCTCGCTTTCTTAGTAGTGCACGAGGACCAACCGAGGCTACGCAGCGTGCCCTGCAAACCCAGCAGCGAGCAGGAGCAAAGCCTGCTTAGCACCTCCTCTTCCGAGGGAGGAGGAGGAAGAGGGGGCAACCCAGGGAGGGGCACCCGGTAGGTAGGGAGGGAGGAGGGAGGCCGGGCCTCCCCCAGCGGGGCTGGCCCCCTAGTACCCCAGCGAGGTACGCAGTGCACGGTGGGCTGGCTCGGACATCTCCTGCCGCTCTGCCTCTACCTCCGCAGCATCTGTCTTAGCCTGCGCAGGGGTAGCTAGGCGAAGCTCGGCACCGTCGCGGATAGCCTTAGCTAGCGTAGGGAGGATAGCCTGGTACGCAGGTTCTAGACCTGCGGTCTCATCGAGCTGGAGAATCATAAGAGCCCCTACGGTCTGTGGCGAGGCCACAAGATTCCATGAGGTCCAGGCCCCCATTCCCTGACCGGGTAGTTGCCTGAGGTCGTTGCTCCAGTCAATCCAATGCGAGATGGTTCCAGCGGCTTCTCGAGCTGCGTCATAAGCCTCTCGTTGTGGCTTAGAGAAATTAATCACGTCGTGCGCAGTAAACGGCTCGACTGGGAGCTCCTCAAGAGCGGCATAATAAGCATTAGCTGCGTCATCAAAAGAGCCACGAGCTTGCTCGAGGTAGTTGTCAAGGTGGGCAGCGACGGTGGAATCTATGCGGTTTTGAATGGCGGACTGCGCGTTAGTAATTGCACGCAGGCGTTCTGGACCAGTGCGAAGAGAGTGCTCGACCATAGCATTAAGTGTCTTCTCTACAGTTTTTGCGTTAAATAAGCCGTTGCGGTCCGGCGCTGGTGAATCAGCGATCTGGTTCAGCTTCTCCTGTGCTTCGAGTAGGTCAAGCACAGCCTTTGGATGGTTTAGGTTCCAAGAATCAATGTTGAGCATAAGCAGATTTTCCTTTCGGGATAAAAACAAAAATGCCGTCCTCGTTGTGAAGGACGGCAGGATGGGTTTGGTTAATAACTACGGAGTCCTAAGACCGCGCTTAACGAGTCCAGTAGCGGATCTTCGTGCTTTGCGCGTCGTTGGTACCCAGCGCCTTGACTAGGGTCCACAGCCTTGGACAAGGACGGCTCGGAGCGGACAGCTCCGTTAGTGCCATCTGGTGCGTCCTCGAGTGCGAGGCGGATAAGGTCAGGTGTTGAGACGGCGGCACCGTTGAATGCCCGGGCCGCTTGGTTAATCAGCTGCTCCCCATTAAGCGGAATGCTTTTGTGCATGATGTTCTCCTTAAAAATCTAGTTGAGGTTGAGAGAGGACTCCCCTGGCGATTCTGTGCGAACGCCCCATACAAAAAGAGACCCGCATCGGCGGGTCTTGAGTGGTGATGTTGTCAGCGATGGCGTGCTAGTCGGCATTGTGAATTCTCCCTAGCAGATGGATGAAATGGCCGGTGTTCTTAGCGTTATTTTCCTCCCAAAGGCAAGGCACCAGGTTCGAAAGCACGTGCCCAGGCGAATCAGGACTAGACAATGGGACGATATGGTCTAAGGACACTGTTCCATCCCAGAGCAATCGTCCAGAGTAAGCAGAGCGCTCGGAGTCAATACCGACGCTTTCCCAAAACTCCAACAGTTGCTTGGTCGTAATCTTCTCCGCTGGCAGTCCCTCCTTAACAGCACGGGCGTATCCAGCAGAGAGCTTGGAAGCCCACGGGTTAACGCTGCGGCGGTAGTTATTGGTGTATTCGTCACGCTCTGTCTTGCACTCCTGGTAATAACCAGCCCTGCAAGCACGGCAGCGAGAATCTAGTCCGTTCCAATTCGAGCGATTAGCAGCGTAATCTGTCCAAGGTTTATCGGTGCTGCAACCAGGGCAAACCTTGGAAGTCACCGGGTAGCACGGTGCCTTTAGCACCGGCTGGTATCGTGCCCGTTGGCTTTCTCGGATAGCTTCACGATTTTCTGCATCATAAGCAGCCTTTGCAAAGTGTACGCATGACTTACACCTAGATTCTCCCTTGAAAAAGCGCTTTAGCGGCTGAATTCCAGAGCACGAGTAACAAAACTTTGATTCGGCCTCTGCGAGCTTGGCACGAAGCTTGTTAGATAGTCGCTTTTGAGTCTGGAGCTCGAGGTAAACTTGCTTTTCCAGCGGCGGCTCCCACACCAGCGCCTCGGAGTCGATAACCTCGTATTCAAAGCCTGGAGACGTAGCAATAACGGACATAAAAGTAGCCTTTCTAAGAATTGAAATGGGTTCGGAGTAGCTGCGCGACTTGACCAGCCGGACTGGATACCAACTGGTCCCTTGTCAGCCCTAGGTCCGTGGCGACTTCATCCAGCCAGTTACGGGCGTTGCGTTGTTTTTCGCGGTAGCGAGCGTTAGCAGCCATTTGCTGGTCCGGGGTATTCCGGTTTTCGTATCGGTTGACGCTCGGCACGTCTACCTCCTTCCTGGTTGGATGCGCACTAACTGTTAGTGCAATTTGCAAAAGTAAAACAGCCCCTGGCCTTAATAGCCAGGAGCTGCAAAAGGAACGACCACTCGTTGAGTTCGGAGGAGATCCGAGGTAATCACCGCACCAGCCTCGCGGCGATTCCTTGAATGCGTCTCTCAATAAGTACATAGGTGTCGTTTCAAGGTTTTCGGACAGCAGAACAGTGGATTGTGAGAAATCTCATACTGTTTGCTGGTGCCTGTTGCGGTATCATTCACCACTTTAACAAGCCTAAAACCACACCACGCCATTTAAGCGGCCTAACGGCACCTCTAAGCACCTTTCAGTCGTTCCAAGGGTGAAGGACTAGAGAAGGTTCTTCATCGCCTTAAAGCGGCTTCTAACACTTCACCCAACGGCAACCACCTACTAGATTATGAACACATTAATAGTTGCAGTTACTAATGTGTTCATTTCTTAGTAGGTAACTCAGCTGCGGAACACCTAATCTTGCGGCCCAACGCCTTGGATGAACCAAGGCCTAGAACCAAAGCCGTGCGAGGACCGATTACCGTCCTGGATAGCGACTCAGACGTTGTTACTACAGGTGCAAAGCCTCTTTAAGGGCTGGAACAATACCGAACGCGGTAACCACACCACCGATAACGGCACCGATTAGACCGACTAGCGCCGTAATCCAAGGGCTGGACGAGCTGGACTCGCTAGCTGGTTCCTTGCCCTCTTCGTCCGCCGGTTCAGCGAGGCACTCGTCAACACGGGATAGAGCGCTCTTGTAAATAGCGATTCTTTCCTCTGCTTTCTTGGCATCTTCCGAACCAGCGGGAGCCTCTGCCAAGTCTTTCTCGTACAGTGACAGGAAATATTCGATTTGGCTAGTCAAAAACGGGGCTTCGTCCTTTGTGAACACAAACCCCTCTTCCCTTGTTAGGTTGCGTTCGGTAATACTGAAGTCAATCCTGCAAGCGTCCCCTAAGCGTTCGAGAGTGGTTGCTGATGCCGGGACAGTAGAGAGAGTGGCAGCAAGCGCAACTGCGCACGCGGCGGTGGTGAGTTTCTTCACGAGTAATCCTTGTAGAGAGAGTGGATAGTCAACGTGTAGTAATCTATCATCTTTGCTCGTGTTCTCTAATGCTTTACCGCTTTAAACTCTGCATCGGGCGCGCTGTTAAGGAAAAGCTTATCCGTGGATTCTGGAGGGGTTGCCATCATTTCAGTGATAGACGGGCGCGGCTTTTCGTTCTCGTTGTTGGGCATGTCTTCTCTTTCGAATAAATTAATTACCACTGGAAAAGTAGCAGCCAGAACAGCCAGCAACAGGGCCGCGTAACCAGCTCTCAACCAGCGCATCTGTGCCTTGTGCGCATCTTTCCGCTTTGTGAGCGTTTGCCGTTTACCAGAGAGAATCTTTCCACGTAGTAGGTACGTGTTCAGTTGGTCCGCGTGCTTATCTAGCTTATCCAAGTTGGTATCACCAACTTTGGTTCCAGAAAACAAAGTCACCACCGCACACAGCGAGGCGAGTAATCCGAAAACGGCGGTAGCCGTTTCAGCGGCCCCTAGAGCATTACCAGCTTTTGAAACTCCCACAAAGATAACGGCGGTGGTCAGTAGCAGCGTTGCGCGGTTGGTAATCGAGTTTCCGGTTACCGTCTCCTCGCTTAATTGTCGGTTGGTCTCCTCCTCTACTAGCTGGAGATTCGCCGTCTCCGTATCGGAACCTAGACTACACCTAAACCAGAACATACCCCCTTACCGCCTTGCTTTCGATTACACGGTGCCCTATCAAGAGCAGCGTAGGCCGTCCATCTTAAAGCCACTGTGACTATAACGGATGGATGCGTTCCTTACCCCACGAACAGGATTACTGTAGCTAAAACGCGGTGCAAACAGAGACTCGTTGACTATCCACTGTTAGGTCCGCCATCCAGCCGCCGTTAAAGTCCGGGGCGATGGCTGGAGGAACCGCTACGCTAACGGAGCCCGGCTGCGAGTCCACCGGCATCTCGGAGTAATTGTTCGCTCCCCCGCTGGGCATCCAGTAGTTTGCAGTAACTTCACCGTTGGTCATCTTTACACCCATTGTTGAACCGCCACCGGATGCGCCAAAGGCTACCTCGGAACCCGCTGGCATGTCTCCGTTAAAGGTCCACCTAACGGAACGTGCTCCGCTGGGAGCTTGGACAATTTCAGCGGATGCAAGCTCGAAAGTTCCGTCGTTGCTGGAGTCACACTCTGCTGGACGGTCCTGTGCGGTTGTTGTTGTCTCTTCAGCGGTGTACTCGCTGGTTGTCTCTTCAGCGGTGTACTCGCTGGAGCTGGTCGCTGTTGTTGTTTCGGCATCGCCACCGCAACCAGTCAGGAGGAGAGGGACAGCAAGGAGCAAGGGAACAAGAGTATTTTTCACAGGCCTTAGCTTACTAGACCCGGCTGTCCAGTGGAGCGGGTTAGCCAGCTCTGGTGCGCACTGTCTCCCTTTGGGGACCTAGCCTTAAAGGGTAGAGGTAGCCCCTTGCTGGGATAGCCTGCCCAGCGTGCCTGCCCTTTGAACCGTGATTCGTTGCTATCCCACGCCTAGTAGACGATTGCCCCTTGTTAGGCAACCGTCTGCTAGGATGACCCCACAGAGACTAGCTACATCTCCGTTCCCGCCTGGATTAACCGAGGAATAGGAAGCAGTTTGGAAAACTGGTTGCTTCTTATGATTTCCCGAATCATTCGGGCGGGTTATCCTTTGTCGCTAAACAAAGGACGGGGTGGCGAGGGGCGCGGCGCTCGCTTCTTACAAATCACGCTTTACGCGCCGGTTGTTGTGTTGGGCACCGTGTTCCTTGGTCACGGTGGATTGCCCGGCTAACCCGGTCCTGTTCATCCTCTGCACAGGACCTCTAAACCGCATAACGCCGGGGTAATGGGCTGTTGCTGCCAGCGTGTACCCGTGGGGCAAGGGCTGTTCCAATACAGGACAGCTTTAAGGGCTTCTCCACGGTGCGTACTTTGCTGGACAGCACTTTTTGCCTTAAGCGCTAAACCAGCGAACGCGCTCTTTTCCGCTAGGGAACATTTCAGAGGAGCGGGTGATATCGCTGGGGAGGTCCAGACCGCACCGGGAGGCGGTGTCGAGCAATGGGGCTAGGCTCGGATACTCTTGGTCAAGCTCTGCATCTTGGATGATGAAAATATTGCCGTCTTCAACGCTGGAGAACACGGCTCCGTCTACGTCTGCGAGGACGGTGTCATCGGCTGGTATCTCAGCCGGGATTAATTTATTCACGGGGGGTAAAAACCTTTCCTGTTTCTGGCATGTTCACGGCATGTTAACCGTGTAGAATTCCCTAACAGAACAGGAAAAAGCTCGTGAGCTTGCAGGACTTTCACGAGGATTAACTCCCCGGTTCAAGTCCCTGATGGCGCACAGTACAGAATCTCGCGGTTTCCTTTCATGGAGGCCGCGAGATTTTTCATTTTGCCACCTCCCCGCCGAGGCGCCGCATCCCCACCAGCAAACAGTTACATCAGCAGAAGCGGCGCGATTTTACGTCTTTAGAAAAGGCTCGATTCGCCCCACGGAAAACGCCCTTAATCTTCGCCGGAATCGGCCACCCGCCTGACCTCCAAATGCAGACAAACCTAGATGGTGAGGTCGATTTTCCAAATGGTGAGGAAAGGATGGTGAGGTCAGCCGTCACCAGCCCCACCAGTTAACACGCACCCCATTGGCCGCGGGGCGACCTCACCATTTGCCACTGCGGGCGCAGGAGGAGGCAGCACCACGCCACAGAAAGCGTTAGATTGGCTCGCCCGCAATCTGATAGTCCTCCGGATCGCCAACTGGAACCTCGGTGCCGTCGGACATCTTGAGGTCCTCGAGCTCCTGGTCTGGGTCAACCAGCTCGATATCGAAGCCCGACTCGCGGATGCGGCGCAGGCCCTCCTTCAGCATGCGGCGCCCCATGCGGTTAGTCGCGGTGACGTTGGAAAGCTCCAAGACCACCTTGGCGGCGCTCAGGTCATAGCGCTCCAGCTCGTGCAGGACGGTCTCCGCGGCGTTGAAGTTGAGAACGCCCTGCAGGTAGATAACCGTCGCGGTGTCTTCGTCCACGATGTGGCGGATTGGCTGCACGCCGTAGCGCTCCTCAGTGGACATCAGATGCAAACCCATGTCCTTAGACAAAAGCTTGAAGGCTTCCACGCCGCGCACGGAGTTGCCTTCCTCATTCAGACGCGGCGAGAAGGTAGCCACACCCAGCTGGCCCGGCAGCGTACCCAGCAGGCCGCCTGCCACGCCCGACTTCGCCGGAATGCCGACCTCCGCCATCCAGCGACCCGCGCCGTCGTACATACCTGCCGAGCTCATCAGCGCCAGCGTGAGGCGGCAAACGTCGGCATCTAGGATCTTGTCATCGGTTATCGGTTGACGGCCGCCGTTAGCCAGCGTCGCAGACATCACCGCGAGGTCTTTGACTGTCACGCGGATAGAGCACTGCCGGGTGTAAGTCAGCACCGCATCGTGGGCTTCATCCTCAATAATGTTGTAATTGCGCAGCATGTGCGCGAGCGCGAGGTTGCGTTCCGCGTTTTCAAGCTCAGAGCCGGAAACGCTTTCGTCAATATGCAGCTCATGACCCGCCAGGCGAGACATGTAGCTGCGGATACGCTCAACACGTTCATCGACGCCCGAGTCCACGCCGTTGATGAGCTGCGTGACCGCAATTGCGCCCGCGTTGATCATCGGGTTGACCGGGCGGTGGTCGTCGCGGTTCAAAGACAACTCGTTGAAGGCCTCACCGGAAGGCTCCATTCCCACAATCGAGCGCACCGCTTCCAGCCCCAGCTCCTGCAATGCAAGCGCATACACAAAAGGCTTGGAGATGGACTGCATGGTGAACTCGATATCTGCATCACCTGCCCAATAGACATGGCCAGTGGTGGTGCACATCGCCGCGCCTAGGTAGTCCGGGTTCGCAACCGCAAGCTCTGGAATATAGTCCGCTACTTTTCCGCGTTTATCATCACGGACATGGTCAAGGATTTCCCGTAAGTAAAAAGGAATTGGTGTTTTCATCTCGCTCTAGCTTACGGATGACTATGCTGGCCCGCATGAACAGCACTCCTCAGGTTCTTGTGATTGTGGACGTACAAAATGACTTCTGCCCCGGCGGAGCCCTCGCAACGAGTCGCGGTGATGCGGTAGCCCGCGGCATCGCAAAGCTTGTGCGTGAAGCGTCGTGTGACGTCGTCGTGGCTACGCAGGATTGGCACATCGAGCCGGAGGGGCACTTTGCCACCGAGCCGGATTTCATCGATACCTGGCCTGTGCATTGCGTTGCAGACAGCCAGGGTGCGGCCATGCACGCTGCGCTTGCCGACGCCCCCATCGACGCCTACTTCCACAAAGGCGCCTACACCGCTGCCTACTCCGGCTTTGAGGCCGAGTGCACCGACGATGGAGCAAGCCTCGCGCAGTGGCTGCGCGACCGTGGCGTAAAGGGCCTCGACATCGTGGGGATTGCCACCGATCACTGCGTGCGCGCCACCGCTCTCGATGCATTAAAAGAGGGCTTTGGCGTCAACGTTCTAGAAAATTACTGCGCGCCGGTGAGCGAAGAGCGCGCAAAAAAGACCTTTGCCGAACTGCTAGAGGCAGGGGCAAAGGTCAGCTAAAAGCGGTTAAATCCGCGCCGAGTTAGCGGCGCTCAGCGAGCAGGCGCTGCAGTTCCTTCAGGTCGTTCTTGCGACGCTTGGAACGGAATACAGAAAAAGCGATAAGGCCAGCTACTGCTGCGCCAACGCCGGCGAGTGCCATCTGTACGTTGCGGTCCTGCAGCTTCTCGGTTGCGGCGCCCTTTGCGTCATCAACCAAGTTCTGCGGCTTGCTGCGATCCGCGAGCTCGTCGAGGGTGCTAGCCAGCTGGCGGCGGGTGCGCTCGATGTCGCGCTGAATGTCGTTAATGTCGCGTGCCACGTTGTAACTCCTGAATTTGTTTTCGCATTTATGGCGTTAATGGCTCAGCTTCCACCGAGTCAATCAAAGAATAAGTCTACAGTGTTTGCCCGCCGGTGTGCACGGTATGGTTGAGGGCATGACTGAAGCAAAGCGTTTGGAAATCGGAGATACTGCCCCCACCTTTACTTTGAGCGATGACGAAGGCAACTCCGTCAGCCTTAGCGATTACGCAGGAAAGCGCGTGCTTGTGTACTTCTACCCGCGCGCTAATACCCCGGGTTGTACCAAGGAGGCTTGTGACTTCCGGGATGCTTTCGAGCAGCTCAATGGTCTAGACATTGCCGTCGTTGGCATCTCCCCTGATAAGCCGGAGGCCTTGGCCAAGTTCCGCGCAGACCACGAGCTGAACTTCCCGCTGCTTTCAGATCCTGACAAAAAGGTCATGAGCGCATACGGCGCATTTGGTGAGAAGAAGAACTACGGCAAGGTAGTCCAGGGCGTTATCCGCTCCACCTTCTTGGTCGAGGCCGATGGCACCATCGTCCAGGCACTCTACAACGTCAAGGCCACCGGCCACGTGGCTCGCGTGATGAAGGGTCTTTCCTAAACAAACAGATGAGCACTAAGCAGGACACAGAGCTGCTGGTTCCCCGCCGGCGCCCCGCCCAAGCACGCAGCCGCGAGAAGTTCAATCGAATCCTCAAGGCTGCGCGAAGCGTGCTTGTCGACGTCGGCTTTGAGTCCTTCACCTTCGACGAAGTCTCCCGGCGCGCCGAGGTTCCCATCGGCACGCTGTATCAGTTCTTCGCCAATAAATACGTGCTCATCTGCGAACTAGACCGCCAAGATACCGCGGGCAACCTGGAGGAAATCCGCCGCTTCTCCGAGCATGTCCCGGCCCTGCAGTGGCCGGATTTCTTGGACGAGTTCATCGACCATCTGGCCCGTATGTGGCGTGAGGATCCTTCGCGCCGGGCAGTCTGGCATGCGGTGCAATCCACCCCTGCCACCCGCGCTACCGCCGCCGATACCGAGCTGCAGATGCTCAAGCCCTTGGCGGATATCTTGGAGCCGCTTGCCCAGCAGATGAGCTATGACGAACGCATCGAACTTTCCGGTTTCTTGGTGCACACGGTGGTCTCCATGCTCAATTACGCGGCTTCGGGGGAGCCAGAGAGCTTTGATGACGTCGTGCGCGAAATCAAGCGCATGCTCATCGCCTATCTCTTCGCTGTAGCGACGAGCTAACCAGCTGAAGCAATCTGCAGCAGCACCGTCGCAGTGGCGTAATCACCATCGTGGCTAATGCTCAGCGAGGTGAAAAACTGGCCCAGGCTGGCTGCGGCGCGCTCGCGGATTGCGCCTTTAAGCGAGATAGCTACCCTGCCCCAGGCATCGGGCTGGACCTCAATTTCTGCCCAACGCACCTCATCTTCCGCAAGCACCGGCGGGCGCCCATAGAGGGCCTGCGACCACGCTTTGATGAAGGCTTCCTTTGCCGCCCAGCGTCCGGCCAAATGCTCAGCGCGGCGCTGTGGACTCGGCTTCGTCGCTGCCACGCGCAACTCCGTGGGGCTAAAGACGCCCTCGAAGCGAGTGCCTGGCAGCTCCAGCTGCTGGGCAAACTCGGAGATACAAACGAGGTCCGTGCCCACGGCGAAGGTTGCTTGGCTCATGGCCGCTTATTCTAGCTGGCCAACTCCGCCTTGAGGGTTTCCATCTCTGCGCCACCGGCCATCCACTTCGTCAGCTCTTCGACGCTCGCGTCGGCCTTGTCAGCGTTCAGTGCCACCTCGCCAAGGTTCAAGACCACGAAGCGATCTCCCACCAGGTAAGCGTGCTGCGGGTTGTGGGTAATAAAGACCACGCCCATGCCGCGCTGCTTGGCCGCCGCGATAAAGCGCAGCACCATGCCGGATTGCTTGACGCCTAGTGCCGCAGTCGGCTCGTCCAGCACGATGTAGCGCGCGCCGAAGTAGATGGCGCGGGCAATCGCGACCACCTGGCGCTGCCCGCCGGAAAGCGCCTCCAACTCGACGTCGATGTCGGGCAGCTCCACGCCCATCTGCGCCAGCTGCTCGCGGGCGATGGCGCGCATCTTATTCTCCTGCAGGCCGCCGAAACGGCCCGTGAGCTCTTGGCCTAAGAAGAAGTTACGCCAAACCGAAAGCTGCGGCACAAGTGCCAAGTCTTGATAGACGGTGGCAATGCCCGCGTCCAACGCGTCGCGGGGGTTAGAGAAGGTGGTGGGCGCGTCGTCGACAAGCAGCTGCCCGCCTGTTGGAGTGTTCAGGCCGGACAAAATTTTTATCAGCGTGGACTTGCCGGCGCCGTTATCGCCCAGCACGCACGTGACCGTGCCAGGGACCAGTTTCATGGAAATCCCGCGCAGCGCCTGAAAGTTGCCGAATGTTTGCTCAATCTCACGCAGCTCAATAGCTGTAGTAGTCATGATGGTCTGCCCTACTTTCGCTTGTTGAAATTAGCCACGGAACTATTGGTCAGCACCGCAAACAGCAACATGGCGCCGAGGAAGAACTTGAACCAGTCCGGGTTCCAGCCGGCATACACGATGCCTTGGTTGGTCATGCCGAAAATGACTGCACCAATAGCGGTGCCCACGGCCGTACCGCGCCCGCCAGTCATGGAGCAGCCGCCGATGACGGCCGCGATGATGTAGAGGAACTCGTTACCAATGCCTTGGCCCGCCTGGATGGAGTCAAAGGCAAAGAGGGTATGCATGCCGACGAACCATGCGGCGAAGCCGACGAGCATAAACAAAATCACCTTCACGCGGCGCACCGGAACGCCTACCGCGCGCGCTGCTTCTGCATCGCCGCCGACGGCAAAGACCCAGTTACCAAAGCGGGTCTTGTACAGCACGAAGGAGGCCAGCGCCACGAAGAAAATCCACCACAAGACGGTGGCACGAATGCTGAGTGTACCGATGTGGATGGTCCCGGCGAATATGGTCTGCGCTGTGGGAAAGCCCTCCATATCCGCAATGGACGGGGTGGCAACCTGGCCGGTAATCAGCTTCGTCACTGCGAGGTTTAAGCCTTGCAACATTAGGAAAGCAGCGAGAGTGATAAGGAAGGAATCAATCTTCGTGTGCACCACAAGCAGGCCATTTAAGGCACCGATGGAAAGCGCGACCAGCAGCGAGAGCCCCGCGCCTACCCAGGAGTTTAGGTGCAGGTTGTAGTTGAGCATGGTGGCCACCAGCGCCGCAGTGGTTACGGCAACGCCGGACGATAAGTCAAACTCGTTACCAATCATCAAAAGACCCACGGCGAGCGCGACGATGCCGAGCGTGGAGCTGGCATAGAGCACCGTGGAGAAGGCCTCCATCGAGCGGAACGAGGGCGCGACTGCCATAAACAGCGCGAAGATGACGAGCGCGCCGAGCACGCTGGCCAGCTCGGGGCGGCGCATGATTCTCGTACCCAGGCTGCGCTTGTGCAGCCTTCCATCCGCGCTTGGCGACGCCGTATTTTCCTCACCCTTTGCCGCATCTTTAGCCGCGGTGTTTGCTACTTGCGTGGTCCGAACTGTCATCGCAGGCCTTCCTTCGCAGATTCAGAAATCACGTCGACGTTGTTCTCGTCAACGAAGGATGGGCCGGTATAGACCGGGCGTCCACCGCCGACGGTCGAACCATTGCGGTGCGCAAGCCACAGCGCATCAACTGCGAGGTAGCCCTGCATATAAGGCTGCTGATCCACGGCCCAGGCGACGTCGCCTTGGGCGATGGCGTCGACAAGCTCAGCGTTGGTATCGAAGGTGGCGACCTTGGCGGATGCACCGGCGTCGGCAATAGCGTCGACCGCGCGAAGCGCGACGGGCGCCTGGAGCGCCATGACCCAATCGATGGACTTATCCTGAGCGAGCTTCGCGTTCAGCGTGGACTGCGCGGCGGTGAGATCCTGACCGTTGACGTAGAGCAGTTCCACCTTGCTGCCCTGCCCCTTCTTGAGACCCGCGCAGCGGTCCTCCTGGGACTTGTTGCCTTGCTCGTGGATAACGCACAGCGTGTGCTTCGCGCCCTGGGATTTCAGGCGCTCGCCCGCCTTGTTGCCAGCAACCTTTTCTTCTTGACCAAAGAAGGCGCTCATGCCGTACTTTTGATACTCATCCATGCCGGCGTTCAGGCCGACGGTGGGAATTCCAGCCTCGGAAGCTTTCTTGGCCACTGGGCCGATGGCGCCCGCGTTCGGCATGGTTACGGCGATGCCGTCGACGCCGGAATCGATGGCGGATTGGACGAGGTTAGCCTGGTTCGGTGCCTGCGGGTCGGAGGAGTAGCGCAGCTCGATGTTGTCTTTCTTGGCAGCGTCCTCGGCGCCCTTGCGGACCAAGTCCCAGTAGGTATCACCAGGGGCGCCGTGGGAGATCATCGACACCACGATGCGCTCGGTGTCCACTCCCCCGGCGAGGCCGCCTTCTTCGTCAGCACGCGGGGCACCGCCTGTAGCCGAACATCCCCCAAGTGCGGCTACCAAAGCCACAGTTCCCACAATCTTGCTTGCTTTAACGTTGAACTTCACCCTTGCATAGTGCCCCACCGCAAGCAGCTACTCAAACCTCATGACCTGCATCTTTATCGTTTCAGACGGAACACGCTGGCACTTTCGCGGCGAATTTCACCCCCGTTTTGCGCGAACAACACACAAGAAGAGGGCTACCCCACAAGCTGGGGTGCCCTCCCTAAACCGCAGTCCTAAAGGTTTTTATCCTTTCCCGAGGCTAAGCACACCACCCTGCAAGCGTGCGCTGTCATCAAGGAGGACACGGGCTTCTCGTTCCTTCACGGCGTCACCAGTCCCGCCCAGGTTGCGGTCGACGGGGCGCTCATAGAGCGCTGCCCCACCGCGCATGGCGGACTCAATACGACGCAGCCCGGCGCGCTCACGTGCCTGAGCTCGCGCTTCCCACCGTGTTGCCGCATCGCTACCGCGCGCCGCAGCCAATGCCACCAAGAACGCACCGGGGTGCACCACCGCCACCAGAGCGGAGACGTGGCCGAATCCCAGCGAAGTAACAAGGCCAGCCTTCGGCGCTTTTGCCTGGTTTCCGCGCAGGTCCAGCTGATGACGTAGCCAAACCAGGTGCTCATGCTTAGCCAGCACCGGGTCCACGCAATCCAGGGAGCGGTTCGGCGGCAGGATGCCCTCACGCAGGACCTGCGTCAGGCCAACCATCTGGAACGCGGCGGCACCACCCTTGGCGTGGCCAGTCAGGGTCTTCTGCGAAATCACGTACATCGGGTTGCCGCTATTGCGTCCCATCGCGGCAGCAATGCGCTCGTGTAGATCCGACTCGTTCGGGTCATTCGCATTAGTCGAGGTGTCGTGCTTGGAGATGATGGACACCTCATCCGGCGTGACGCCATGAGCACGCAGGGCCTGCGCCAAGCGGGAATCCACGCCGCCACGGGCAGCAGACAGCGCGCCCAATCCCGGCGCGGGGATGGAGGTGTGAGCGCCGTCCGCGAAGGACTCCGCGAAGGCCACCACGCCCAGAACCGGCAGTCCCTGCTCCGCGGCGAATGAGCCACGGGCCAACAGCAGGGTGCCGCCACCTTCAGACTCGATGAAGCCGCCACGGCGTCGGTCGTTTGCGCGGGAGAAGTACTTGTGGTCGATTCCCTTGGCTTCCATCTCCGCGGAATCCGCGGTGGCCGCCATGTCTCCGAAGCCTGTGATGCCTTCGATGGACAAGTCATCGATACCACCAGCGACCACGAAGTCTGCCTTGTGCAGGCGCAGCTTATCCATCGCTTCCTCCACGGAGACCGCAGCGGTAGCGCAGGCTGCAACCGGGTGGACCATCTGGCCGTAGCCGCCCACGTAGGACTGCATCACGTGCGCTGCCACCACATTCGGCAGGGCTTCCTGCAGGATGTCGTTCGGGCGCGACTGCGCCAGCAGCTTATCCACGTAGAGCGAGCGCAGGGAGGCCATGCCGCCCATGCCGGTGCCCTGCGTCGAGGACACGCGTGCGGGGTGAACGCTCGCGAGCAGCTCTGCCGGGCTGAAGCCCGCCGAGAGGAATGCATCCACGGTGCACACGATGTTCCACAGCGCCACGCGGTCGAGGTTGTCGATCATGTCGGCCGGGATGCCATAGACCGCCGGGTCGAATCCGGTGGGTACCTGGCCGCCGACGAAGCGCGACATTGCCACGCGGCGCGGCACACGCACTGGCGAGCCGGCCGGGCGGGTAACCTGCCATTCCTCACCATCGAAGTGCGCCGTAGCGCCCTCAACTTCTTCTACGAAGGACTTGGCGGTTGCTTCATCGTCCACGGTGAAGGTCAGCGGCTTCTCCAGGTAAATGGTGGTCAATTCAGGTGCGAGGTTGTCCACCATCGGCATGTGCGGGCCGAAGTCATCGTGGTAGCGGCGCACGCCGATGTTGGCCATCACTTGGTCATGGAACTGTTCGTAGACGTCTTCCTCGGCAATGGCTTCGCCGGTCTCCAGAACGATCCACTGGGCCGACTGCGCATCCCACTTGATAAGGCCCGTGGTCCAGGCCAGCTCAAGCACGCCGGCAGCGGAAAGCTCGCCGGAGAGCTCGACCTCGAAGCGGGTACGCGAGGAACCCAGCGGACCGAGCTCACCTGCGCCGACGATGACGACCATGTCATCGAACGACTGCGTCACGCCGCTGAAGTCTGGCGTGGTCCACTGCAACGGGGACAGCGGGTTCGGCAGTGCTTGCACCGTCTTCGGGGCCCGGATGACGCCGCCATTGGATGCGCTTGTTTGCTCCGCACGCTGCGTGGCCTCGCGGGCCAGTTCAGGCAGGTTGAGGTCGGCCTCGCCCAGCCCGCCGGTGAAGTCAAGGGTGACTGGACCCTGGGCCGCCTGCTCACGCACATCGGAGTTGGCGCCGCCGTCGACCAGCTTGATAGCCATTTCCTCGGTGGAGTAGGTTTCCACGCCCTTGGCCTCGACAAGCTCGACCATTGGGTCGTTTCCGCCCATCAGGCCAGTGCCACGTACCCAACCAATGTGGGCGTGGACCAGCGAGGTGCGCTCGCCCCAGACAGGCTCTGCCTTCCAGCGGGTAACCAGGGCGTCGAGTGCCGCCTTGGCCTCACCATAGGCGCCGTCGCCACCGAAGCGACCACGGTTCGGGCTGCCTGGCAGCACCACGTGCAGGCGCTGGCCCACGTGGGTATCCGCGCCCAGCTGAGACAGGCCCGCGATGAGCTTCTCCACCGACCACAGCAGCAGACGCATCTGCGACTCGGCCTGGGCGCCGGCGTCGGCCAGCGTGCCCTGCACGCGCGGAGCAGCGAACGGGAAGAGCAAGGTCGGCACCAGCGCCGGCTTGACCAGCTTGGACTTGCCACCCACTGTGGCTGTCTGCTCGTTACCAATCCACTCCACCAAGGCGTCGAGATCTTTAAAGGAGCTCAAGTTCGCAGGGACCACCCACAACGCGGCGGAACCAGCGGCGCGCGTGCGGTAGAGCTCCTTGTAGAACTCCACGCGGTCATGGTTTAGGCGCGAGGTGGTTGCCACCACAGTGGCGCCCTCGTTGAGGAGCTCGCCGATGATAGCGGCCGCAATCGAGTTCGGGGAGCCACCAGTAACCACGGCAACGTCGTTGCTCATGGTCAAGCTAGCGGCATCCACACGCGCTTCCTGCGCGTGATCCGGCAGGCCAAAGTGCTCCGCCAGCCGCGCCACGGCTTCGCCAGCGCCCAGAACATCGACGTCCGCAGCGTTGAGCTCGCCCGCGGCAACACGCGCAAGATCCTCGCGGGCAGAAGCCCAGCGGTCGTCAAGAAGCACTGCTTTATCCGCATCGAAGGACGGCGCCACCTGCTTGGCCCAATCGGAGCCCAGCTCACGGGAGACTAGCTCCGCCAGTGCGGCGTTCTCATCTACTTCCGAAAACTCGGTGGCAGGCGCCGCAACTCCCAGCTTGGACAGCAAGGTGCGGGCGGTCTCCGCAAGGGTATCGGTCATTTCCGCGGTGTAGGCATCCAAAGCCGCGGAGTCCACTACCCCACCGCCCGCGGCACCACCCGCGGAAGGCATCGCGATGCTAATCCCCTCGCGCTGTCCGGCGGCGGTCACGGCGGCGTCGATAAGCGCATCCAGCTCCTTGGCATTCGCAGCGCCCGTGCCGAGCGTGGCCAGGTCGCCGCCGCGTAGGGACGCGCCCTCGCGAGTGCCGAGGACAAGCTCAGCGATGACGCGGTCTGCCCAGCCTTCGCCTAAGCCCCAGGCGCCGGTGACGCGCTCAGCCACGTAGCCAGGCTTCTTTCCGGCAGGTCCAGTAAGGCGGCGCAGCGCATCAGCTACCTGCTCGCCCAGGACCGGGCCAAAGGCCTTATAGCCCTTGGCCATGCCTGCGACAGTCTCCTTGAGTTCCGACAGCGCAGCATCGGCCGCGCCATCGATAGCGCCCAGGCCGAACTCCACCCCCAGATCCAGCAGGAGCTGGTTGCGGCGGGAGGACACGCCCTCGACGAGCAGTTCGATGGTATCGGCAGGACCCATCTGATCCAGGCGAACCTTGGTCCACACCGCCACGAGCATTTCGGTGGCGAACTGCGCGCTCAACGGCTTATCCGCTGGGGTCTCGCCACCCGCAGCAGGTGCCGGAACCGGAGCCACGAGGGTCGTGGTCTCCGCTGCTGCCGAGGTCTCAGGGACCAGGCTTGCTGCGGTAGCGTCAGATTCGACAGCACCACCCTCGGCACCAGATTGAGCCGCTGCAGTCTGCTCCGGCTCCGGGCGAGCGATGGCATCCTCAGCGAAGACGACATCGCGGTCGCGCTCGATGTTGAGCACCTCGATGCCGTGGCCTGCATACTGCGGCAGGCGCAGGGTCTGGCCCAGCATGTTCGCCAGCGTTGGCGAGGAACCCACGCCCACCTCGACAAAGCGCCCCACGCCCAGGCCCGGGGTGCCAGCGCCGCCGATGGTGCCCGGCTCGCTAAGCAGGAGATCCTGGGTTTCGATCCATCGGACAGGTGAAGCGAACTGCCAGGCCAAAAGCTCAATGAGCAGGGTGCGGCCCAACTGAACCGGGTTCTCAAGGGCGCCCGCGAAGTCAGACAGGATGGCCTTGACGGGCTCAGAGTCCACCACGGAGTCAATGGCCTGCACGAATTCTTCAGTGAGCTCAAATGGACGCGCGACCAGGTTCGGCACGTAGTGGCCCACGAGGATATCCAGGTCGATGTCCGCCGGAATCAGGGAATCGAGGTGCTCGCGGAAGGCAGGCACGCCGCCCAGCAGATGAGAGGAGTGGAACGGCACGTCGATGCCCGGGATCTGGATGAAGGCACGCGCCCCCGGCGCGCGGCGCTCGGCGTCGGCACGCAGGGCGTTAAGCCCCGCGCGAGTACCGGCGACGGCGTACTGCACGCCTGCAATGTTGTAGTTGACGATCTCTAGGAACTCGCCGGTCTGCGCGGAAATCTCAGCAACGTACGGGAACACGTCCTTGGCGGAGACGCCGATCTTGTTCGGACGCAGCGCCGCCAGTCCATAGTTGGAGTTGCCCTCGGCGTCGCGCTCGACCAGGCGGTGCATGGTCAGGCCACGGGCGTAGACGATCTCCACTACTGCTTCGAGGGAGAGCACCTGCGCGTAGGCGGCAAGGGCGTTGTACTCGCCCACGGAGTGGCCCGCAAAGTAGGCGCCGGAGTCAAGGACGCCGGCCTCCTGCATCTCGGCGATCTGCGCGCAGCCCAGGGTAGCCATGGCTACCTGCGTGAACTGGGTCAGGAAAAGAGCGCCGTCCGGGTGCGTGAACTCCTCGCCGCGCACGGTGACGGACTGCGGATTGTTGCGCACGATCTCCAGGATGGAAAATCCCAACTTGGAGCGGGTGTGCTTGTCCGCGCGTTCCCACACGGAGCGGGCGCTTGACGACGCCGCGAAGGCGTCCATGCCCATCCCCTGCGACTGGATGCCCTGGCCGGGGAAGCCGTAGAAGGTCAGCTTGTCAGCGACAGTTGCGCGAGCCTCAAGGACCGGAACGCCGTCGACGGAAGCGGTGACGGCTCGGACCTCGCCGAAGCCTGGGCGGGTGTCCAGGCCCACGCGCTCGACCACGAAGGTGACCTGCGCGCCGGGCAGGACAGGCGCCTGCATGGTGGCGCTCCACTCACGGACTGCGGCGCCGTCGAAAGCGGCGGCCAGCTGCGCCAGCGCGGAGGTCCACATGCCGTGGACGATGACGCCGTCCTGCAGGCCAGCCAGCTGGGCGGCGAGATCGGCAACGTGGATGGGGTTGCGGTCGCCCGTGACCGCGGCGAATGGGTGCATCGACTGCGGGGCGGTCACGGTCATTTCGTGGCGGAAGCTGCGCGGCTTTTCCGCAGTGGTGGACGCTGCACCTGCGGCTAAGTCCGCTGCGCCGAGTTCCTGCTCTCCGCGACGACCCTGGATTGCGAAGCGCTCGAAGAGGCGCGCAACCGGGGTGCCTGCGGTGTCTGCACCAGCTGCGGAAGCACCATCGGTGGCCGTCTCAATATCTACTGCGACGTCGACGACGCGGCCGACTGGGGTGTCGCGGACCTCGCCCGCGGTGGCGGTGATGCGCAGCTTCGCCTCGCGCGGCAGGGCGGACTTGAGTTCGAGGTTGTGCTCCAAGTGGACCAGGTTGAGCAGGCCTTCCACGACGTTGGTTCCGTCTTCGGTAACTGCATTGGCGATGACCGCGAACACGGCTGGCCAGGCCTTGCCCACGAGGACGTCTGGGGCCACGTGTGCGCCCTCGGCAACGTCTGCGGAAAGGGCGTCGGCAGGCGCATAGCCCGCGGTGACGTTTTCATAGTCCGCGGAATCCGCGGCGCTGAGCTCGCCGGACCAGATGGCGGTGCCACCGGTTACCTCCGGCAGGGTGCCGCCGGCGGCGACGCGAGCCAGCTCGCGCATGGACTCAGCGGCATCGGCCTCGGTGATAAGCGGCGAGGCGCCCGGAATCTGCGGTGGGGTGATGCGCAGGCGCAGTTGCGCGCCTGCAATCGCGCCCTTGAGCGGGACGCTCAGCCAGTACTCGCCTTCGGCAAGCTTCTGAAAGCGGGAGCCGTTGTCTTTGCTCTCGATCGACTCAGCCAAGAACTGGCCGATGCCAAGCACGAGGCGAAGAGGGTTGAGCTGCTCGCGGCCTGCCCAATTGACCATTGGCGCCTTGAGGATTTTGTCGAAGTCCGAGTGCTCTGATTTGTCTTGTACACCGGCCTGGGTCAGCTCATCTGTTGCGGCCTGCTCGAAGCGGGCAAGCAGCTCAGCCACCGGCTCGTCAGCGCGCTCGATGCCACCGACTGCGGTGGTGCCTGGGATGATGCAGACTTGGTCGGCGTCGTAGCGCTCGTCGAGGGCCTGCCACAGGGAGTCCTGGCGCCACAGACGGCGGACCTCCGCGTCGATGACGGGGACGAAGTTGGCGGGCTTGCCCTTCTGGTTGAGCAGCTGCAGGAACCACGCGGCGTCGCCTGGGTGGACGAGCTGGTCGAGGGCGGCGCTGCCCAGGAGCTCGCGCAGCTGCTTGACTGCCTGCTCCGGGTTCTCGCGCTCTGCGGTGACCTGAAGTTCGATCTCGCCGTGATCCGCCGGGTTGAGGCGGGCCTCGGTGCGCTCCACCATCGCGACGAAGCGCTGGAACCAGGATTCGTCGACCCACTGCCCCATGTAGGAAAGCTCAAGGTAGCGCTCGAGCCACTGCGCGTAGGTCATAGAGTCAAGGTCGCCGAAGTAAGGCTTGCAGGTCTTGCCGATGGCCTCGATGATCTCGTCACGACGTGCGGCCACGGCCTCAGCGTCGCCCGCGACCTCGTCGAGCAGGCGCCCGGCGCGTGCGAAGGAGTTGTCGATCTCGTGGATGTCCGCGCCCAGCTGGGACAGTCCGGAGGTCACGGAGCCGCCGAAGTCCTGGGCTGCAGCGCCCACGCCGGCCCAGCCGTCGTTCTGGACGGTCGGCTGCGCGGCCACGAGTGCGCGCTTCACGGATTCGGAAGCGGTGGATTCCTTGGTCGCCATGGCGGCGGTGCCCACCATGATGGCGTCGACAGGCGCATCCGGCAGCCCCTGCTTGTGTGCCCAGGTGCCCAGCAGGTACTGAACGCCGCGGGCTGGGGTGCCGATGCCGCCGCCGACGGCCAGCACCACGTTGTCGTGCTCGCGGATGCGACCATAGGTGGCAGCGAGCAGCTCGTCGAGGTCCTCCCACGAGTGGTGGCCACCGGCGTGACCGCCTTCGACCTGCATGATGATAAGTCCTGGGGCCTGCTCGGCGATGCGCAGTACTTGGTCGATCTGCTTGATGGTGCCTGGCTTGAATGCGACCCACGGGAAGTTGTCCGCGTGCAGGGATTCTACGAGTTCCACTGCCTCATCGAGCGGTGGGATACCAGCAGAGACAACCACGCCGTTGATGGGCGCACCGTTTGCGCGTGCCTTGGGTAGGGCGCGCTCGCCAGCGATCTGGCGGCGCCACTGCGATGCGGAGAGATACATGGCGTTGAACTGTGCGTTCACGCCTGGCTCGAGGAGTTCCTCTAGCTTCTCCAAGTTGCGTGCCAGCAAGGCGTTGGTGGTCTGGCCACCGCCTGCGAGCTCTGCCCAGTGACCAGCGTTGGCTGCTGCAGCCACGATTTCTGGGTCGACGGTGGAAGGGGTCATGCCGGGCAGCATGACTGGCGAATAGCCGGTTGCCTCGGTGAACTTGGTGAAAAGGCGACCTGCGCGCAGGATCGGACGGAAGCGCTCCCAGGACATGGGCAGGGCGGGTGCCTGGCCGGCGTCGAAAAGCTGCGACTGCCCTTGCGAACCGCACACCACCAAGGTGCCGATTCCTCGTCCTGCGACGATGTCTCGGGTCAGCGGCTCGACGCCGCCATCAGGGCCGCACTCGAAGATCCAGCGGGCGCCTGCCTCGATGGCCTCGGTGACGCGGGCTGGCCAATCGACGATGTCGGTGAGGACGGCACGGGCGCCCTCCTCCACGAGCACGGGATCAAGACCTGCGGTTTTACCCCACACGATGACCTGCGCAACGGCCTCTTCCATTGCCGGGTGGTGGTAGGCAGCCTGGATGTCGAGCTGGCTAAAGCGAGGTGCGAACGGGGCGCCGCCGCGCTGCTTGGATTCGACGAGCTTAGCGTCCTTGGAGGCCGCCGCTTCGAGGCGGCCTTGAACTGCGGCTACCTCCGCCGGGGTACCGACGATGATGAACTTGTCGCGGCCATTGCGCAGGCCGATACGACCGCCAGCCTTTTCAATCTGCTCTTGAGTGGCACCGGAGACTGCCACCATAGGAGAACCCTCAGCGTTGCGGACCAAACCATGAGTGCGGGCTGTACGCGTGATAGCGGCACCGATGAGCTGCGCCAAAACGATGACCTCGCCGGCTTCGGCGCGGCCGGTGGCAACAAACGTGCTCAAGGTGCCCTGGGAATGACCAATGGCCGCGACCGCCTGCGAGACGTCGAGCCCCTGGGCAGAAAGCGCTTCGAGCACACCAACCTGGGCGGTGACGATGCCCGGGGTAGAGATAGCAGAATCCGCCAGGTTAATGCGCGGCGAGTTCGCTGGTGCTGCCCACTCGAGCGGGGCAAAGCCGTGCGGGAAGGCGGCGGCGAGATCGTCTGCGAGTGGCTCGAGGATCTTTTCCGCCTGCTTCAGGTGCCCGGCAAGGCGGGTGCCTGCGCCTGCGGCGATGGATGCCTGCAGATTGGGAAGCCAGGCATAGCCCTGGCCCGAAAATGACAGCGCGAAAGGTTCGGCGTCTAGGCGGTTGACCAAGCGTTTTCCTGTGGAATGCGGCTGGATAATGGTCGTAGTTTCGGTACGCGGGGTGGTACTCACTGTGGTTGCTGCTCCTATGCGAGTGCGGCCAGAATTGTTTTGTATCAGAAAGTCAGAAAAACAGCATGCCACAAAATCATGAGGAAACCATCATCTTTTGACGGCGTGTGTGGGTGCCGCTCGTAAATCACGGCGGCGAGAATACGGCTAGAAATCACCCAAGAGCTGGGAAACTAGCTCTTCAGCACGCTTTAGTTCCACGCGCGATTGGCCCCGTCGCATGCCTTCCCCGGCAGGACCTTCGGGCTCTACCTCTGCATAAATCTCACATGCACTCGCCGGAACCACAAGCGCACTGCGGACAATCCCGCGCTGTTGCGTGTATTCATCAAAGAACCTATCAATACTCATTACCGGCGCCAGTCTAGCCGCTAAAATCATCCCCATCATGGCAGCCCGCTCCCCTTTTCGCCCGTACTACATAGTCGGCATCCTCAACCTCATCGTCGCAGCTCTCGTCATCTTTGGCGCAACTCTCGACGCCCCGACTTCGTCCACCTCAGCGACTGCGCCCACAACCACTGCAAACGATAGTCTGGACAATGCACCCAACACCCCCGCGGCACCTGCACCAAATCCTGCATTAGAACAGCTCAACGCACTGCCGGTTAAGGGCCGCGCGCCAAAGACTGACTACGAACGTGAGCAGTTCGGGCAGGCGTGGTCTGACGATGTCACCGTGGAATTTGGCCACAACGGCTGCGATACGCGAAACGACATTCTGCGCCGTGACCTCGTGGATATCACGCTCAAAGAAAACACTCATGACTGCGTGGTCCTGACAGGTACGCTGCACGATCCCTATTCCGGCACGGAGATCAGCTTCCAGCGCGGGCAAGACACTTCAGACAAGGTTCAGATCGACCACGTAGTCCCGCTTGCCGACGCCTGGCAAAAAGGCGCCCAAGAATGGTCACCGGAAAAGCGCCGCGACTTTGCCAACGACCCGCGCAATCTCCTCGCGGTCGACGGCCCACTTAATCAGCAGAAATCCGCAGGCGACGCAGCAACCTGGCTGCCGCCGAACAATGGCTACCGCTGCTCTTACGCCCAGCGAATCATCGATGTGAAGTCAACCTACGGGCTGTGGGTCACCGAGGCTGAGCGCGACGCGCTCGCAGGATTACTCGCCGCATGCCCAGCGAACTAGCGTCGCCGCCGGCGTGGGGGAACGAGCACCTTTAGGATGTCAACACGACACGTATCAACAAACTCGACCAACCCATTAGACCCAAGAATTAGACCACTCGTTCGCTTCCCCAACCTGTAACGCTGGAGGGTCGCTATTGCCGCCTCGAGCCGTTGGATGCTGACAAGCACGGCGACGACATGGTGGCAGCTTTCGAAGGCGAGCTCCAAAGCACTATTTGACCTACTTCAATGGTTCCGGCCCATTCGAGGACTCTGCTGAGTTTCGCACGGCGATAGCTGAGCAAGCCATTGGCTCAATTTCACTCATCAACGCAGTGCCCGAGCACGGCAGCGTGGAGATGGGATGGGTCTACTATTCCAAGCATCTCAAGCAGCCTTCCCGCAACACCGCTGTACGCTTGGGATTTGTTCCGGAGGGCATATTCCGCAACCACATGGTTTACAAAGGTCGCTCCCGCGACACCGAGTGGCTTTCCATCACCGACGCCGAATGGCTGCAAAAAAGCCGTCTTCGAGGCGTGGTTAGATAAATCCAACTTCACCGAAGACGGCTTGCAGGTGCGATCCTTAGAGTCCTTCCACGGAAGTACTAACCCTCATCCTTGAGGTGCTTGCGCAGCTCATCAAAGTATTGACGTGCGTTTTGTGGGTGCTGACCCTGCTGCTGTGGAGCCTGTGGCTGCTGGCCGCCGTAAGGAGCCTGCTCAAAGGCGTGCTCAGCGCGCTGCTGCACCTCGCGCGCCTCCTGCTGCGCGCGCTGCGCCTTCTGCGCACGCAGCTGCTCCAAGCGCTTGCGCTGCTCGCGGTCGAGTCCATCAGAGGCTTCGTTGTTAATAGCCTGAGTCGAAAGCAATACGTCGCGCATGCCGCCGAAGAGATCCTGCATGCCGCCTGGATTCGAAGGCATGTAGAGGACGTTGGTGTGAGAACGGTCGGCGACGTCGACCATCGCGTCCAGGTACTGGGAGACAAGCATGAGGGTCTCCGGGTTTTCCTGAACGCCTGCAGCACGCAGCATCTCGTACTGCTGCGCAATGCCTTCGACAATCTCCTTACGCTGCTCAGCCACACCGCGACCCTGCAGCTTCTTTGCCTCAGCGGCACCTTCGGCTTCCTTAACCACGCGAATCTTCTCCGCCTCAGCCTGTGCGATAGCCGCCTCGCGCTCACGCTGCGCAGCGTTAATGGAGTTCATCGACTCGCGCACGCGGGTATCCGGGCGAATATCGGTAACCAGGGTGTTTACGAAGTGCCAGCCATAAGCGGCCATGTTATCGCGCAAGGACATTGCGACGTTTTGTGCAATGGTGTCCTTGGATGAGAAGGAATCATCCAAGTCCATATTGGCAACCGAGGAACGAACGTTATCCTGCACGTAGGCCACAATCTGCTGTTCGTGGTTGGAGAGCATGTAGTAGGCCTCGCGCTCGCGACCTTGAACAACCTCGTATTGAACGGCGACCGGAATCTGAACGAAGACGTTGTCCTTGGTCTTGGTCTCCACCATGACATCGAGCTGGCGCACCTGCAGGCTGATCTTGTCGCGCACGCGATCAACCCACGGCAGCTTGAAGTGCAGGCCAGCGTGCGCCACGGTCACGAACTTACCCAGGCGCTCCACAATGGCAGCCTCACGGGTGCGCACGATGTAGTAGCCATCAAAAATGGTCAAAACAATCGCCAGCAGAACAACGCCAACAACAATCATTCCGATCATTGGTTCTTCCTCTCGTTCAATTCTTTGTTCAATTCTTGATTCTCTCCCCACCTTGCCACACCTTGAATAAGTGTGCGAGCAGGAAAGAAGAGTCTTAATGAAACTGCTATCGAATAAGACAAGGGGCTAGGCAGCGAGCGCCAAGTCCGCCGTCTGCTTTTCCATCTTCCACTCTGTGCAGCGTCGTGCCGCCACCGCCTGGCGCAGGAACTGATCGACGACCGACCGGGGCCGGCCGGCGCAAACGGGTGTTCTAGTGGTCATCAACCAAGCGGAAAAGCTCGCCCAGAATGCCCTCGCCGTCGTGGCCGATTCCGTTATGTTGGAACTTGTTAGTCACCATTGGGCGCAGGTCACGGTAGGCGCTAGCGGTCTGCATCGCCTCTTCGAAGGGCACGAAGATGTCATCCAGATAGACAGCTGCGGCGGCCTGCACCTCAGCGTTGCCCAATACCGCGGCGTCGTAAGGCGCAGCATCCCACTCAAACTGCGCCAACGCTTCTGCCGAATCCTTGAACGCATGCAGCGCCGGATCCTCATCGAACTGCCACGGGAAGATGTGCTCGCCTGTCAGCCACGTGCCTGACTCGGCAAACTCCGGGAACTCCTCGCGCACGCGGTGCGCCGCCCAGCCCGTGACGTGCTGGCCGCCCACACTGCCATAAATGGATTCGTGGATGGCCGCATACAATGGCCCACCCTGGAAGCTCACGCGAGCACCAACCTCGTGGAGGAAATCGGAGCGCAAGTGCTTCTCCCCACCCACGGTGCGGAAAGGCTCCTCAAGCAGGTAGCCCAGGGAATCGAATCCGGAGCCGCGGCCCAGCTCGATGCCGATGGTGCGGAAGCGAAGCGAGCTCAAGCGCTCCCCAGTAGGCAAAACCTCCTGCGAGTTGTCCAGGTGATCGATGATTTCCGCGATGCGCTGCTGCGCGAAAGGTACGTAGTCGAAGAAGCGCTGTTGGCGCACTTTGAGCTTGGTGAACGTGGAACGGTAAAGATCGTCTGCGCCCTTGTCCAAGGTCGGTAGGCCGCCGGTCAGGAAGGCCTTGTCCACTGACTCGGGGAACAAGGAGACATAGCTCGTGATGCAGAATCCGCCAAAGGACTGGCCGAACAAAGACCACTTGTCGATGCCAAGGTACTCACGCAGCCGCTCCGCATCGCGCACGATGTTGTCCTGGCGCAGTAGTTTAAGGCGATCGACGCTTAAGTCGGCGGCGTCGGAAAGCTCATCAATGCGATAGCTGCGCCCCGTGCCACGCTGGTCCATCAAGATCCAGCGAAACCGCTCCAAGCCCTTCCCAATAACGCCCGTCGGCCCCAGTGGACGCGGGGCTGGGAAGCCTGGCCCGCCCTGGTTATAGAGAATGGCGGGCTTATCCGGGTCACCGATTTCGCGGGCATAGAGCTCAAACGTGCCCTGTTGCGGGTCGTTGTAGTCCCAAGGGACGGAAAGTGTGTGCTCTTTTACTGGATATCCGAAACGGCGAGTCATGGATAAAAGTTTAGCGCTGTACCAAACGGCACAGCGCTAAAAACTTTTCTTATTCAGGGAACACTCGTTTAGTAAACGGTGAAGCCCTTGTCGCGGAAGACGTCACGAATTGCTTCGATATCCTCCGGCTTTGGCGGCTTCGTATCCTCAAGGGTGTACGGATAGCCCAGTTCATGCCACTTATCAGCACCCATGTTGTGGAACGGAAGCACCTCGATACGCTCGACGTTGTTGCTCCAACGCCCCACGATCTTGGCGACGTTTCGCACATTTTCCGGGGAATCCGTCAGGCCTGGAACCACCACGAAGCGGATCCACACCGGCTTACCCATCGCCGACAGTCGGTCACCGAAATCGATGGTTGGCTGCAGCTCGCGGCGAGTGACCTTTTTGTAGGTTTCTTCGTCGCCAGACTTGACGTCGAGAAGCACAAGATCGATGTTTTCCAGGTCTTCGTCCCGCAGGCGCGTACCCAAAAAGCCCGAGGTATCGATGGTGGTATGGATACCCGCATCGTGGACTTCCTTGAGCACGCGGCGCGTGAACGCAATCTGGAACAACGGCTCGCCACCTGAGATGGTCAGACCGCCACCGGAAGTCTTGAAGATGGGCTTGTAGCGCTTGATGCGCTTGACGACGTCCTCGATGCGCTCGAGGGTGCCCACCTTCATCTCCATGGTGTCTGGGTTGTGGCAATACTGACAGCGCAGTGGGCAACCGGACATGAACATCGTCATGCGGGTACCTGGACCATCGACGGAGGTCACCAGCTCCCAGGAGTGCACCAAGGCGATATCGCCAGTACGGCGTGCCTCCATGAGCTCCGGGCGCTTGATCTCGTCGAGGGAGTTATCGGTACCTAGGCCGGCGGCCGCACCGCGCACCTTCTCGCCCGCTTGGGGGTCGAGGTGCACGACTCCAGTAATGCCATCAGCCATTTTTTATGAACCCTGGTGGAAGGTACGGGAGATAACGTCGAGCTGCTGCTCCTTGGTCAGCTTGACGAAGTTAACTGCGTAGCCAGAAACACGGACGGTCAGGTTCGGGTACTTCTCTGGGTGCTCGACAGCGTCCTCGAGGGTTGCCTTGTCCAGAACGTTGATGTTTGCGTGGTACAGGCCCGCGTTCATCTGGTGCTCGTCGCGGTTAGCCTTCATGTCTGCCAAGCGCTCGTCGAAAGTTGGGGTTGCCATGGTGATACTCCTTGAAGTGAGTTGAGGTTGAATGGGGGAAACTTGATTGCCGGGGTGGCTTACTTGGACTCCATGATGAAGCCTGCGTCCAGCACGCCCACCAGGTTGTCGATGCGCTCCTCCGGAGTGCGGCCGAGACCAGACGGGGTGATGGTGTTGGTCAGCGAGATGCCGTCCAACGCATCCTTGTAGTCCAGCTTGCCCACCGACAGCATGGAAGCGACCATGCCGTGGCTGTCAGCGCCGTTCTCTGGGTTTGCGCCCGGCGCGAACGGGGTGCCTGCCTTGTGGCCGGATGGGAAAGCACCGGTTGCCTTGCCGTAGACCACGTTGGAGGTAATGGTCAGAACGGACTGGGTTGGAATTGCGTTGCGGTACATCGGGATGGCCTTAATCTTATCCATCACGGTGTGGACGATGGTTGCGGCGATGTCGTCGGCGCGGTCATCATCGTTGCCGTAGAACGGGAAGTCGCCCTCGGTCTTGTAGTCAACGATGAGGCCGGACTCGTCACGGACCGGGTACACCTTGGCGTACTTGATGGCGGACAGGGAGTCAGCCACGATGGACAGGCCAGCGATGCCGCAGCCCATGGAGCGAACGATGTTGGAATCGTGCAGCGCCATCTCGACTGCCTCGTAAGCGTACCTATCGTGGCAGTAGTGGATGATGTTCAGAGCCTCGACGTAGGTGCCGACTACCCAGTCGAGCATCTCCTCGTACTTCTTCCAAACCTCGTCGAAGTCGAGCGGGCCGTCGCCCTGGATAGCGTCGTAGCCCTCAACAACCTGCTTGCCGGTAACCTCGTCGCGGCCGCCGTTGATGGCGTAGAGCAGGGCCTTTGCAGCGTTGACGCGAGCGCCGAAGAACTGCATCTGCTTGCCAACTTCCATCGGGGAAACACAGCAAGCAATCGCTGCGTCGTCGCCCCACTGCTCACGAATCTGCCTATCAGACTCGTACTGAATGGAAGAAGTGGTGATCGAGATGTGAGCACAGAACTTCTTGTAGCCCTCTGGCAGTGCTGGGTCCCAGAAAATGGTGATGTTTGGCTCTGGTGACGGGCCAAGGTTGACCAGGGTCTGCAGCAGACGGAAGGAGGTCTTGGTGACCATGTGGCGGCCGTCATTGCCGAAACCAGCGTCAGACCAAGTTGCCCAGTATGGGTCGCCGGAGAAGATCTGGTCGTAGTCCTCGGTGCGCAGGAAGCGAACGATGCGCAGCTTCAGAACGAGATGGTCGATGATTTCCTGTGCGTCCTCTTCGGTGATGATACCGGCTGCGAGGTCGCGCTCGAAGTAGCAGTCGAAGAATGCAGACAGGCGGCCGATGGACATTGCGGCGCCGTCCTGGGACTTGATGGAAGCCAAGTAGCCGAAGTAGGTCCACTGAACAGCTTCGTGAGCAGTCTTTGCAGGACCGGAGATGTCGAAGCCGTAGGACTGAGCCATGGCCTTGAGCTTCTTCAGAGCCTTGATCTGCTCTGCATGCTCCTCGCGGTAGCGTGCCCAGTGTTCGCTGAATCCGAGCTCGCCGACCTCATGCTTCTTAGCGTCCTTCTCGGCAATCAGGTAGTCGACACCGTAGAGAGCCACGCGGCGGTAGTCACCGATGATGCGGCCGCGACCGTATGCGTCAGGCAGACCGGTGATGATGTGTGATGATCGAGCCGCACGAATACGTGGGGTGTAGATATCGAAGACGGCGTCGTTGTGGGTCTTGCGGTAGCGGGTGAAGATCTTCTTGATGTCTTCCTCCGGCTCCTTGCCTGCCTCACGGATGGCCTGCTCAACCATGCGCCAGCCGCCGTTTGGCATCATGGCACGCTTGAGCGGAGTGTCGGTCTGCAAGCCGACGATGACGTCGTCATCCTCAGAGATGTAGCCGGCCGGGAAAGCATCGATGTCGGTTGGGGTGTGGGTGTCGACATCGAAAATGCGCTTTTGGCGCTCTACTGACAGGTAGTCCTTTTCGAGGGTGTCCCACGTGCGCTGGGTCTTTTCGGTTGGGCCCGCGAGGAAGGAAGCGTCTCCATCGTACGGAGTGTAGTTGCGCTGGATGAAGTCCCGGACGTTGATGCCTTCAGTCCATGGACCAGGCTCGAATCCTTTCCAGGCTTCAAACTGCAGCGGTTGCGTTGCGGTGGTCACGATTGTGACTCCCTTCTTGTTTGACACATTTCATTCAAGTGATTCGGGGCGCCTTGCCGCTGTTTCCTGTCACTGTGTTCCGTACGTTTCCTAGCGGAAACTTTGGTCTCACCCTTAAGCGACGAGCGCCTCTTGTCTCCAATTTTAGGAGCCGTGACTGCACCCTCCTACTTGAGCAATTGTGCAACAGAGCACATCCGCGTTTATTCGATGCCCACGCAGGTCATCAATTTCATAAAAGACGGACATACCGTTTAGATCGGGGGTAAATTGCCCCCGATCGTAAGCTTCCCCACAACGCATTGATAGCTTTTTTATCAGCAATTTCCGAATTACCTGCCGATCGGAAGAAAACCATTGTTGCGAATTTCTATAGCTAAACACCAGCTCAGATTCTTAATGCACATAGTGTTTATTTACTTCAGTAACAGGATAAATCGGGCACAAAATCACATTCTGCGCCCGATTGTTTCCACTTCCGATCGCGATTTTCGCAAGCTTTAGAAAGGCAAGCGTGGCAGCGGAATTCCCAGTGTTCGGCTCAAGAAATTCGCCAGCGCAAAGCCTCCACCGACTACCGCCAAAAGGCCCACCAACACCGCGGCTAGGACGCCGCCGCTACTCGACGCCCCGCTCGACAGGCCCGCCGTAGAGCCAGTGGAAGACCCGGCTGCCGATCCCGAAGCCGATCCCGAAGCCGACCCGGTAGTAGATGCACCAGCATCATGATCCCGAGCAGTTAGCCACTGTTCCTTATCCAGCACGCCGCTGCTCAGACGGGTCTCGCCGATCCAGCCGTACCACGGGTCTTGTGGGTGGCCTTCTCCGCGGCCTGCGCCCATTACCCACTGCAGGTCACGCGGCAACAGCCCCTCCGCTCCCTTGGCATTACGCAAAATCGGCGCACCGTTGATGAACATCTCCACGGTGTCCTTTTCTGGGTCGTTGACCACAGCAATGTGCATCCACTCGTCCTTCGGCACCTCGTGCGACCACACAGTCGAGCCGCTTCCTTCTTCCGGCTCTGCCCACCAGCGCAACTCCCGCAGGTTCGACACACCGAACATCACGGTGGGATCAGTATCCGTCGAGCCCGGTACCAACTTGGAAATCTGCGAATCCCGCGAAATCGCACTGCCCCAGCCATGCTTTTCGCCATCAAAGTCCTCCGGCAGCTTCACAAAAGACTCAAAGGTATAGCCCGAATCGGAATCAAAGCGATTAATAGCTGCATCCTTGGCCGACTTAAACTCCGCAGTCGTAGGTTTGCCGGCCGGGTCAGCCCAATAAAGCGAGCCGCTATCCGACGACAATGGGTGATGGTCCGAGCTATACGTCACCCGGTCTGCGCCAACGACGCCGCCTTCACGATGCAAGTCACCCTCACCCGCAATATCCGGAATGATGGTGCCAGCGCCGGCAGGTGCGCCGTCGTTAAGCGCTGCACCTTCCTTGTCCATTGCCTCACCTGGACGCCAATGGAAGACAGTGTTGTCATTTTTCACAAAGTCATCCGGACCCTGCGGAAGCTCATCGGCCTTAATTTCGTATGGCCGATAACCGGCAGACACGATATCGCGCGCCTCCTGCGCCAAATCGCCATTGTTTTCATCACCGACCTGGAACTGCGGGTCAAAATCAGCGAAGCGTTCCGCGAAATTGAACGGAATCTTGTAACTATCGCCCTTGCCCTCCAAAATCAGCTCATCGAATTGCGTGAGTTCTTCCTGGGGCTTCTGCGCGACCCATGGCGAAAGCGCTGCCATCTCGAGTTCGTTGCCGGTGAGATCAAACTCAAGGACGCCCAAAAGGCCGTTTCCGCCCTGATAGGCCATCTGATAATCCTGCAAGATAGCTACAACATCGTGTCCGTAGTCGTTCTTGTCCACTCGGTAGCCTGCGCCATGGTGATGACCACCCATGGTGAGGAAAATCTGGTCGTTTTTACTGATGAAATCGTCCCACAAGTGCTTGCCATAATCGTCTGAATAGAAAACCTCACCGGAGCCATCAATGTTCAAGACCTCATGGGTAGTCAGGATTACCGGAAGGTCAGGGTGTTCATCGATAGCCTGCTGCGCCCAATCCAGCACCTCGTTGTTGGCGCGCCATGCAAGGGCCAAGACCAAATACTCTTGGCCTTCGGCTTCAAAAATGTGGTACTCGGAATCAGAATCGACCCCAGTGAAGCGTTCCTGGAACGTCGAGTTGGCCTCCTTGGCGCGGTCAGCCCCAAACCACTGGTTGAAAGGCTGGTAGGAAGCATCGCCGGTCAAGTCGTGATTGCCAGGAAGGATGGAGTAGTTAAGATCCGACTGGTCGAGCGTACGCATCGCCTCGTCGGCGACCTTCCACTCCCCTTCCACATCAGACTGGTCCACGACATCGCCCAAGTGAGTAGCAAACTGCATATTTAGGGCGTCTTTGTTTTCCGCAAGCCATTCGGTTTGCGCCCGATAAGGCTCACTTCCGTAGCGCTCCTGCGCGAGGTTGCCAGTCTCAGGGGTGGAATAGCGAGAGTAGAACTGCGTATCGGGAAGCACGCCGAGTGTAAAGCGTGAGCCTTCCGAAGCAGACTGCGCCAGCGCATGTGGGGCAACGAGGCTGCTTGCGCACAGCGAAGAGATAACAAGAATGCCGATTTTACGATGCGAGAGGACCATGAATTTTCTCCGTTTGAGATTCCGGGGGACCTCAAGAGCCTAAGAAACTTAGGTTGCGAAAGTATTACCTTCACGTGAAATGTTGGGCTAAGTAGCAAAAAGTGTGTCTGATTCCAAGCATTGGTGCTGGCCAGAATATATAAATGCTTGGTTTGTTTCATCGAATACGAAATAGGCCAGGTTAGATAGCGAAATACCGCTTTCGATGTGAGTCTGTGGTAGTCCACAGCATCCGACTCTTAGAAGCCGTGAATACAACTTCATTGTCGCGGGGGTTCATCAGAGCGGAATGCAACGGTTTAGATTAGCTACCTGCAGCGCATTGCAGGTGGAACGCTTAAAGGCTTCATACCGGCCCTCTACGCCGCCTCAAACGAGGCGCACACAAACTGGTATGTGCGATCTCCGAGGCGCGCACCTTGTGCTCACAACGATGGAAGCCACGTAGCCCCTAGGAGGCTTTATGCCCGGAGATACGTACCCACGACACGCCGTAGCGGACACACTTTTTGCTACTTAGCCCGAAATGTTCATGGCGCCAAGAAATAAGCCCTGAACGGCAAAAAGCCTCCGTGTGACACGGAGGCTAAGCGTGCGCCCGGAGAGACTTGAACTCTCACGTCATAAGACACTAGAACCTAAATCTAGCGCGTCTGCCAATTCCGCCACGGGCGCTTGCAACGAAAGTAGTTTACATGTTTTCTACGCCCACGCTAAAACTGGCGCACCCGAATCCAGTTTTTTGTTTGTGTTGAGTAGGCTGTTACGGGTGAGTAATAACAAAGCGCCAAAGCGGCAGAAGCTGAAAGTGCGATGGTGGCATATCGTCCTCATCGCGTTTTTCGTGGTGCTCTTTTTATTGCTCGCCTACTGGCAGTGGACGCGCTTCCGCTCCGGCTCCGGCACCTTCCAAAATTTAGGCTATGCCTTCCAATGGCCACTCTTCGCTGTCTTTGTGGTTTATGCGTATAAGACCGCCCTAGGTTATGAAAATGAGCGCATCGAGGCAGAGAACGAAGCCGCCGAAATGGGTGTCACGGACTACCAGCACCAAGCAAAGTCCGAGCAAGGCGAAGTCACTAAGATCGATGAGGACTTCTTGCCGCAGCGCCCGCAGATGGACGTAGAAACTTTTAACGCCTTAAACCAACAGCGCCGCAGGCGTGGCGACGACCAGAATTAGAAAGTAGGGCCATGACTAACCAAGTTCACCCAGACCGTAAGGCCCGCATCCGCGGCCCACTCAAGTTCTTTTCCATCGCCGCAACCGTGACCGGTATCTTCCTACTTCTCTTGGTTGCGCGCATGGTTCTCGAGTACGTCGTCGGCGTGGAGATTCCGCACTGGGGCCTCTACATTGCCCAGGCCCACGGCGTGGCTTACATGATTTACTTGCTTTCGATTCTCATCCTCGGCCCGCGTGCGCTGTGGCCAGCAGGCAAGCTCATCACCACTGCCCTAGCCGGCGTTGTGCCTTTCCTATCTTTCTGGATGGAATACAAGCGACGCCGCGAAGTCACCGAGCAATTCCAGCTTTAGTCCAGAAGCAGAAGGCCCAGCATCTGCTGGGCCTCAAGTGTATCCGGGGTAAAGCTACGCCAGCTTGGCGATGACGCTAGTAAGCTGCGCCAGCGCACGCCCGCGGTGGGAAACCGCGTTCTTTTCCTCCGGGCTCATTTGTGCCGAGGAGCGCTGCTCGCCCTCCGGCTGGAAAAGCGGGTCATAGCCGAAGCCATTCTCGCCCTTTGGTGCGCGCAGCAGCATTCCTGGCCACCGGCCCTCAGCTACGTGTTCCGCGCCGTCTGGCGTGACCAATGCGCACACGGAGACAAAGGCGGCTTGGCGTCGTTCGTCGGGAACATCAGCCATCTGTGCGAGAAGCAGCTCGTTGTTGGCTTGGTCATCGCCGTGCTGACCAGACCAGCGCGCGGAGAGCACGCCCGGCATTCCATTGAGCTCTTCGACGGCGATACCCGAGTCATCCGCAATCGTGGCGATACCAGTATTGGCAACGCCAGCACGGGCCTTAATCAGTGCGTTATCGGCAAACGTGCGTCCGTCCTCCACCGGTTCGTCATACGCCGGCACAGCGGAAAGCGGTAGCAACTCGACGCCTTCGATTCCCGCGTCTGCGAGGATGCGTTCGAGCTCGCCAAGTTTCTTCTTATTATTCGATGCGACGAGAAGCTTTACCATCCCAAAGCAGCCTTCTGCGCAGCAATCAGCTCGGTGCAGCCCTTCTGGGCCACATCCAGCATGGAGTTCAGCTCAGCGCGGCCGAACAAGCCGTGCTCGCCGGTGCCCTGAATCTCCACGAAGTCGCCGCCTTCCTGCATCACCACGTTCAGGTCGACCTCCGCGCGGGAATCTTCTTCATAAGGCAGGTCGAGGCAAATCTCGCCATCGATGATGCCCACGGATACCGCGGCGATTGGGTCCAGCAGCGGCTCGCCGGGCACGACGCCCTCGGACTTCAGGTACTCGATAGCATCTGCCAAGGCCACGTACGCACCGGTAATCGAAGCCGTGCGGGTACCGCCGTCTGCCTGCAGAACGTCGCAGTCGAGCTGGATGGTGTTCTCGCCCAGCTCGGAAAGGTCCACGGCAGCGCGCAGAGAGCGCCCGACCAAGCGGGAAATCTCGTGAGTACGGCCCTTGACTTTGCCCTTCATGGACTCGCGAGGCATGCGGTCGTGCGTGGCTGCCGGCAGCATCGAGTACTCAGCGGTCAACCAGCCCTCGCCGGAGTCCTTCTTAAAGCGCGGCACGCCAAACTCCACGGAGGCGGTACACATCACGCGGGTGTTGCCAAACTCGACGAGCACGGAACCTGCCGGGTTGGTGGTGAAGTTACGGGTAATACGCACGCTACGCATTTGGTCTAGCGCGCGACCATCAGCACGAGAAAAATCAGTCATGCACCCAAGGGTACTAGAGCTCGAACTCCATGCCCGGCGCGCCCAAGACGATCTCACCGTCGAACTCCGCCTGCGCTGCACGCAGGGTTTCTGAACTATCTCCCCATGGCTGGAGGTGGACGAGCACCAGCTTAGCGACGCCCGCCTCCCGCGCCACGCGGCCAGCCTCCGCGCCCGACATATGCATGTTAGGGGCCTTGCCTTCCGACGTCGCGCCCCATGCGGCCTCGCAGAGGAAGAGGTCGGCGTCGCGGGCAGCATCGACAAGCGCGGGGGTCGGGCAGGTATCGCCGGAGTAAGTAATGGTCTTACCGGTCTTCGCATGCTCCATGCGCAGCGAATACGTCTCCACTGGGTGGATCACCTTAAAGGGTGTCATATAGACGTCATCGATGAGCTGACTTTCACGGTCTATCCACGGGGAAAAGGCGAAGGTATCCGACATATCGTCGACGCCATCGACCTCGTCGGAGGAAAGACGACCCAAATGCTGTGGCGTATATGACGGCCCAAGGCAAAAATTGCGCGAAGGCGCAGGCGCCGTGGGATGGAAGCGACGCCAGACCATCAACGAGGGAAAGTCCATGCAGTGGTCGGCGTGAAGATGGCTAAATGCGACATGCGCATTGCAGGGGTCTTGGGCTTCTTGTAGGCGCGCCAAAGTTCCAGGACCCATATCCATCACGATTGATGGCGCATCAGGAAAGGACACCAGATACCCAGAGGCGGCGTTTCCCGGGACTGGGACGGAGCCGGAACAGCCAAGAATCGTCAGCTTCATGTGTCCAATAGTTCCACGAAACCTTCCCGATTGCTGGGATTGGGGTGAAAAAGACGTGAAACCGTGTCACGCGCGGTAGGTCACAATTGCGGGCCTAAGAAGCGGGAAGCCAAACGCGAAAAGGTCTCTGGGTCACCGGTTGATTCGAATTTACGGATCGGAGTGGCGTCTTCCGGCGCCAGCATGTCGGTTTCAGTAAGGATACGCATCACGTCCTTGGCCGTTTCTTCTGCAGAGGAAACGAGGGTGACGGACTCACCCATAGCCAACTGGATGACGCCAGTGAGCAGTGGGTAATGTGTGCAGCCGAGCACCAGGGTGTCGACGCCCGCGGACTGCAGCGGTGCGAGGTAGCCCTCAGCGACGCCGAGGATCTGGCGGCCGGCAGTAATCCCCCGTTCTACAAAACCTACAAAGTCCGGACACGCCACCGCATGCGCCTCGACGTGTGGGTTGACAGCGAAAAGGTCTTGATAGGCACCAGAGTTCACGGTGCCCTCAGTACCGATAACGCCGATTTTGCCATTGCGCGTAGTAGCGATGGCGCGTCGGACTGCCGGGCGGATGACCTCAACAACCGGGATGTCATAGCGCTCGCGAGCATCGTGCAAGAAGGCCGCCGTGGCGGTATTGCAAGCGATGACGATCATCTTGCAGCCGCGTTCTACGAGTTCATCTGCAATGGCGGTAGATAGCTCGCGCACCTCAGCGATGGGACGCGGGCCGTACGGCGAATGCGCAGTATCTCCAATGTAGATGATGGACTCGTTGGGCAGCTGCTCAATGATCGTTCGCGCAACCGTGAGTCCGCCCACGCCGGAATCGAAAATACCGATCGGGGATGCAGCGGATGCCATTTACTTCTTCGCCACCTTCACTGGGTCGTCGGAAGTGATAATCATACCCGCAGCGATACCACCGATCGCGCCGAAGAGGTGCCCTTGCCACGAGACTCCCTCATAGACCGGCAGCACGCCCCACACCAAGCCCGAATAAGCAAAACCGAGGAATACGCCCAATGCCGTTTGGGCGAAAGAACGGTTAAACAGGCCACGTACGATGAGATAGCTCAGCCAGCCATAAACCAAAGAAGAAGCACCGATGTGCGAGGTACCAGGCCCGCCGAGGAGCCAAGTGCCAATGCCGGCAATCAGCACCGTGATGATCGTGACCTCCCACCAGGCTTTCCGGCCAGAAAGACCAATGAGGAAGCAAAAGATAGCGCCCGGCACCGAATTGCCGATGAGATGCTCAAAGTTCGCGTGCAGCAACGGCGCCGTAAAGATGCCCCAGATACCGTTGAAATCCAACGGGTGGATGCCGTAGTTGGCCAAGTTGCCATTAAAAAGCACGTAGTTGACCAACTGCACGGCCCATTCCACAATCAAAAAGGCCACGGCAATCCCCAGGCCTGTGCGGATGCGCCCGCCGCGCGTGTAATTTTTTGAATCGCCACGATTTTTCAAAACGGTAGAACGCGAGGAATCACCTGAAGTCATAATGGCAATAACTTTAGTCCAGCATAGAGCTATAAGCCTCTAAGCCCAGGCCAGGGGCCGCTTTCACGATTGCCTCGACGATCGCTCGTTCGACAACCTCCGCCGCAGCATCGCACAGCGCCGCTTGCGTCGCGGTATCAACCCCACCGTTTTCTGTGGCAGTCGACAGCGCGAAAAGCGTGTCCCCGTCCAACGGCGAATGCGCCGGGCGCACTGCCCGAGCGATACCGTCATGTCCCACCATGGCCAAGCGCTTGGCTTGAGCCTTGGTCACCGGGGCGTCGCAAAACACTGCCCCAATCGTGGTGTTGAGCTTGGACTCCGCGGGGTGCTGCAGCTGGCTGAAACGCGCGACGTCGATAGGCGCGGCATGCGGTGCACCAAACAGGCGCCCAGTCTCTGCGTCCACAACGTTGCCCACGGGGTTCGCTACCACCAGGGCGCCAACCGTAAACTGCCCCATCGGCGTGCGCACCTGCTGCTCCGTCAAGCCCAAACCGCCGCGGAGCTTGCCAGCAGTAGCGCCCACACCAGCGCCTACGCTGCCCGTCGAATCATCATGTTCCGCAATAGCGCGCCGCACCGCCTCCGCACCATCAGATGCTGTGGGGCACTCAGCACCAACAAGGAGATCGAAAATCACCGCCGCCGGCACAATCGGCACACGCGGACCAGGCTTGTCCTCACCCAGCACCGGGAAACCGATGCCTTGGGAAGCTAGCTCGTTCATCACGCCGTCGGCAGCCGCGAGCCCAAACGCAGAACCGCCAGCCAAAGTGATGGCATGCACGCGCTCAACGGTGTTGTGTGGCTCGAGGAGATCCGTCTCCCGCGTGCCTGGGCCGCCGCCACGAACGTCGACGCTCGCGAGCGCGCCTTCAGCGCCGCAATACAAAACCGTGACGCCAGTGTCATGCCTGCTGACATGGCCAATGGAGATAAGCGCCATGATTTAGCCCATCAACACCTGCAGCAGAGAATCCTGGCAATAAGCCAACCATTCCACGAGCATGTCGCGGTCCTCGCTCATCGATTCCTCTGGGACATCGCCTGCAGCCACAAACAAACGCAGATCGTTCAAACCCGCAAGGAAGGCATGCGCTTCTTCCTCGCTGATAGTGACCTCCACGCCGCCCGTCGGCCCCAACGCAGTGTTAATAACCTGCAGGTTCTTCAGCTTTGCGCGCGCAATGTCATTTTCATGCAAAGAACGCAAAAGAGAGTTATCGCCTTCGTATTCCTCATCCCCCGGCTTCTCAAAGTCAGGGAAAAGACGAGCCAAGGAAGGGTCTTCCGGCGCCTCCGTATGCCCAGTTGGCATATCCAGCATCTGCGCAAGCTCATCCTGCGGGGCAGACTGAGCACGGGCAATAATCGCCTCAGAGACAGTAGAGGTGAGGTCACCTAAAACCTCGCGCTCCATCGGCTCCAAAATGGTGGTGTAACGCGCCGCGCGCATCAGCGACTTCTTCTTTTTCCAAGCTTGCATCTGACTGTGCCTTCCTAGCCTGCCTGCTGCATCGTGGCCCACAGACCAGCAATCTGCAGCTTCTTTACGTCTGCCTCGACTTTGTCGCGCTCGCCCGTCGATACCGCAGCCTTGCCTTCAGTATGGACCTGCATCATCAGCTCGTTTGCGCGCTTTTTGTCGTAGCCCAAAACCGTCTGGAAGACGTAGGAAACGTAGCTCATCAGATTGACTGGGTCGTCCCAAACGATGCACATCCAAGGGAGGTTTTCGCTGGTTGCAACATCGACTTCGATGGCCTCATCTAATTCCGGAGTGGCCATGGGCGACCCCAGGCGGACAGAACCACCAGGTAGAGCAAAGTGCGCATTCATGCCTTCTACCCTATCGAAATTTCTACACATACATTAAAAGATTAAAGGAGTAATCGCTGCTAAGAAGTTGGCCGCTAGGTACCATTTCCGATGTGACTAACATCGCCGAACATACTTTTCCCTCCGACCCTGACCGCTCCACAGCGCTGCTGACCGATAAGTACGAGCTGACCATGCTCCAAGCAGCGCTCAAAGACGGTTCCGCGCACCGCCAGGTGACCTGCGAAGTTTTTGCCCGCCGTCTGCCCAATGAGCGGCGTTATGGCGTGGTCGCCGGCACTGAGCGTGTGCTACGTGCGGTTCGAGACTTCCAGTTCACCGCCCAGCAGCTGGCGCAGATGGACTTTCTCGATGAGCAGACCAAAGAATACCTGCGCAACTACCGCTTTTCCGGTCACATCGACGGCTACCGCGAGGGTGAGATTTATTTCCCTAACACTCCCCTGCTTACCGTTCGGGGCACCTTCGGCGAGTGCCTAATCCTAGAGACCGTCATCCTGTCGATCATGAACTCCGACTCGGCAGTGGCGTCGGCAGCCTCGCGAATGGTTACCGCTGCAGATGGGCGCCCCATCATTGAAATGGGCTCCCGCCGCACCCACGAATATGCCGCAGTCACCGCTGCCCGCGCCGCCTACCTGGCGGGCTTCAACGCCACCTCGAATCTGGAAGCCGGATACCGCTACGACATACCCGTCTCTGGCACCGCTGCCCACGCTTGGACGCTAGCGCACGTCAACGAGGATGGCTCACACAATGAGGAAGCAGCGTTTCGCTCCCAGATTGATACGCTCGGAGTTGATACCACCCTCTTGGTCGATACCTATGACATCACCAAGGGTGTCGAAACCGCAGTGAAAGTAGCCGGCCCACAGTTGGGCGGAGTACGTATCGATTCCGGCGATCTCGGCCCAGTTACCCGCCGCGTGCGCAAACAACTCGACGACCTAGGCAACCACAACACCAAGATTGTGGTCTCCTCCGACCTCGACGAGTTCGCCATCGCGGGCCTACGTGGCGATCCGGTTGACGTCTACGGCGTGGGTACCTCCGTCGTTACCGGCTCCGGCGCGCCAACTGCCGGCATGGTCTACAAGGTCGTTGAAGTAGAGGGCCATCCGGTGGCAAAGCGTTCTTCTTCGAAGCAATCGCAAGGCGGCGCCAAGCGTGCTTTGCGCACCTACCGCTCCACAGGTGTCGCGGTCGAGGAGATTGTGCTGCCTTTCGACGCCGCGGATCCTGACACTGGCACTCTTTCCACCCGTGAGATGACAGTCCCGCTAATGCGTGACGGAGAGATTGTCGAGGGACTACCCAACCTGCACCAGGCCCGCGAATATCGTGCCCAAGCGATTACCACCCTGCCGTGGGAAGGCCTTGCGCTTACTCGCGATGAGCCGGCAGTTCCGACCCGCCTGGTGGGATTTCCCGAGCACTCCTAACCCCGCTGGCAAAGCCACAGCTGAGTTGCGAAAACTGCGATAAACGTAGCACAGCTGTGGATAACTTTGTTGACGAATAAACGAAGCTGACCGGGCGGCTAGGCACCAGACTAGACCGGCCGAGAGTTATCCACAGGCAGAAAATTGCCTCTTGTTTTGTCTTCTTGGCAGCCCCTACTGTCAGGGCTATGACAACCACGCACCCACCGCTTATCGCAGCGTTGCGGCTCGACGTCACCAGCCTAGAGCCCATCGCTGGTCTAGACGTCCGCGCTCTCACGCGCATGGGTGTAAGCCGTGTCGATGCAACCATGGCCGTGCGCCTCGCCGAGGTTTATTACGGAAAGACTCATGCCACACGCCTTCAGGCCGCAGCCCGCACAAATGCTCAATCCCAAGGCCATAGCCTGCGCATTCTAGAGAAGATCGAGGGAAAACTAACGAAGGTACGCAACTCCTGGCAGATACGCGCTCGCCTCTGTGCCACACCGGAGCATCTTATCGACGCCACCGCCCGCAAACTCATCAAGAAGCCACCGCGGAAACCACGCGCCAGCTTTTCCCACGGCGCGAACGGATGGATGCGGCTGGCCATTACCACCGACAAACCTTGGCTGAAGGATGCTCTCCAGCGGATCACCGGCCTTAGCGATTCCGTTACCCCTAGTGAGTCGGCAATCCTAAGAGGCTTCGAAAGATTAGGGCGGGGTGAGGCCTCGCTTAGCGACGTCGCTCTTGCCCCAGCACGTGTAGCCAACGTCATCATTACGCTCGACGAACTCACCCAAATCGCACAAGGCGCTGGCGAAGAAATACAGCTGCGAGCAACCGACGGTACGGTGCGCAACGGCGCCGATTTTGTCACTGAACGCTTAACCCAGCATGGGCTTGCAACCCTCGTTCATCCGCGGCACGGGCCAGTTAATCAGTACCGTATGCAGCGTTTTGCCAATGCGAAACAAAGGGACATGGCGCTTTCGACATTTCCACAATGCGCGCATCCCGGATGTACGATTCCCGGCACAGACTGCCAGGTTGACCACATCACCCCTTGGAAGTCGGGAGGCGAAACAAATGCCGGAAACCTATTGCCCTTGTGTCGTTACCACAACGGCCTGAAAGCAGAACATGCTACCTATCGGCGAACTAAACAAGGCGTCATGTTCATCCCGCCTTTCGCTGAACCCATCGCGTGCCGAGTTGATTAGCCCTAGCCTTTCAAGATTAGCCCTAGCCTTTCAAGGACAGCTCGAAAGGCCAATTCGGCATGCCTTCAGCATTGCTCCGGCATTGCTGCGGTTGGCTCAGCCTCTGGGTTCTTACTTAGTGTGGCAAGTAGCTAGACTGTGTCGAGTGAGCGACCAGCCTTTGAATCAAACCACGGAACTGCTCCTCGATACTGCCGTCGAAGCGCTCGGCGGCGCGCGGCGTGATGGCCAGATGAAGATGGCAAATGCAGTCACGCGCGCGCTCGAGTCAGAGCGCCATCTTGCGGTGCAGGCTGGCACCGGTACGGGCAAGTCGCTGGCTTATCTGGTTCCGGCGATCAGGCATGCACAGAACTCCGGGCACACCGTCATCGTCTCAACTGCTACCTTGGCGCTGCAGCGTCAGCTTGTTGAGCGTGACCTTCCGCGATTGGCCGACGCTCTGGAAGCGGTAATGGAAGTTAAGCCCACATTCGCAATCATGAAGGGCCGTTCCAACTACCTCTGCATGAACAAGGTGGCGCGAGCCGAAGAATTGGCGGCGGAAGATGCCCTGATGGAAGAACAAGAAGTCTCCCGAATGGGCCGGCATATTCAACGCATCTATAAGTGGGCGGATGAGACCGAATCGGGTGACCGCGACGACCTTGATCCTGGCGTCCCCGACTTAGCTTGGCGCCAAGTTTCTGTCACTTCTGCCGAATGCCTCGGCGCATCGCGTTGCCCGCACGGTGAGGAATGCTTTGCTGAGGCGGCGCGTCGAAAAGCAGCGGATGTCAACATCGTGGTGACGAACCACGCCCTGCTTGCCATCGATGCGGTATCGGATATCAATATTCTCCCTGAGCACGAAGTTGTAATCATCGATGAGGCCCACGAACTCGATGGGCGTATCACCTCGGTGTCTACTGCGGAAATCACCGGTCGTGCAATCAAGATGGCGGCTAACCGCGCCAAATCACTTGGTGCGCAAGGCAAAGACCAAAGACTTTCGCAAATGGCCGATGAATTCGTGATGCTTCTGGGCGAGTTTCCGCCCGGCCGCTGGATCGATATGCCGGACAATGCCAAGCAACAGCTGACCGCGCTGGGCGATACTCTACGCGATTGCAAAGAAGCCATCGCTCGCGCGCCTGAAGGTGAGCAGGCAAACGATCCAGAAACCTTCGCCGAACGCCAGAACTTGGCCAATCACTTGGTCACTATGTCCGAGGCAGTTGCCCGTATTCTGGATGTCTTCGCCACTGGTGATCCTTCCGCGCAGGAAGACGTGGTGTGGGTAGAGCGCGATGAGCGTTCGATGATCGATACGTTGGCTGTCGCTCCCTTGTCCATCGCTGGCATGCTCCACGAGAAGCTCTTCGGCGAACAGACTGTCGTGCTTACCTCGGCAACCCTTGCGCTCGGTGGCCGCTTCGATGCCATGGCCGCGCAATGGGGCATGCCGAAAGGAACGTGGGATTCCCTCGATGCGGGCACTCCTTTTAACCCCGCCGAGAAGGGAATCCTCTACGTAGCCAAGCACTTGCCACAGCCTGGCCGCGATGGGCTCGCTACAGAGACACTCGAGGAAATGCGTGAGCTCATCATGGCCGCAGGCGGCCGGACCCTCGGGTTATTCTCCTCGCGGCGCGCTGCTGATCAGGCAGCGCAGGAGCTCAAAGCGAAGCTGCCTTTTGATATTTATGTCCAAGGCGAAGACTCAATTGGAGCGCTTGTCGAAAAATTCAGCAAGAACGAAAATTCTTGCCTCTTCGGTACGCTCACGCTCTGGCAGGGCGTCGACGTGCCGGGGCCTTCCTGCTCGCTCGTGCTGATTGACCGCATCCCCTTCCCCCGCCCCGATAATCCCCTCATGCAAGCGCGTACCGAGGCCGCGCAGGCAGCAGGGCGCAGTGGGTTCATGGAGGTATCTGCAACTCATGCGGCACTGCTCATGGCACAGGGAGCTGGACGGTTATTGCGCTCGATCAATGACCGCGGTGTCGTCGCAGTCTTGGATAGCCGCCTCGAAACAAAACGCTACGGCGGATTCCTGAAAGCATCCATGCCGCATTTTTGGACAACAACCGATTCCGAGACAGTAAAGGCAGCGCTTAAACGGCTCGTGGCAGCGCGCACACAGTAGCAGAGTCAGGGGCGACCTCGGTAAAGCCGGCGTCGCGGATGATGACGGCTTCAGGTCGCGCGCAGGCTTCTTGGAAGTCGGCGTGGCTTACCTCGCGTACTGAAAGCGCGAAGTCACGCTCCGCCCAAGCGCGGGCATCATTGAGGCTCATCGCAGCTGCGAGCATCATCGACCCATGACCCACCTGGGCGGCAGCCTTACCTGCCGACATTCCCAGCGACGCATCGACGTAGATAACTGGTGTATCCGGTACTGCCGGGCCTGGTTCGTCATACTCTAGGTCGGTATGGCCGATTTGTAGTTTCCGGATAGCCGGTTCAACATCAGAGACCGCAGAAGGCACAAAAGCACGAGCACGATCGCTAACGGTTACGCCAGGTAGCTGTTGGACATCGCTCCATGCTTTGTTCCGCGCACGGCGTGCGACCTTGCGGATGCGGTGTCCATACCACTGCGCGAGCGCTTCGGCGAAAGCACCATCCTCGCCTGCTCGCTCGTCGAGGCATACCGCCACGACTGCCTGGGCTGCGGCCTCAAGGACCTCAGTTCGGCTCGGAACGGGCTGCTTTGGGATATGCAACGCAATCTGCATTGCTTGAACGGTTTCTGGCTTTGCAGGATCTTCTGGGTCGTCACGCCAGTTGCGCGAGTCCATGGCGCTCACCAGACGTGCATGTGCAACATCAAAGCTAGTCAATTGCAATCTCCTCTGCGGGCACCCCAAGAATCTGGAGAATTTCGTCCATATACGGATGATTGACGGAAGCATCAGCGACTTCTTTAAGCGCAGGTTTCGCATTGAACGCGATTCCGAGGCCCGCAGCAGTGATCATATCGATGTCATTAGCGCCATCCCCAACTGCGACTGTTTGGCTCATCAGGAGACCTGAGTCCGCGGCGAACTCGCGAAGGAATTCTTCCTTCGCCTTTCGGTCGACGACCTTACCGACAACACGGCCGGTGAGCTTTCCGTCGACGATCTCCAGGGTATTAGCGCGCACATAGTCAAGCTCCAGTTCCTTGGCGAGGCTTTCCAACACTTGGATAAATCCACCGGAGACTACAGCAGTGCGATACCCCATCCGCTTTAGGGTTCGCACGGTTGTCCGCGCTCCTGGGGTAAGCTCTAACTGCTGAGCAACCTCGTCGACTACTGCCACGTCCAAGCCAGCCAAAGTAGCTACGCGCTCACGAAGAGACTGCTCAAAATCGAGCTCTCCCCGCATTGCCCTTTCGGTGACTGCAGCGACTTCGGCTTCCTTGCCTGCGTGAGCGGCCAACATTTCGATGACCTCTCCTGTGATAAGCGTGGAATCGCAATCGAAGCACACGAGGCGCTTTGCCCTACGCTGCAGGCCCGCTCTCTCGATCGCGATGTCAACGCCAAGCTCATTCGACAACTGCGCCAAAGCTGCACGGACTGGATCGGCAGAGCCTTCCAAGCTAATGAATAGTTCGAATCCTAAAAGCGGGGAAGTCGACACCCCGCGAATGCGATCGATATTCGCATCGAAGTTTGCCAGGCACTGAGCAAGCGATGACATAGTCTGGGCTGATAACTGCTCCCCCAGAATCACCACCGAGTGAGTCGAGCGTGGGCGGGAGCCTGACTCTGCCTCTTCTACAGACAGAGTCACCTGCTGGCTATAGATACTTAACGTATTGCGCAGACCATGTTCTAGTTGTGGCAATCTTTCGCCAGCAACACGGACATAGGCCGAAAGCGAGATGCGGCCCGAAAAGATGGCTTGCTCGACATCGACAAGCTCCGCGCTATGCGAAGAGAGCACTCGGAAGAATGCCGCCGATACACCAGGCTTATCGGGGCCGGAAGTCGTAATCACCGCAAAGGTATCACACGCGGGATCCTTTACGTTGTCAGCTTGATAATCCACTCGGTTAGTATCCCACGCGAATCGATGGAAATGGGAGTAATCGCCAAGCATTTGACTTGGATAGTGCCTTGAACGCACAAAACCGCCTCCCCCGTTGCCAGTGCAGTTGGGGAGGCGGTTGTCAGGAGTAAAGCGGCTAGCTCTAGTGCTTAACAGTCAGTGCTAAAAGCTCTAGTGGTGGCCGACGTGTGCTTCCTCGCGCATGCGCTTAACCATGTGCGGGTAGTGCAGCTCGAAGGCCGGACGCTCAGAGCGGATACGCGGCAGGGAAACGAAGTTGTGGCGCGGCGGCGGGCAGGAGGTAGCCCACTCAAGGGAGTTACCGTAGCCCCAAGGGTCATCAACGGTAACGATCTCGCCGTAGCGCCAGGACTTGAAGACGTTCCAAACCAGCGGGATAACGGAAGCACCGAGGACAAAGGAGAAGATCGTGGAGATCTGGTTGTAGACGGTGAAGCCATCAGACTCGAGGTAGTCAGCGTAGCGACGTGGCATACCCATGTTGCCCACCCAGTGCTGGACAAGGAAGGTGCCGTGGAAGCCGATGAAGGTCAGCCAGAAGTGAATCTTGCCGAGGCGCTCGTCGAGCATGCGGCCGGTCATCTTCGGGAACCAGAAGTACAGACCTGCGAACGCGGAGAACACAACCGTACCGAACAGGGTGTAGTGGAAGTGCGCAATCAGGAAGTAGGACTCAGCAAGGTGGAAGTCCAGTGCCGGGGAAGCGAGCATAACGCCGGTCATACCGCCGAAGAGGAAGGTGGACATGAAGCCCATAGCGAAGATCATCGGGGTATCCCAGGTGATGTGGCCCTTCCACATGGTGCCTACCCAGTTGAAGAACTTAACGCCGGTCGGAACCGCGATGAGGAAGGTCATGAAGGAGAAGAACGGCAGCAGGATAGCGCCGGTAACGAACATGTGGTGCGCCCACACAGCCATGGACAGGGAGCCGATGGCCAGAACCGCGAACACCAGGCCGATGTAGCCAAAGACTGGCTTACGGGAGAAGACCGGAACGACCTCGGAGATAACGCCGAAGAACGGAAGCGCCAAGACGTAAACCTCAGGGTGGCCGAAGAACCAGAAGAGGTGCTGCCACAGGATAGCGCCGCCGTTAGCGGAGTCGTAGATGTGGCCGCCGAGCTTGCGGTCGTACAAGATGCCCAGTGCTGCAGAGGTCAGCAGCGGGAAGATCATCAGAACAATGACGGAAGCAGTGAAGATACACCAGGTGAATACCGGCAGGCGGAACATGGTCATGCCAGGCGCACGCAGGGTGAGGATGGTGGTGATCATGTTGACTGCGGAAGCAATGGTGCCAACACCGGTAGCGCCAACACCGACAATCCACATGTCGGCACCGATGCCTGGGGTGTGGACGGCGTCGGCAAGCGGGACGTACATGGTCCAGCCGAAGTCAGCTGCACCGCCCGGGGTGACAAAGCCCAGCAGCATAACGATGCCGCCAGTCAGGGTGATCCAGAAGCCAAATGCGTTCAGACGTGGGAAGGCAACGTCCGGCGCGCCAATCTGCAGCGGCAGGATGTAGTTACCGAAACCCCACACAACGGGAGTAGCGAACAGCAGCAGCATCACAGTGCCGTGCATAGTGAACAGCTGGTTGAACTGCTCGTTGGACAGGAACTGCAGACCCGGGCTGAAAAGCTCAGCACGAATCAACAGGGCCATGAAGCCACCGAGGAAGAAGAAGCTGAAGGACATGATCAAGTACATGATGCCCAGCTGCTTGTGGTCGGTGGTGGTGAGCATTACCCAAGCCTTAGAGCCGGTCTTGGCATTGCCAGTCGGCTCTGGACGAGTTGGCGCGACGTAATCGTCGAGCCTTGGCGCCACAGCGGTCATTAATTTCCTCCTGAAGAACAAGTGTCGTGCACGCCAAAGCCTCAAAATAAGACCTAGCGCCACAACACCTAGGTTTACTCGACTTATATTAGGGGACTTCGCTGTGAAATTTCCAGCTTTCCCCAATGGCCATAGAAGCTAGTTAACCCCGTTTTTAGGCAGTATTTTTCGAAAATTCCCAGCACGACGGCCACCGGCCGAAAACCTGCCCCAAAACCATTGCACTTCTGCGTGATTCTCGCCACAGGATTTTGCGGTTGCCTGGCGTTAAAACAACGAAACGCACCCCCTAAGGTAATCAACCGGAAGATTGATTAATCCTTGGAAGTGCGCGTGGCTCCCAACGCTCAACAGTCGCTGTTAAAAATGCGACTCAAGAGAGGGAGGTGGCAGCCGAGCTGGCGGAACGAGTTAGAAGTCCCAGTCCTCATCGGTGGTGTCTTCTGCCTTACCAATGACGTAAGAGGAACCAGAGCCAGAGAAGAAGTCATGGTTCTCGTCCGCGTTCGGAGACAACGAAGACAAGATGGCCGGGGAAACCCGGGTCTCGTCCGCCGGGAACAGCCCCTCGAAGCCGAGGTTGTTCAGCGCCTTGTTGGCGTTGTATCGCAGGAAGCGCTTGACGTCTTCGGTCCAGCCGAGCTCGTCGTAAAGATCTTCCGTGTAGTCAATCTCGTTGTCGTAGAGATCGTAAAGAAGATCGAAAGTGTATTCCTTAATCTCTGCCTGCTCCGCTTCAGAAAGCTCGTTGTAGCCATTCTGGAACTTGTAGCCAATGTAGTAGCCGTGAACTGCTTCATCGCGGATAATCAGGCGGATGATGTCCGCGGTGTTAGTAAGCTTAGCGCGGGAAGAGAAGTACATCGGCAAATAGAAACCGGAGTAGAAGAGGAAGGACTCGAGCAAAGTGGAGGCGACCTTCTTCTTCAGCGGATCGGCGCCCTTGTAGTAGGACATGACGATCTTGGCCTTGCGCTGAAGATTCTCGTTTTCCTCAGACCAACGGAATGCATCGTTGATCATCGGAGTGGAAGCCAGCGTCATAAAGATGTTTGAGTAGGACTTCGCGTGAACCGACTCCATGAAAGCGATGTTGGTGTAGACGGCTTCCTCGTGCGGAGTCTTTGCATCTGGCAGCAAAGAGACAGCACCAACGGTGCCCTGAATGGTGTCGAGGAGAGTAAGACCCGCGAAGACACGCATGGTGGTCTGCTGCTCGTGCTCAGTCAAGGTCTTCCAAGACTGCAAGTCGTTGGAAACAGGCACCTTCTCTGGCAACCAGAAGTTGCCGGTAAGACGGTCCCAGACCTCGGAATCTTTATCGTCTGGAACGGTATTCCAGTTAATAGCCTTCACAGGCTCTGCGTGGCTAGCGATGTACTCGTCATACTCGTGCGACACGGTCAGACTCCACCTTCTTCTTAAACGGAATTCATCTTGGGCTAACTGCGGTTAACCATTCTCCAACGAGCGTACCACCCTAGGCCCGGCCAACGATGAGCGCTGCAGCTTTAGAAAGCGGCCTAAACGGCGGTCTCAAATGCGGCCTAACAAGTAGTCTCAAGGTCGGAATCAAAGACTGCCTAATCTGAGCTTTAGAAAAGCCGGGAAATACAACTTTGGTGCGTACCCCGAAAGTTTAGAGGTTGAACGCAATTCAAAAACTATTGCACGCATTGAAAGCGTTCGATTCGGCAATCGCTTAAGATGTATTTACGTTTCAAGATTGGCTTATGGATGCCGGCAATTATTCTCTTTCAGCTTTGTCTCGTGCACTCTCAAACTGCGGTCTCATAAAAGGAGGAGCCCCTACAGTGACCAGCACCAGCGAGTCTCCTACTCCCCTGCTCAATACTGTTCTGGACGAAATCGGCGCAGAAATAGTGAGCGGCGCCATTGAAACTGGCCAGCGCTTCACCTTGCAAGATATCTGCGTTCGTTTCGACATTTCGCGCACCGTTGCCCGCGAGGCCATGCGCGCTCTGGAGCAGCTAGGCATGGTTTCTTCCTCACGGCGCGTCGGTATTACGGTTCTGTCGTTGAGCGAGTGGTCAGTATTCGATCAATCGATTATTGACTGGCGCCTAGCTTGCGAGGCCTCCCAGAAAAAGCAGCTCAATTCTCTCAATCAGCTCCGCCTTGCCATCGAACCGATCGCCGCAAGGATGGCCGCCACGGAAGCAACGGAAGAGGAAAGAGAAGAAATCCTGGAGCTCGCAAAGCGTCTCCACGAGTTGGAGATGAAGCCTTCCCGCCGAGTTGGCGAAGAGCTAGCTACGGATCTGCGCTTCCACAGTATGGTGCTGCACGCTTCGGGCAACGAGATGTTCGCGGCGCTTACCCCTTCCCTACTCTCAATGCTCAAAGGAAAGTCAGTTTTCGGTTCGGAAAAGCGCAACCCCATCGCCGGCACCGCCCACTTGCATCAAGAGTTGGCGCGCGCAATCGCGGAGCAACGCCCAGACGATGCGGAGAATATCGCGCGGGCCATCCTGGACGAGGCCCGCGCAAGCGCCGGAGCGAAGGCTTAAAAGGCTCCTTTGCGCCAAGCAAGGGGAAAGAAGCAAACAAGCAAGGCGAAAAGAGCGAAACAAACACAAGAACAAAAGTAGAGCCCTCACCCGTTAAGGTGAGGGCTCTTTGCAGTTAGAGCATGCAGGAAACGCAGCCTTCGACTTCGGTTCCTTCAAGCGCCATCTGACGAAGGCGGATGTAGTACAAGGTCTTGATGCCCTTGCGCCATGCGTAAATCTGCGCCCTGTTGATATCGCGGGTGGTGGCGGTGTCCTTGAAGAACAAGGTCAGGGACAAGCCCTGATCCACGTACTTGGTGGCGGCAGCGTAGGTATCGATGATCTTTTCGTAGCCGATCTCGTAGGAGTCCTTGAAGTACTCCAGATTGTCGTTGTCCATGTGCGGCGCCGGGTAGTAGACGCGGCCAATCTTGCCTTCCTTACGGATTTCGATCTTCGACGCAATTGGGTGAATCGAAGAGGTCGAGTTGTTGATATAAGAAATGGAGCCTGTCGGCGGCACTGCTTGTAGGTTGCGGTTGTAGAGGCCATGCTTGGCGACGTCCGCCTTCAGCGCAGCCCAGTCTTCCGCAGTTGGGGTGTGGATAGACGAGGCGTCGAAAAGCTCCTGCACACGTGCGGTGCGTGGGGCGAACTCGGCTGGGTCATAACGATCGAAGAACTCGCCAGAGGCGTACTCAGACTGCGGGAACTCGGAGAAGTACTCGCCGCGCTCGCGGGCAATCTTGTTGGAAGCACGCAGAGCAGCGTAGAGGACCGCGGCGAAGTAGGCGTTGGTGAAGTCCAGCGCTTCCTCGGAGCCGTACTCGATGTGCTCGCGGCCCAAGAAACCGTGGAGGTTCATCTGGCCAAGGCCGATGGCGTGGGAATCATCGTTGCCCTTGCGCACGGAAGGTACAGAGTTGATGGCGGTCTTGTCGGCCACGGCGGTTAGGCCGCGGATGGCGGTCTCGACGGTCAAAGCGAAGTCTGGGGAATCCATGGTGGTGGCGATATTCAGCGAACCAAGGTTGCAGGAGATATCGGAGCCCATGGTCTCGTAGCTGAGATCGTCGGCAAATACGGACGGAGAGTTGACCTGCAGGATTTCCGAGCAGAGGTTGGACATGTTGATGCGACCGGTCTTGACCGGGTTCGCGTTATTTACGGTGTCCTCGAACATGATGTACGGGTAACCGGATTCAAACTGCAGCTCGGCGATGGTCTGGAAGAAGTGGCGGGCGTTGACCTTCTTCTTGCGAATGCGTGGGTCCTCGACCATCTCTTCGTAGTGCTCGGTGATGGAGATGTCACCGAAGGCCTTGCCGTAGACGCGCTCGACGTCGTATGGCGAGAACAGGTACATATCGTCGTTCTTCTTGGCCAGCTCGAAGGTGATGTCCGGGATGACGACACCCAGGGAGAGGGTCTTGATACGAATCTTCTCGTCGGCGTTTTCACGCTTGGTGTCGAGGAAGTTCATGATGTCTGGGTGGTGCGCATTGAGGTAGACGGCACCTGCGCCCTGACGCGCACCCAACTGGTTTGCGTAGGAGAAGGAATCCTCCAACAGCTTCATGACTGGGATAACGCCGGAGGACTGGTTCTCGATGTGCTTGATCGGAGCGCCGGCCTCGCGGATGTTGGACAGTAAGAGTGCCACGCCGCCGCCGCGCTTGGAAAGCTGTAGCGCAGAGTTAATGGAACGGCCGATGGACTCCATGTTGTCCTCGATACGCAGGAGGAAACAGGAAACGAGCTCGCCGCGCTGCGCCTTGCCAGCGTTGAGGAAGGTCGGGGTTGCCGGCTGGAAGCGGCCGGTCATGATTTCGTCGACGAGGTGCTCAGCGATGGTGGTGTCACCGTCTGCCAAGAACAGAGCTGTCATAGAAACGCGGTCCTCGAAGCGCTCGAGGTAACGGCGGCCGTCAAAAGTCTTGAGCGTATAAGAGGTGTAATACTTGTACGCACCCAAGAAGGACTTGAAGCGGAATTTATAGGAATAAGCGCGCTTGAATAGGGACTTGATGAAGTCAAAGTCGTACTGCTCGAGCAGAGCTGGCTCGTAGTACTTGTTTTCCACCAGGTAACGCATCTTTTCTTCCAAGTCGTGGAAGTAGACCGTGTTCTGGTTGACATGCTGCAGGAAGAACTGGTTGGCAGCCTCGTGGTCCTTATCGAACTGAATCTTGCCCTCTTCGTCGTAAAGGTTCAGCAAGGCATTCAGAGCGTGGTAATCAAGCTGTTCTTCTGGCTTCACTGGTTCGGCTACGGTCTTGCCCAATTGCGTTGTCACGGCTTTTGGAGCCTTCCTTTGCTTGGCAGCGCATGTCTTACGCCGCGGTGAGAAACGGTTTAGAAAAATATGTAAGGTAACTGCGCATTGCACAGTTACCTATTTTTATAAGTTTAGGCAGCGGCTTCCAGCCCTAGGGCCGTTGCGTTCGCCAGCAGGCCTTCCCTGCAAATCTTAACGTCTTCATCGGTACCAAGTAACTCGAAGCGATAAACGTAGGGCACCTTGCACTTGGCGGAGATTACGTCTCCGGCCTTGCCAAAGTCTGCGCCGAAGTTACTGTTTCCGCCGGAGATAACCGCGCGGATGAGGCCGCGGTTGTGCTCATTGTTGAGAAAACGAATGACTTGCCCCGGAACAGGGCGAGAGTTCTCGCGGCTAACAGAGGCCCCTCCCCCGTAGGTGGGGCAGACAAGAACATAAGGCTCATTCACAATGAGCGGCTCATCATTCTTACGCAGTGGGATGCGGGCGCTTGGCAGGCCCAGCTTGTCAACGAAACGGCGGGTATTTTCCGTTGCGGAGGAAAAATACACAACCAACATTGCTATAAGCCCTGCCCCGTTTAAGCGGTGGCGCTTAGAGCGGCCAGCTCCTTGATGCGCTCTGGGCGGAAGCCAGACCAGTGCTCACCATTGGCCTCAACGACCGGCGCCTGCACATACCCCAGTGCCATGACGTAGTCACGAGCATCATCATCAAGGGTGACGTCTACAGAGGTGTATTCAAGGCCAGCACGGTCGAGGGCCTTCTTAGTAGCGTTGCACTGGACGCAGGCTGGCTTGGTGTAGAGAGTGATGCTCATGATGAAAGTCCTTTGACGCTAGTTCAAGTTTTTAAGGGTTATCCGGCCTAACTAGGTGCGCTTTTAGCGCTTCATCCAGCCCACCGGAACGACACGAACGACACTATACTTTGTGGCAAAAAGCTGCAACCCACACTACATATAGTAGTTACATTCGTGATATTCCCAGGATGTTATCCACCCAGACCCCACATGTTGACCCGCCCGACGCTCGGCCATGAAATTACATCGATGAGACTCCTGCAAGTTTACCTGCCGGCAACCTAAAGTTGTGATAAAGAACACTATTGTCACCAATTCTTTGCCCACTGATCGCTTTAACAACACACCCGCAACAGGAGATGCGGATCGGGCAGCCAAAGCGACGTCGGCAAGCACAAAAGAAAAGCACCCGCCTAGAACCGAAATCCTAGGCGGGTGCTTCTAATCAAGAAAGCCGATGCTTCTAGCCCTGGCGAGCCTTGAAGCGCGGATCCTTCTTGTTGATCACGAAGACCTTACCGTGGCGGCGAATAACCTGGGCGCCCGGCTTCTTCTTCAGCGACCGAAGAGACTTACGAACCTTCATCGGGCGCTCCTTTCGTTATGCGCAAACTTCATGCGGTTGAATACTTTTAAAGCACAGCCATCAAAGTTACGGCCATGACACGAGGAAAAACCTTACCCCACGCGCGCGCCATAACCAAAACACTGATTAATTAGCGTAGCGCTCCTGCATCTCATCGCCTACTTCTTCCAGACTACGGCCCATCGTCTCCGGCACCAACAGCTTGGTATAAGCGATCGCCGCAAAGCCTAAGAAAGCAAAGATCATAAAGGCAACGGGGCCAGTCAACCACTCGACCATTGGCAGGAAGAACTGCGCGACCGCCCAGTTGGTTACCCACAGGGAAAGCCCAGCGATGCCCATGCCGATGCCGCGAACCTCAGGGGGAACGAGCTCGGAGATGAGCAGCCAGGTGGTCGGCGATACAGCGGCCTGCTGGAAAGCAATGAAAAGGGCCATAAACGCCAGCGACAACAACGCCATAGGTTTTGAGCCCTCGGCAAAGCGGTACGCGATGGAAAGAACGACCAAGGAAATGACGTTTCCGGTCAGGCCGATGATGAGCAGGCGCTTGCGCCCGATACGGTCGACGACTTTCAGACCCAACCAGCAGGCGACTACGGATACAGTACCGATGAGGATGGAGGTATACACGGCGTTCGCAGTAGAAATACCCACCTGACTCATCATGGTCGGGGCAAAATACACGATGGCATTAACGCCGGTTATCTGCTGAGTAAGTCCCATCAGCATGGCAAGCAGCACGGTCACTTGCAGCCAGCGTTCTTCTTTTAAGCGCGCCCACTCGCCGCGTTTCGCGGCTTCGGAAGCTCCCGCCGCCCCAGCGGTTCCGAGCTCGGTTCCAGAGATACCGACCCGGGCAGCAAGCTTCCAGGCCTCGTCGATGCGATGCTTCTTTAGCAGCCAGGCCGGTGTATCGGGCAGGAAGATCATGCCCACGGCGAGCATGGCGCCTGGTACGGCGGCAAGGCCTAGCATCCACCGCCATGAGCCGGTGCCAGCGAGCGCGGAGTTGACCAGGTAGGCCACCAACTGACCGACGACGATCATCAAGGTATTCAGCGAAACCAGGCGGCCGCGGGCACGCGCTGGGGAAATCTCGGAGATATACATCGGCGAAACAATGGATACCGCGCCTACCGCAACCCCCAGGAAGGTGCGGGCGGCAGCTAGTGCCACAACAGAACCGGCAAGCGCACACCACACCGAACCAGCGACGAATACTGCGCCACCGAGAGTCAGGGTCTTGCGGCGGCCGATTGCATCCGCGACGCGGCCGGCAACAAGCGCGCCGACGGCGGCACCGACTAAGAGCATGGAGGTAACCCAGCCCTCTTGGTTGGCATTCATGTCAAATTCGGGACCGATGAATAGCAGCGCACCGGACATAACGCCGGTGTCGTAGCCAAAGAGGAGGCCACCTAGTGCGGCGACTACGGCGACGACTTTGACATAGGTTTTATTCTTCACTCGTTCATCCTTGCAGCCCGCTACCATGGGCGTCATGTCGCAAACTGGACTTCCGTTGCAAGAAAGTATCATAAAAGCCCTGGGTGTTAAGCCCTTAATCGATCCAGAACAAGAAGTGAAATCGCGCGTTAACTTCCTTGCGGATTATCTGCGCAACACTGGCGCCAAAGGTTTCGTCCTGGGCATTTCAGGCGGGCAGGATTCCACTCTGGCCGGCCGCCTGGCGCAGATGGCGGTGGAGAAAGTTGAAGGCGCGCAGTTCTGGGCGGTACGCCTGCCACACGGCGTGCAGGTCGATGAAGAGGACGCACAGATTGCCCTTGACTTCATCCAGCCGGATCATCGCCTGACGGTGGATATCGCCCCGGCCACGCAGGGCATTGACGACGCCGTGGCGAAGAGCCTGGGCAAGCCGGGCTTAGGCGATTTCAACCGCGGAAACGTCAAGGCCCGTCTGCGTATGACGGCACAGTACGCCATCGCCGGTGAAGTCGGCGCGCTGGTCATCGGCACCGATCACGCTGCCGAGAACCTCGCGGCCTTCTTCACCAAGTGGGGCGATGGTGCGGCTGACCTCGTGCCGCTGGAAGGGCTCAACAAGCGCCAGGGCGCCCAGCTGCTGCGCCACTTGGGCGCGCCGGAGTCGACGTGGAAGAAAGTCCCCACGGCAGATTTGGAGGAAGACCGCCCACAGCTGCCTGACGAGGAAGCTCTCGGGGTAAGTTACGCTCATATCGATGACTACCTTGAGGGCAAAGAGGTCCCGGACTCTGCCCGTACCCGTATCGAAGAGCTCTGGCATCGCGGCGCGCACAAGCGCATCATGCCGCCGGGCCCGCACTCGCTTTAGCTCCGTACTCGCTACAACGAGCCCGACCTATCCTTCTAAAAGTTGCAGGGTGGCATGCGCGGCGTCGCCAAGCGCGCGATGATAGGCCACGCCATGGGTCAACGCGTGTACCGCAAGGGGATGTAGCTGATGGAGCGGGAACCAACGCTTTTCATCGGGCGATAGCCCGTAGCCGCGATAGATATCGTCCAGGTAGGGCGCGCCAAAAAGAGCCAGCATGGCCAGGTCAGTGTGCGGGTGCCCGCCATGGGCGGCCGGGTCAATCATCACCGCACTTTCGGCAGTAAATAACACGTTTCCGGCCCACAAATCGCCATGGATGCGCGCGGGACGCACATCCCACTGCCGCTTTAGCACCGCATCGCAGGCGCGCTTGACGACGTCCCTGCACTCCACACCAAGTGCTCCACTAACCTCCACGAAGGGCAGCACCCGCTGGTGCACATAAAAATCGCCCCAGTGCGCGACCGGCCGGCATTCCTGCTCAACGCGGCCAATATAATTGCGGCCCTTCCACCCCGCCGGGGCTGCACCGAAGGCATCCGCGCCCGCATCGTGCACCTCGCGCAGCGCCCGGCCGAAAGCCTGCGCGGCATTAGCCGTCGGCCGCGACTCCACAACGCGACGGGTGCTAATGAAGCGCGCTCCTACTCCCGCCACCTCAGCAACAACGTCAGGCCGTGCCTGCGCCAGCCACCGCAACCCCGCTACCTCGGCGCCAGCTTGGTCCGCAGTGCCTACTCGCTTCATAAAAGTCTCCATGGCGCCCCACCGTACGCCCCCACCCCGGACATGTACTCTTAGCAGGAGCTAAGAAACAAACAACCCATTAAATAAGGAATAGAAAAAGGGCCGCCACAAAAGTGACGACCCTTGAATCAAGTGGAGCTAACGGGATTCGAACCCGTGACCCCCACACTGCCAGTGTGATGCGCTACCAGCTGCGCCATAGCCCCATTCCCAACGCGATTACCTCGCGCTAGCAACTGAAATAAAGTTAGCAGAAACTTTTTAGCGGAACCAAATCGCCTGCAGGAATACAAAAATGGGCAGCCGATAACCGGCTGCCCATGAGGTTCGCGAAGCGCGAGAGTCTTACTTGACTACCTGCGGGACAAAGTTCCACTGGGATACAGGAGTACCCTTCGGTGGGTTGATGTCCTTGCCGTCCTTGATGACGCGCGGGGAGGAAACAGTACCCGTGGTTTCCTTAAGCTTCTTTGCGTTCGCACGACCAATCTCGTTACCAGCCTCGACGCCAGCGTCCTTGATCTGCTTCTGCACATCACCGTCAGCACCGAAGCCCTTGGCAGCTTCTGCAAAGTCCTCAAAGTCCCAGGAGCCAACGGACTGCTGGTTCTCAAACAGGTAAGCGCGCATGTTCCAGTAAGCCTTCGCATCGCCAGAACGAGCGATAATGTCCATCACGGATGCGGACTTGGAGGAGTGTCCCTCCAGCTTGATGCTGTCATCGGACATGAACTTTTCCAGGTCGACGCCGCGCAGATCCAGGAAGTTCATTGGGTGCACGTTGACAACCAGCTCGCCCTTTTCGACTGCTTCCTTCATCGCCTTGTCACTGCCTTCAGCGAGCTCAGCGCAGTGAGGGCAAGAAAAGTCCTCATAGAGGTCTACTTCTGGGGCGCTTTCCTTGGTCTTTGCGCTCTTCAACGTCACAATTCCGTTGTCATCAACAGAAGTTTCCATAGTGACGTCGACTGCGTTTTCTGCAATCTTGTCGGACTTTGCGTCCTTGCCGCTGATAACGATGTATCCAATAACGACGGCCGCGATAACGAGCAGAACTCCAACTGCCCAGAAAAAGCCCGAGTTACCCTTGCTATTCGGGTTAGTTACTTTTGCCACTGACATTCTCCTTTTAAATGGCTTGCTCTAAGAGTCTAAGGGTGCAACGCAAATTTGTTGAACGGACGCTTAATCGTCCACACCGTCAAGATTAGGTAGAACGTATCACGAGCAAGAGTCTGCATATAGTTCATCACTTGTGCCTCTTCGTCAGGATTGACTGTGAAGCATCCGCAATCAATTCCCAAACCGCGGCCCCAAGCTTGCCCGATGCCGATCATGAACAGCAAAAGAACAAAAGTGGCAACCTTAGAGGACGGACGCAAGAAAAGACCTAGAAGCAGCAGGACGCCACCACAGATTTCCAATGGGGCGATTAGATACGCAAGATATCCAGACCACTCGGGTGTGAAAACTTCATAAGCACTAATAGATTGGGTTACTGAAAGATTTTCACCCAACTTGGCGTAACCGGCTTTAATCCAGATATAAGCCATGTAGAAGCGAGCGAACGCACTAATGACGTCCAGGATCAGCTTCTTGTCGATTTTCTTAGTCACCCGAGATAGTTTAGCCCTAAACTTCTAGCACTTGGGTAACAAGTTCCTGTGCTTCTTCTTGCACTTTCCTGAGATGTTCCTCACCCAGGAAAGACTCCGCGTAAATCTTGTATTTATCTTCCGTGCCGGATGGGCGCGCGGCAAACCAAGCATTGCGGGTTGTCACCTTAAGGCCACCGATGGCAGCCCCATTTCCGGGCGCCTCGGTGAGCTTAGCGGTGATTTCCTCGCCGGCTAGATCTGTGGCCTCTACCTGCTGCGGGGAAAGCTTTTTCAGGATGGCTTTTTGCGCGCGGTCAGCGGGTGCATCGGTGCGCGCATAAGCTGGGGCACCGAATTCTTCAGCCAGCTCCGCGTAGCGCTGCGACGGGCTCTTGCCGGTTACCGCAGTGATTTCAGCAGCGAGCAAATCCATGATGATGCCATCTTTATCGGTAGACCACACGGAGCCATCGAAACGCAGGAAGGAAGCACCAGCAGATTCCTCCCCACCGAAGCCGATGCTGCCATCTAGAAGGCCAGGCACAAACCACTTGAAGCCGACAGGCACCTCAACCAGCTCGCGCCCGAGCTTGGCGACGACACGGTCCACCATGGAGGAAGAAACCAACGTCTTGCCCACGCCAGCATTGCCCCACTGTGGGCGGTGACTAAACAGGTAGTCAATGGCCACTGCGAGGTAGTGGTTTGGATTCATCAGCCCGGCATCCGGGGTGACGATGCCATGGCGGTCCGCATCCGCGTCGTTGCCGGTGGCCAGATCGAACTTTTCACGGTTTGCGATGAGCGAGGCCATGGCGTTCGGCGAGGAGCAGTCCATGCGAATCAAGCCATCGGTATCGAGCGTCATGAAGCGGAAAGTTCCATCCACCGCCGGATTCACCACCGTAAGGTCCAGATCGTATTGCTCGGCAATGGCCACCCAATAGTCCACCGAGGCACCGCCCATCGGGTCAGCGCCGATGCGCAGGCCGGCCTTCTTGATGGCATCCATGTCCACGACGTTTCGCAGGTCGGCCACGTAAGAATCGACGTAATTGTGTTTTGCGCAGCGCTCGTCCAACACGCCGGAAACGTTTACACGGGCAACACCGGAAAGACCTTCTCGCAGATAGTCGTTGGCGCGCGCCGCAATCCAATCCGTGGCAACAGTATCGGCAGGCCCGCCCGTTGGTGGGTTGTACTTGAAGCCGCCGTCGCGTGGCGGGTTATGCGAAGGCGTGATGACGATGCCGTCAGTGCCTGGGTGCGTCAGGATGGCATGCGAGATAGCAGGGGTTGGGGTGTAGCGGCCACGGTCGTCGACACGCACCTCAACCTCATTTGCAAGCAGGACCTCCAATGCAGAGACCATGGCCGGCTCCGAAAGCGCATGGGTATCGCGGCCAACAAAGATTGCGCCCGTGGTGCCCTGCTCTTTACGGTAATCCACGATGGCCTGGGTAATGGCCAGAATGTGCCGCTCATTGAAAGCGGCATCCAAAGCCGAACCGCGGTGACCAGAGGTACCGAAGACCACCTGCTGGTCCGGATTTTCTACATCGGGAACACGGGTGTAGTAGGCGGTAACAAGCTCCGCGATATCGATGAGGTCACTTGGTTGCGCAAGCTGGCCAGCTCGTTCATGTGCCATGGATTGCTCCTTTAGGGGGGTGGATGGGGAGGTACAAAAGTCCGTTTTAGGCGTGGCTTTAGCTTGCCAAGCCACGTGGAGTTTCGCAGGACTTTTAACCCCCACAAGGGGGAAAATGTGAACCAGATCTACAAATCACCTTTTCTGTCACGTAGTAGCTTTTCAGCATGGAACCAGTGACAAATATTCTCAACAGCATCGCCGGGGTGATTTGGGGTCCATTCGTTCTCATCGCCCGCGAGACCAAGGCCTATTTGAAGTTTGATCCCAAGCTCAACAAGCCAGTTGAGGAAGTTGAGGCGTTCGTCCGTTCCCAGCAGATGGAGTGGAAGTAATATGTAGGCCATGCCTCAAGCACTAGTAGTCGGGTCCGGCGCCGCATTAGGCGCCGTAGCCCGCTATTTTTTGTCATCCCTGTTGGGCGGAGGAATGATTCCGCTGCTTTTAATCAACGTTTTGGGCAGCGCCCTGATGGGTTATTTCAAGCCGGGGCCCTTCTGGGGCACGGGCGTTCTCGGCGGCTTTACTAGCTTCGCCACGTTCGCTTTCCTAACCTCCTCCGTTACTGCCGCGCAGGCTGGCTGCTACGTGCTGGCAACGGTGGTTGGTTGCGTTATAGCCTATCTCCTGGGTGACAAGGTAGGCGCCAAGTGATTGTTCTCTACATCCTCTCCGGCGCCTTCCTCGGCGGCATGGCCCGCTACGGTTTCACCAAGGTACTGCCCGCTCCGGTTAGCACCTTCGCCGCAAATATGTGTGGCGCGCTCGCGATCGGTTTCGCCTACGGCTTTGTTGAGCAAGTAAGCGGCGCGCTTAGCGAGGTCCTCTATCCCCTAGCCATCGTCGGGTTCGCCGGCGGGCTCTCCACGTGGTCGACCCTAGCCAAGGAGCTCGGAGAAATGCTTAAAGAAAAGAGGTACTGGAAGTGTATCCAGTACCTCTTCTTCACCCTCGCGCTGGGCATCGTTCTAGCCTGGCGCGGGGCGATGTGGGCTCCGATTATCTATCAGAACTTCTAGTCCGCGATTGCATCCAAAGGCGGAGTCTTGGATGCACCATGTGCTGGCCATAGCGCGGCCAGCACGCCAACCACGGCAGAGCCCACCAGCAAGATGGCCAGCATGCCCCACGGAATAACGGCGCTACCAAGCCCCTCTTCGGACAGTACCTTGATAAAGGCCCAGCCTAGGCCCAGGCCCAGAATCATGCCCACCACTGCGCCGAATACTGCAATCTGGACGGACTCCAGGGTGATCATCGTGCGGATCTGACGGCGCTGGGTACCAACGGCGCGCAGCATGCCAATTTCCTGACGGCGTTCGATAACGCCCAGGGTCAGCGTATTGACGATGCCGAGCACCGCGATGATGACCGCAAGCGCCAACAGCGCGTAGAGAATGGTCAGCATCTGGTTAATCATGCTTGCGGCCTCGCCAGCGTATTCTTCACCGGAAGCCACCTGCACCACCACGAGGTCCTTGACGGATTCCTCCAGGTTGGTGCGCAGTTGCTCCAAGTCGACGCCCTCCGCTGCGTTGACGCCAACCATCGCTACGGTCAGGGCGTCGCCAGGCAGCAGCTTCTCGACGTCCTTTTGGGAAACCGCCAGCTTGGGCAGCATCTGGAAGTCCTCATAAATGCCCTTCAGCTCGACCTTTGTAGTCTTGCCCGGAACCATGCCAGAAAGCTCGTAGCTCTCGCCGACCTTCCAGCCTTGCTCGCCTGCGGTGGTGGCATCGGCGATGAAACCGCCCTCGGCGATGTCGCTATCGCCTTCGACCATGTTCAGCATGAAGATGTTTTGTGGGTTGGAATCAACCGTCTCCGACATGGTGTGTTCGGGGCCATAGTTCAACGAGGCTTGGTCTTCGACCTTCACCGGCGCGGTGCCGACAGTGATGACTTCGCCAGCGCCCTCGGCCTTGGCGGCGCGCTCGCCTGTCTCTACCGGAGTGGGGAAACTGCCCTGGGAAGGCCCGGAGAGCAGGTAATCGGCGCTGATGTCCTTCTCCATCGTCTCCGCAACGGAGGACTTCATAGTGGCGCCCAGCATGCCGATGGCAGTCACGAGGACAACGCCAAGGGTAAGCGCGAAGGCGGTTGCTGCGGTACGGCGCGGGTTGCGCTTGGAGTTGGTAGACGCCAGCTTGCCGATGGCCCCGAAAGGCGCTCCGATGACTCGGCCCAAGGTAGGAACGATGGGTAGTGAAAGTGCGGGGCCTGCGAGGCTGAAGCCTACGATCAAGTTGAGCGCGCCCAGGCCGACGAGTCCGGCGCGGATGCCAGTCGCGGCGTCGACAAGCACGCCGGCGATGACGAAGATGACGCCCGAGCCCATGAGCAAACCGCCGACGATCGTGCGTACCTTCAGCGAGCTTGCCGCAGCGGACTCTGTGGTGCGCATGGCCTCAACCGGCTCGACTGCACCCGCGCGGCGGGCAGGTGCCCATGCGGAAACCACCGTAACCACGGTGCCCAGAATGATGGGCACGATGACCGCAAGCGGGCTCAATCCGAGGCCGCTATCTGCAGGCATGCCGCGGGATGCAAGCACGGCCTTGATGATCGCCACCAGGCCCATGCCGGCGACGACGCCCACCGCGGAGCCCAAAAGGCCCACGATGAAGGACTCAACGACGACCGAGCGGGTAATTTGTCGGCGCGATGCGCCCAGCGCACGCAACAGCGCAAACTCTTTGGTGCGCTGTGCGACGATCATGGAGAAGGTGTTCGCGATAATGAAGGTGCCGACCAACAGCGCGATGAGGCCGAAGGCAATGAGGAAGTAATTGACGAACTTCAGCGCCGAAGAAATAGCATCCGACATTTCCTCTGCAAGCTTTTCGCCGGACTCCGCCTCGACGTCGTAGGTGGCGTTAAGATGATCGACGAGCTGCTCTGGGCTTACTCCCTCAGCGGCAGAGACCTTCAGCTGCTGCGAGTTTCCGTAGCGTTCAACGAAGGCCTTGCTATCCATCTGCAGGGTAATACTTGGGCCTGCGTCCACGGCTGGCTTCTCGATGCCAGCGACGGTGACCTCGTCACGCTTGTCAGGGTGGACAACGAGCAGCTTTTGGCCAACGGTGACGCCGTACTTTTCTGCCGCGGCATCGTTGATGGTGACCTCGCCAGTACCGTGTGGCGCCTCGCCCTGGATAATCTCGCCGGGCTCACCTACCGACTCTTCAGCGTTGTAGTAGGGCCTAACGCTCGCCCCACCGCCGGTGGTCTGGAATGCTTCGGCCTTGTCATTGGCGACGACCACGTTTTGCGCGCTTTCGATGTTGACCTTGCCGACCATGTCGTCGTTAGCTAGGTCCTGGCGCATCTTTTCATCCAAGTCCGGGCCCGAATCCTTCTTGCTGACGGCAGCGTCAACACCAGTAAAAGCATTGGAAACCGCCGCATCGAAAGTATTCGACAGGGAATTGGTGAACATGAACGAGCCGGCAATAAAGGCGGTGCCAAGGACGACCGCGAGCAGCGTCAGCGCAAGGCGGAGCTTATGGGCAACGATATTGCGCAAGGAGACCTTGCGCATGGTGGTATTTCTAGCCATTAGCTTTCGATCTCCGCCATGACCTTGTGGATGGATTCCATGGTTGGATTCTGCAGCTCGTTGACCAGCTTGCCGTCGGCCAGGAAGACCACGCGGTCTGCGTATGAGGCTGCCTTGGCATCGTGGGTGACAATGACGACGGTCTGGTCATCTTGATCCACTGCGGTACGCAGAATATCCAAAACCTCCGCGGAAGAATTGGAATCAAGGTTGCCGGTGGGCTCATCGCCGAAGATGATCTCTGGGCGGGATACAAGCGCACGCGCACACGCCACGCGCTGCTGCTGACCGCCGGAAAGCTCTGCGGGACGGTGGCTCAGGCGCTGTGCCAATCCCAGACGGGTTGTCACCTCATCGAACCAGGACTTATCTACTTCCTTGCCAGCGATATTCATTGGCAGGGTAATGTTTTCTGCCGCAGTTAGGGTAGGTACCAAGTTGAAAGACTGGAAGATGAACCCTAGGCGGTCACGGCGCAGTGCGGTGATGGACTTGTCGTTTAGCTGCGACATATCCGTGTCGCCGATAAAGGCTGAACCACTAGTAGCTGAATCAAGACCGGCCATGGTGTGCATCAGCGTAGACTTTCCTGAACCTGACGGGCCCATGATGGCAGTAAATTTATTGCGCTCGAAGACCACGTTGACATGGTCCAATGCGGTAACAGCGGTATCGCCTTGCCCGTATTGCTTAAAAAGTTCGACGGCGCGCGCCGCTGCCCTCTCCGGTGGACACATGGTGGGAATCTCCTCACGGTAATGATGGTTTTAAGCTATCCATCCCAGCCTAGCTGCCACACCCGACCGGCGTATAACTGCTAAGAAGATTCCGATCCTTCTCCAAGGTTCATCAACGCCACGTTGAACTACTCCACTCCCCCGCCGTGCATAGACCGGAAATGCCGGTTGATAGTTTCGTTGCTGAATTAACCTGCGTTCGACCCATCGAAGCCGCCGAAACCGGG